>PMCE01000542.1 GCA_003154025.1 Syntrophaceae bacterium
GACCACATCGGCGTCTTCACCCGGACGGTTTCGGATGCGGCGATCCTGCTCACCGTCTTGGCCGGGTACGATCCTCAAGACCCCACCACGACCCGAGAACCGGTTTCCGACTACACCCGGACCCCACGACTTTCCCGTCCTCCTTTCATAGGAGTCGTACAGGATTTCTACCAGAAAAATTCAGGGGCGCAGGTCTGGCAAAATACGCAGAAGGCCCTGGCCCTGCTGAAAAAAGCCGGTGCCAGGGTGGAAAAAGTTAAGATGCCGGCCAGCTTCGCGGTCGTCCATGACGCGCACCGGATCGTCATGCGGACGGAGGGTGCAGCCTTTCACGGGAAGTTTTACGGGAAACACGCGGATCTGTACCGGCCCAAGTTGCGCGAGCTCGTCGAGGTCGGCAGTCTGATCCCCGGCGTGCATTATCTTGGTGCGCACCGGATCAAAAGAGAGTTTCGCCGTGACATGGACAAGGTCATGGAGCGGTACGATTTTCTGCTGACCCCCTCCACTTCCTCTCCTGCCCCCCGAGGGCTCCAATCCACGGGCGATGCCTGGTTCCAGGTCCCCTGGAGCTTCTCCGGCCTTCCCACCATCACCCTCTTTTCTGGCTTGAGCCAGGAAGGGTTGCCCTTGGGTATCCAACTGGTAGGCCAAGCTTTCGGCGAGGGCAAGTTGTTGGCCGTGGCCCGGTGGTGCGAAAAGGTTTTGCCGGGTTCCCTTGCCTCCGGCCTCGATTGACCCTCCTGTCGTTTCCTTAAGCGAATACTCCAGGCCACTTCATTTGAAGTGGGCCCCGAGCCTCTGAAAGGCGCTGCTGCCCGGGAGGCGGGTTTTGTCGGGCCTGAAGTCCGAACCACCCACCCTCTTTTCCTTTTACCCGGCTCCTGAATGCGCAAGTTCCGGGTTGGGAAAAACCTTTCCCTTATCGATCACTCCGGCCTTATAATCTAAGCATAATATTTTGAGCTACGCGGATTTTTCCTATGGCCGACCACCAACAAAAGCTACCCGGCAAACCTTTCGTCCTCGTGATGGAAGCAGAGTATCCCAGGATGGATGGGGTGGTGGAGAATATCCTCGATACTTTCCCCCTCCCTTGGAAAGGAAAGAGGGTTCTCATCAAACCGAACATGCTGGGGCCTTACCCTCCGGAGAAAGGCGTCACCACCCATCCGTCCCTGATCCGGTCCCTGGTGAAGGCCTTGAGACGGAGGGAAGCGACCTGCCTGGTGGGGGATAACCCGGGACTGAACGGGTACGCCGCCAACGAACGATGTGCGAGAATCTCCGGAATTCTGGAAGCCGCAGAAGGCGCCTATGTCAACTTGGCCAGGGAATCCGTCCAGGTATCCGGCAAATCCCCGCTCGTGGATAAACTGGTCGTTTCCAAGGCCGTCTTGGAGGCTGACTTCCTCGTCAACGTGCCCAAGTTCAAGACCCACGTCCAGACCCGGATCACCGGAGCAGTCAAGAACATGTTCGGAATCCTGGTGGGGGCGGAGAAGGCCCGGGTGCACCTCTCCGTCCCCCGACCCAGGCAATTTTCCGAAGCCCTGGTGGACATCTATCAGATTCGCGTCCCGGATCTCACCCTCATGGATGCCGTGGTGGGAATGGAGGGCAACGGTCCCTCCGGCCGAGACCTTCGCCCCGTCGGAAAAGTTCTAGCCTCGTTGAACGGGGTTTCCCTGGACGGCCTGATGGCCGCGATGATGGGGTTCCCGACGAAGTCCGTAGATTACCTGGACATCGCCGGAGAACGGGGCCTGGGGGAAATCGACCCGGCCCGGATGGAGATTCAAGGATCGTGGGAGACGCTGCCGGGGTTCCGGTCCCCCCTTCCTTTCATCAGTCGCGGATGGTTTGGAACCTGGGTGAATCGACTCCTGTATCGTCCCCTGGTCAAGCCCAGGCTGAAAGTACGCGGCGATTTGTGCACCCAGTGCGGAGTCTGCCTGGAACACTGCCCGGTTCAGGCCCTCTCTCCCGGGAAAGTCCCTCACCTGGATGAGAAGAAATGCATTTCCTGCTACTGCTGCTACGAACTCTGTCCCCACCAGGCGATAGAGCTGACCAGCTGGATGAGACGGGCCACAAACCGGAAAAAATAGTTTCGGATTCCGAGTTTCGGGTTTCGAGTTGGGGGTTTTGGCTTCATTTTTCGTTCTTAACCCGAAACCTGAAACCCGAAACTCGAAACGGTAATCGTTAGATTCCCCGAGAGAGGCGTTGGGCGAAGAAGGGGGGCAGGCCGGCATGGGTGATCTTCTTCTGGGCTGCCGCTACATCGTAGGGGACGCGTTTTAAGAGGTACCTTTTTTCCGCATCGTCGTAGAGGCCATAGGCGGCCTCCGCGTGGCCGTCCCGGGGCTGTCCCACGCTTCCCACGTTGATGATGTACCGAACCTTTGGCTTCAGCACGGCTTCTTCGGGTGGACAGGCCTCCACCCCCAGGGTCCCCTCCTTGGAAAGGATCAGGGGGCGATGGGAGTGGCCCACGAAGGCGAGGTCGCCGGGGAAAGATTGAAAGGCTTCTTCGGCCTCGGGAAAGGTGAAGAGGTAATACCACTCTTCCGGCTGGTTCGGCGTGGCATGGACGAAAGTGGCGTCCCCGTTTTGACGGCAAAGGAGTTGGCGGCGAAGGTAAGCCTGATTCTCTTCGGAGAGCCTTTCCCGGGTCCAGAGAATGGCGGAACGGGCTGCGGCGTTGAAGACCTCGATGTCCGTAAGCCCGACGGCGCCGTAGTCGTGGTTTCCGGCAACGGCGCAATCGGTCAGATCCCTGAGGATCGCAAGGCACTCATTGGGGTCGGCTCCGTAACCGACCGCATCGCCCAGGAAAGCGATCTTTTCGGGCTTTTCCGTATGCAGGTCCTTGACCACGGCCTGGAAGGCTTCCAGGTTCCCGTGCACGTCCGAGAGGATGGCCCATTTCATGATTTTCTCTTCGCCGCGGGCGGGGAGGGTTGGGGGGCTGAGTCGGAGATCGAGTGGACCTTGTCCAGAATCCCGTTGATGAACGCTCCCGAATCGTCGTTCCCGAACCTCTTGGCCAATTCAATGGCCTCATTCAAGGTGGCTTTGAAAGGGATATCCGGACAATGGGTAAGCTCGAAGGCGGCCATGCGCAGGATGTTGCGGTCCACCACGGCCATCCGTTTGAGAGTCCAGTTCTCGGCGTTTTCCTCAATCATCCGGTCGATTTCCTCCCGGTTTTGCCAGACGCCCTCGACCAGGCGATGGCAGAATTCCCGGGCCTTTTCGGAAGGCCGGAAATTCTCAAAATAGACCGCCAGCGCCACTTGGGGGTCTGCCTGGCCGATATCCAATTGGTAAAGAACCTGGAGAGCAATCTCCCTTGCTCTCCTGCGAACAGTCATGCAAGCCTCGAGTGTCAGTGT
>PMCE01000103.1:0-1154 GCA_003154025.1 Syntrophaceae bacterium
CGGGCGCCGGGGCCAGGAGAGGGAAACACTCATCATGAGCCCGATGTATCCTTGCAGCGTGTGGTACATGGCCGCCAGTACGGGGTTCCCGCTCCGCTCCACCAGAGCCTGGTGAAACCCCTGGTTGGCGGTGATCAATTCAGACAATTGTCCTTCCCGGTGGGCGCGACGGGCTTTGGCAATGGTCTTCACCATCGCCTCGCCCGTTCCCTTGGGGTCCCGCTGGACGGCCAGCCTGGCCGCGATGCCTTCCAGAGTTTCTCGCACCACTAGGATATGCCGGGCCAGCTCTTCCGAAAGGGAAACGATCCGGTACCCCGCATTCGGTTTATACACGACCAACCCTTCCTGGATCAGAAGGCGGAAGGCCTCCCGGATGGGGGTGCGGCTGACGCCATACTGGGCGGCCAACTCCCGTTCGCTCAGGCGCTGCCCGGGAACAAAGCGCCCGCTGGTAATGGCCTGGCGGATCAGGGCGTACACGTCCGCCCCCTTAATCTTCTTTGGTTCTCTCTCGGGTTCCGGGCCTGATTCCATACCAAAATGGTATACCATCCAGGAACGGGGGGTCAAGGCTGTTTTTGAGACTTCCCCAGCCCTGGTTCTATCCTCTTGTAGGGGATCAGGCTGAAAAAATTCGGATCACCAGGCTCGGCGGGCCATGTTTTTCCGATAGCTTTCACGCCTTTCCTCCGCAAAGAGAGTCCAGCGAGGAAATAACTCCAAAGGGAATACTAAGCAAGTCGCTCTCACCTTGCTAATTCCTTATGGACAGGCCCCATCCAATGGAAGAATAATCACCTCAGGATGATGATCCGAATTTTTTCAGCCTAATCCCCACGGGTTATACCCTATTTTCTCCTGCAGCCTTCTCGACCAAGGGTTCCTTTTCCGAAAACTGGGGGGCGAGGATTTTGGGGTGGCCCTTTACACGATCAGGACCCGGGGGCAATTCCACGGTATGGCGAAAGCCAGGGAGACGTTGAATCTCACCTTGGCGGGCTTTCTTAAATTTTCTCCCCTTCACAAAGATAACGTTTGGGCTGGTCGATCAATCGTTTGACCTGAAATCCGGCTTTTCCCAGGAGGGCCTTCATCTCCCCTTCCTCGGGCAGAAAATCGCTGGATACCGGGCCACAGTTCTGGTGATGGCT
>PMCE01000103.1:1215-7206 GCA_003154025.1 Syntrophaceae bacterium
TGACCATCTCCTCGGCAAAATCCACCGCCCATATGGACCCTTCCGACCCGATGGCTTCCAGGAGATGAGGGATAATTCCCCCGGTTCCGGCCCCCACATCCAGGATTCTCGCTCCCTTTTTAAACTGGAATAAAGATACCAGTTGCGGAAGGCGTTCCATCATTTCCGGGGTGTAAAATCGTTTATCCCAGCTTTCGGCCATCCGATTGAAAAATGTCTGCTTATCCATCCTCTTCCTCCGCCGTCGCGGTCACAAAGCAATTTCCCTCCGCGTTTGTTACCTTGATGGGTATTCCGTATACCCCGCCAAGAAGGGCCGGATATCAGGGAGACTCTCCCTTTCCCGGTCTCCGGATATTCCGGTTTCGGGCGAATAGGAATTCCTGGCCGTACCGGAATGCAATGTTGGGATCATGGAGCACGGCCAGAACGGTCATTCCTGACTTGACCAGGCCTTTGACGCTTTCCGGTTCCGCTTGAAGTAAATGGCCTTTCTCTTGTCGCCACTTATCATTTCGTGTTTTGCCTCTCAGTAATCTTGGCGCTGGAGAATTTGTTCACGAATCAGAAGGGAAATGCGCTCTCGGACNNAGTCGATCCGGGGGTGAGGCGGGTATCCCCGAGAAGAGTGTCTTTATCCCCGTCCGTGATTCCGATCAGGGGGATTTGAAATCGATAAAGTATATCGCCCACAACGGCCGTGGTGTCGTCCCCCACGGTGACAGCGCCTTCCCGATTCTGCACGAGATCGTATACGTGCATGCCGGCGTGATCCACGAAGACCATGCCCTTTCCCGATATCGGGGTAATTCGCGGGGTATGGGCCGTGCGTCGAATGGATGCCGTGGAAGCCAACTTGGCAGTCCGCAAATCGATACCGCCGAGCCGTTCCAGTTTCTCGATCCCGTGAGGTTTGATCTCCACGCCGCGCACATGGACGATGCGGCCCCCCTCGCACTCTATGGTTATTTCCCCTCCCAGTGCCCTGCCGACCACTATCCCATCGACGAGCAGGAATTCACCAGCAGCTGCTGTGTCGACCCGCCGGTAAATCTTTCCGTTACTTTCCCAGGTCGCGGCCGGCCGCATCAGCCTCTCTCTCCTGGAAAAGCCCATCTCTTGGACCACCTGAATCACTGCTGGACTGCTTCCCTCTATCCACTCGACGTAGCAATGGCCGGAGCACTCAACTTGAAGCAGCGGGACCTTCACGTCTGCCTTTTCCAGAATCATCGCGCCATGCATCAATCCTGATTGTTCGGACTTGGCGTAATTGGCAAACAGGACCGAGTCTACCGCGCCATGCAGGTCCCTGAGGATCCGGCTGGGCTGACTTCCGGGAGATTCGATGCCCTGCAATCCGCTGTCGATAACCGCTGTCCGGCCCATGGTGCCGGCAAGGACACAGCGCACGTCACTGATGCGGGAAACTCCGGCGATGATCCGGCGTGCCCACCCGCTGTCGAAAATCTCAGGCCCATGGAAGAGGATTCCGATCATGCCGGTCTCACTCCGAAGAGACTTGTGTACAGCGCAATGTGACGTTCGCTCCATTGAGCGTCATCTTCCTGCCCTAATTCACGCCAGTAGCGCGCATTCTCCCGCCAGAGTTGTATCGGCTTGGTGTAGGTGGCCGTATCCCTTCCTGTTCTCACCATGACCTCGGCAGCGTGCTCGTAGGCATCCGCGGCCAGGAAGTAGTTGCCGAGCTCTTCACAGAAGGCGCCCAATTCTTCGTAAACTCCGATACACTGATCCCATTGCTCGGCCTGCCCCGCCAGCAGCGCTCGTCGATAGGCAACGATGACGGCCAGTTCTTTGCTTTTGGCGCGGCGGGCGTTTTGAAAGGCTTTCTCCAGGAGATCCAGGGCCGTTTCCAACCGCTTCTCCTGCTCGCAGATCAGCGCACTACTAAGGTACCCATGTACAGCCAGAGTGAAGCTTCCTTTTTTCGCCTTGAGGTCTGCGAACTCTTGCCAGGACTCGGCAGATCTCTTGGTCCGGGCTCTTTCCTCAAGCTCGCGCGCGCTATAGTAGGGGTCTTCCTTCGCCAACTTCCAATTCACCATAAGAGAGCTCCTTTCGATTCTGATGGCGGCGCCTGTCGCGCAATTCACCCTCCCGATAACGCCTGTTTCTCAAACCAGAAAGGCCGCGAAACCGACCATGGCGCCAAAAACCGCCACTCGCAACACTGTAGAGACGATGACGAGCTGTGTACCGATCGTCGGCCCGAATATTCCAAAGTAATAGGGAACGAGGTACCTTAAATTAGGCACCGTTGATAGAAGCGTGGCTACCAGCAGGGCCATGACCACGTCCTTGCCTCCTAACACCCCCTTGGCGAGCAAGCTGCCGGCCATGGTGTAAGCTCCGATGGGACTGGCCAAACGGGTCGCCACAATCGGCAAGGATTCAATCGGGATGGGGAAATAGCGGGCCACGACTCCCAGGTGGGCGGCAGCATATTCGAAAATTCCCAGACCGATGAGAACGAACACCATAAAAGTAACCGGTACCATCGTTATCAAAATTCTGGGGACCGTCTTCCTGGCATTCCGCAATGAATTTATGAGCGCCTGCCTAGCTGTAGGCCTTGGGGAGCGGGAGGACTCCTGGAACCGAACCTGCCCCATATCCAGGCGAGGCAGAATCACACTTCCGATGGCCAGAAGGATAATCGATCTCACAAATTCGGCTAAGAGAACCAGGCAATAGTAAATTACGCCAAGTACGCCCATCAAGGGAACCAGGACCGGCAGGACTCTGCGGCCCTGGGCTATATGACCCGGCAGAGCGTTGACGATTGCCGAGATGATGAGCTCGCAGCGGGTTATGCGCTGCTCCTGATGATACTTGGCGAGCATGGAGTGGGCCGTAGTGGGAGAGAGGATGGCGACAATAAAGGTTCCCGCGGACTCCGGGTGCAGGTGGCCAAACCGCATGAATGGTCGTGCCAGCCAGGACAATTTTTCAAGCCATCCCTTCTCCACGAATAGCTGTGCTAGAACCACGCCCAAGACGAAGAGCGGGATAACCGTGAGGAGGAATTTTCCCGTGGCTAGAAGGGCATCCGTAAGAATCATAAGGACGTTCAAACTTATTCCTCTAATCGTAACCCCTCTCCTGAAGAGCATGGTGCAGATCGCCCAGCTTCTTGAGGGTGTAATCCCTTTTCAACCCATTTGTATTCACAAAAGCGGATTCGATACGCTTTTGCCCGATCTCCCTGCAGCATTCGTTCTCCGCAAGCCCAGCGGAATTCTTATGTCGTTTGCATTAGAATTGCAGGGTAAGTTCTCCAAACCAGGACCTTCCCGGGGTTAAATAATATTGAAAATAGTAACTATTAGTGATGTTATTCACTGCGAATGAGGCCGTTAGGAACTTTACGATCNNCGACCGATCAAGTTTGCTGAAAACGGACCCTTTGTAAAATCAACACCCAAGGTATACATCAATTCGGGCATATAGGTCATTCTTGCCCCTACGATTTGGGGTTTGGCATCATTCTCCTTTATCTTTCCGTCATTCCATGTAAGACTCCCAAAAACCCTAAGCCACTTTCCAAAACGCTGCTCCACCTCCGCCTCCACGCCGCTAACGGTCGCCTTTCCTACGTTGACATACTGCTGCAGAGTGGGGGTTGCGCTGTTGCGGTAAATCAGGTTATGCAAGTAGTTTTGAAAATAGGTGGCCTTAATTTTGGCCCCTTCCCACAAGCCCTGCTCGCCGCCAATATCCCAGGCGGTATTTGTTTCCGGGTTCAAATTGGGATTCCCCTGGTAAGTGACCCCGCTGGTAGATCTCCAGGTTCGGTACAGTTCATAGGCCGTTGGCGGTCGGGTGGCTTGCCCTACAGAGGCCCGTAAGGCCGTCTCATCAAAAGGTTTGTAGACCAAAGCGGCTTTGGGGCTAAAGGATGAAGCATCTCTTGAATCGTAGGTTTGGGGAAACCTTGATACGCCCACCGAATTAGCAAATCCGTCGTAGGTTTGCCAATAATCCTCCCGGGCTCCAAGGAAGGCGGTAAGGTTCTCTAAAATTTTGATCTCATCCTGAACAAACAAGGCAAAAGTTCGGGTCGTCCCCCGAGATTGATATGAGAGGGCGGTCGTGGATTTTTCATCCTTCCAGTAACTCAACGTATGTTCTGAAGTATTTGCCCAGTCATGCCGAAGGGTTCCTCCAAAGGTAAAGATTTGCCTTGCCCATAGAGGGGTCTCGATTTGGAAATCTCCGTAATAACTTTCTGCGGGCGTCTCCGAGAGGGTCCCCGGACCTCCGCTGATGGTCGCCGTTGCGTCAGGGGTTATATACCATGGTCTCTCATACTGGGCGAGGCCAAGAGAAACCTTTGCTTTGAATCCCGACACCTCCGTTTTGAAACTGGCATTATAAAGTTCTTGTATGCCGTAACCCAGACCAGATAGAAAGGAGGATTGCGGCACTGTCCCATATGAAAAAACCGGGCTGCCGGCCGCATTCTTCAAAAAAGTATGAGGTTCTTCGTAGACATATTTGTACTGAGTCCGAAGGAACGACACGCTCAATTCGGTTTCTTTCGAAAAGGAATACGCGGCTTTGAGATTGAGACTATCATCCCACCACCTGTTGTCTCCCTTGTCTCCGATCAGGGTGCGGGGATTCCCTTGATTATCTGTTGTCGGACTCCATCCGCTAATCCCTGCTGGTGGCCTGGAGCTTTGAACATTCAAGTCAGTTGGATACCCGTTTGTCCCCTTCCATCCATAACCTAAAAAAAGACTGAATTTATCTTTGATCTTATCCCCGTAAGATAAGTAGTATTTTTGGAGGTCATCCATCGCTTCGCCCCTTGTCCCGGACGAACCATATCCCGTTTTTAAGGTGAACTCGCGTTTTTCCGGCATCCGGCTGATAATATTGACAACCCCTCCCATTGCATTGCCGCCATAAAGGCTGGAGAAGGGGCCTTTTACTACCTCAACTCTTTCGATATTCTCCAGGGGTAATCCTGCCCATGAAACGTCACCGGTGTAGGCATTGTTCAGGGGCATCCCGTCCATAAGGATCAAGGTCCTTTTTTGATCCGGAATTCCCCTCAAAGCGATGCTTGCTTGGGTATCCATAAGGCCCTTGCCCCGCCGGTCAAAAACGCCCGGGAGCGTATTTAAGGACTGATCTACGGTCAAGATGCTTCTCTTATTAATTTCCTCTTGGGTAACCACGCCTACCGAGGCTGGAACATCGGCGATCTCCTTCTCCCCTCTCGTTGCCGAAACCACGACCTCCCCTATCTTCACCGCCTTTTCTTCCTGTTTTTCCTCCTGAGCCTGTGAAATTCCCGCCATGCCCCATAAAACCATGGCTCCTAAAATGATTACGTTCCAACTTGTCACACCTTTTCGCATGCCGCGCCTCCAGACTTTTTAATCACATATTTTTTCACCCCCTTTTGTGATAATTTTAAAGAGGGGGTGGTTTTACGTACAGCGCTCCCTTGCAGGGCAGGGACCCCTGGCCAAAGGTTAGTCTCCTGCCCTGCTTCTATATCATTCACAACGTCTAAGTGTAAATTTTGCAGGGCATAAAGCCCTTGCCGATTTTGGTCTTCCCCCCTTTCTTCGCCGGTATGGAGCTCGGCGTATCTTCAAATTTTATTTTCAATGAAATGGTTTCAAGGTCCGAAAAGGAACGCGATTTTCTGCCTATAAGCGATCCTTTCGACTATCCATATTCCCTGATTTCAAAGGGCTGCCTAAAGGGTTTTTCATTTCCTCTCCTCAAGTTTGAAAAGAATGGGAACTTCCAACACCAATTTTTCTTTCTCGATCAGCAGTGGCGACGGAAAGGGAGAGGCTCTGCGAAGCGTTGCCATTCCTTCCTCATCCAGCTCCGGGTACCCGCAGGACTGGACCAGTCTGATCTCCCCCACCTCCCCCTTTCGGTCAATCTGAAAGGAAACGACCACCTTTCCTTCCCGCCCCTTTCTGCGGGCCTCCCGGGGAT
>PMCE01000289.1:0-1193 GCA_003154025.1 Syntrophaceae bacterium
AATTCAGGCCGGAAATTCCTCCTGGCCAAAAAGGGTGGGGGGCCTCCGGCAGGCTGGACCTGGACCTCATCCGTAAGATGGCTTCTGGCTGACCGAGACTCAGGCGGTTCCCAACATTTCACAGATGAAAAGCAATAAGTTAACCTGGTCCGACCCCGATTACGATCAAGCACAACAGTCGAATGGATGAAAACCATGACAGTTAAAACCTATACTCGATCGATCCTTCTGGGGGCGCTTGTCACCCTCTCCCTCGCGGGGTTTATGATCCACGCCCGGATCCATCTTATAGCGCAGAACCCGTCTTTTATCGTGCCGTTTGTCGCCGGCATCCTGAGTATTGTCGTCATCCCGGCACTCTTTTGGTTCAAAAAGACGCTCGCCTATGGCTATGTACTGAATGGTTTCCTGTGCATCATCGGGACCGTCACCATGGGCCACTTCGCCATTGCCCGCTGGTTCGCCCCGACATCGCCGCCGGATATCCTGTTGAAGAGTATGCTGATCGATATCCTCATCGTCTGGGGAAAGTTCTTCGTCGGGAAGGCCCTGTTCGACCTCGAGACCTTCGGTTATGATCCAAACCGTCCGAAAGCAGGCATTACCTACCGGTATCCGAATATGGGATGGTGGCTGACCCACCTGGCCGCCGTCAGTCTTGTTTATTACTTGGGCAACCGTTTATGGAGCTAGCCATGGAACAATTCAAGTGGTTTACACGAAACTGGTGGATACTGCACATTGTGGCCGTGACGTTTTTCTTCTGGCTCGGTCACGCGTTACACTTCTGAAAGGAATAAAATGAAGTGGAGCCGGGGACGTAGGTAGGCTATGAAGGCTATTATGCACGCGAAGGCATACCGGATACTTTAGAAGGTAGAAGGCCTTTTTTTTATTGATTGCGGTTGGCATACCGCGTTTGCCGCTCATCTATGCCCCACGGGCGACAATGCATGCCGGAAGCTACGGGTACACGGCCCTCACATCTCAAAGGGGTATAGAGGGGTTAAGGGAAGAGCAGGTGGCGGATTTAGGCGGGTTCTTCCTGTTAACGGCTTAGGCACTTTTCCCCTACAGTTCCTTGACGGAGGATGATTTGAAATGGAAAAGAACGAGGATATAAGACTCCTCCTGGCTGAGGAACAGACTCTTCTCTCAAGGGAAAGGACCATGCATTCTTACATGCAGACGGG
>PMCE01000289.1:1207-4237 GCA_003154025.1 Syntrophaceae bacterium
TTGAATCTGGAAAAAGGTATATGCGTTTCCGGAGAGCCATCGCCAGGTTGAGGGAAAAGGAAACAAAGCTCGGATACGAAATCGGGATGATAAAGTGAGCCTTGCCCTTAATACCACCCCTGCGATATTGATTTTTTCAAAGGCCCCCCACGTATGGAAGATGTGTTTTGAGGCTAAAGTACAGAGGTGATATGGCTAGCTGGGTGCGGCAGGTTCCAGGATTTCGGTCCGGGATGTGGTGGAAGAAGGTCCTAGCGGTCCTGGGGTATGCTGTCATCGCTCAATTGATTGCAGGGGGTCTTTTCGGCGGGGCCATGCATGTGCTGGTTACCAAACTGCTGGGGTTGCCTGCCCTAGTGGTTTCCCTCAAAGTGGGCCCGTGGGTGGATGCTCTCGGGCCTCCTTATGTTGCTACGGAGGCTTTCTTGACGCTTGTGTATATTTTAAATGCCCGCGCCAGTACCTTTCTCTTGGGGGCTGGGTCCCTGACTATTATCTTGCTGGCGGCAAATACCTGGGGTGTCCGCTCCTATATCCCTATCCTCAATTCCCGTTGGAAAATCATCAGGGTTGGTGGATGGCTTCTTTTGTTGTTCCTTGGTATTGTGGCGCTTGCGGTTACCCTGGAAAGGAGGCCGTGGGGATTTTTGAAAACGTAAAAGATTGAACACCGTTCTCCCTGAGGAAAGATAGGGTTTCCCGGGGATCCCGGGCGGCATGGACTTCGGGAGGACACATCCCTAATTTGGCCCGGCCCGCCGCAAATGGTGATAGGATAGGCTATGGGCTGTGGGGTTGTTGGCAAAGTGCTATGGTGTACGAAGTGAAGGGCTCATTTTTAGGCCGAAGGGACAGAATCAAAGGATCAGTGGTTCTTCGCTGGCCCTCGGTATGACGATTTGGGGTTTTTAACCATCCGCGCTGTTTCTCCAAATTTTCCCCCATGATTCGCATAAAGTAAGGAATCCTATGGCGCTGATTGATATGAAGAACGTGTGCCTGAGCTTCGGCGGACCGGCACTCTTGGACGGCGTTGACCTGGCGGTTGAGCCGGGGGAACGGGTCTGCCTGCTGGGACGCAATGGCGAAGGAAAGTCCAGTCTCATCAAAATCATCAGCGGCGACCTGCTGCCCGACAAAGGTGAGATCACGCGCGCGCAGGGACTGCGGCAGGGGGTTTTGGAGCAGGAGGTGCCGGGAGCGATGCCGGGCACTGTTTTTGACGTTGTCGCCGGCGGCATCGGCGGCGTGGGCCGGGTGGTGGCGGAATACCACGCTTTCATCGCCCGCATGGAGGCGGATGACGACCCGAACCTTACCCGCCGCCTGGGGGAAATCCAGCAGCGCCTGGAAGTCCAGGGGGGGTGGCAGCTCGACCAGACCGTGACGTCGGTGATCTCGCGACTTGAGCTTTCACCGGAAGCGTCCTTTGGGACCCTTTCGGCCGGGCTCAAGCGGCGCACGATGCTGGGCCGGGCATTGGTCCGAAAGCCGGACATCCTGCTTCTCGACGAGCCCACCAACCACCTTGACATGGACTCAATCGGCTGGATGGAGGAATTCCTTTCGCGCTTTGAAGGAAGTATCCTTTTTGTCACCCACGACCGCATGTTTCTGCGGCGGCTGGCAACCCGCATCGTGGAGCTTGACCGCGGGCGGCTCACGAGTTGGCCGGGCAATTATGATGATTATCTGAAGCTCAAGGCAGCGGAGCTGGCGGCCGGAGAAAACCAGCGGGAGGCCTTTGACAAAAAGCTTGCGCAGGAGGAAAGCTGGGTCCGGCAGGGGGTCAAGGCGCGGCGCACGCGCAACGAGGGCCGCGTGCGGATGCTGGAACAAATGCGCAGGAAGCGGCGCGAGCGCAGGGAACGCCCGGGAATGGCGCGAATGAGCGTTGAGAATGCCGGGATGAGCGGGAAAATGGTCTGCGAGGTGACCGGGGCAACGTTTGCGTATGGTGACCGACCGGTCATCAAAGATTTTTCGGCCACCATTATGCGCGGCGACCGCATCGGGATCATCGGGGCCAACGGCGCCGGCAAAACGACTCTCCTCCGGCTTCTTTTGGGGGAGGTTCAGCCGCAAGTCGGGGGCGTGCGCCTGGGCACCAACCTGGAAATCGCCTACTTTGACCAACTGCGCGACCAGCTCGACGGGGAAAAGAGTGTCTTTGAGAATGTGGCCGGCGGCAACCCCATGCTGACCATCGGCGGCAAGACCCGGAATGTGTACGGCTATCTGGAGGATTTTCTTTTTGCGCCGGAACGGGCGCGGAGCCCGGTGAGCAGCCTGTCCGGCGGGGAGCGCAACCGGCTCCTTCTTGCCCGGCTCTTTACGCGGCCTTCAAACCTTCTAGTCCTGGACGAGCCGACCAATGACCTTGATATAGAGACCCTGGAGCTGCTCGAAGAGCTGCTCCTCAACTATCCCGGCACGGTGCTGCTGGTCAGCCATGACCGCGACTTTCTCAACAACGTGGTTACCAGCACGCTGGTCTTTGAAAGCGACGGCCGGGTGCGCGAATACGTGGGCGGGTATGACGACTGGCTGCGGCAGGCGACGCCGATTTCACCGGCGGAGCCGAAGCCGAAAGCGGCGACGAAGATAAAACGCGAAAAGCCCCAAGGCAGGCGGAAGATCAGTTTCAAGGAGCAGCGCGAGATTGAGGCGCTTCCGGGACAGATCGAGCGTTTAGAAAGCGAGCAGCAGAACTTGTATGCCCGGCTTGCGGACCCTGTCCTCTATAAAGAGGGGGGCGCCGGTGTAGTGCAGGCCAAAGCGCGACTGGAAATGATCGCGCAGGAACTGCCGCAGCTTTATGCACGCTGGGAGGAGCTTGAGGAGATTATGCAGCCAAAAGACGCTGCCGTCGTTTAAAGGGGTGCTCCGGGGTCGGACCCGGGTAAGGATTTAATATTATGAGTCGGGGTTGATGGTCTCGTAAAAAGTCTCTTGAATTGTCACCCCGGCGAAAGCCGGGGTCCAGTCCCGCCAAGAGCGGGATTGAAATAACTGGATTCCGGCTTTCGC
>PMCE01000013.1 GCA_003154025.1 Syntrophaceae bacterium
CCACCAGAAGAGGTTCCACCCTTTCATGGCTGACCATCCTGCGCGCATAAACCAGGCAGGCCTGGATGTCTTCCATCTCCAGCCAGGTGTATCCCTTCAGAATCGTTTCGGGGGCATCCCCGGCCGCAAGCATTCCCAAAATGTGCTCCACAGCAATGCGGCGCCCGCGAATAATCGGCTTCCCCCCGAAGATCTTCGGGTTGACCGTGATTCTCTCCAATAATTTATTCTCATCCATAAAAACCTCCTCAGAGGGGGATGAAGCTATTGTCTTTCCTCTCCGCCAGATTTCATTCTATCAAAAATCCAACCCGTTTTCTCTTGGTAAATTCCAGTGACCGTCCTTTTTTATCGATGTTCGGGAATAAGATGTTGGAAGTTTTGGGGGGGACGGAAGAGAGAATATTGCGTGGGGAAAAAAGAATAAATCTTATCGGAGCGCAAGGCGCAAGCCGCGAGGGCGGGAGCGGAAAAGGCATGAGGCATAGGGGACGGGGCGAGCGCATGGGGAAATGATCAGATGACGTAAGGCTCCGGTCGTGCATGGAGGGAAGGGGGGGAGTGCGTATTAAGAGGTCGCGGGATCGATTCGTCTCCCAAGACTTCTCCTTGACAATTCTTACAGCGTCCGGAAAGTTACCTCGCGGAGACCCCGCGGGAGACCCAGGGTTGAGGGGATGATCATGCTTCTACCGCAAATGCACATTGTTGCCGCAGGCAGGGCCTCGTGCGTCGATTACATGCTCTATTCTCCGCAGAATGTGCGGTGAAGGCTTGCTTCTTGCGGTGATTCCGGGGTATAATCTCCGCAGGAGATGCAGAGAATGTATACCCACGAACTGCACGACTGGCCCCGCTTTGACTGGAATCGGGAGCGCCTCGCCGAACCTCTGGCCGCCGTCCGCCACCGGCAGGGCCGGCTCATCGGCCACATGGAAGCCCTCGGCTTCAACCTCCGTCAGGAGGCCGTCCTGCAAACCCTTACGGCCGATGTGCTCAAGAGCAGTGAAATCGAGGGGGAAAAGCTGGACGCCGAGCAGGTCCGCTCCTCGATCGCCCGCCGCCTCGGCATGGACATCGGCGCACTCAAGCTTGCAGACCGGAATGTTGAGGGTATCGTTGAAATGATGCTCGACGCCACGCGCCACTATGACCAGACGCTCACCGCTGAAAGGCTCTTTCCCTGGCACGCATCCCTGTTTCCCACCGGGCGCAGCGGCATGAGCAAGATCAAGGCAGGGGCTTGGCGTGACGACAGCACCGGGCCGATGGAGGTCGTTTCCGGCCCGGTCGGCAAGGAGCACGTCCATTTCGAAGCACCGGCGGCGGCACGCCTCGACGGGGAAATAAAGGCATTCCTGGACTGGTTCAACAAGCCGCCTGACATCGACGAAGTCCTTAAGGCTGGGCTGGCTCACCTCTGGTTCGTTACCATCCACCCTTTTGATGATGGCAACGGGCGAATTGCGCGCGTCATAGCCGATATGGTGCTGGCGCGCTCCGAAAACAGTCCGCAACGCTTCTACAGCATGTCGGCAGAGATCCGGCAAGAGCGCGCGGCCTATTACGACATTCTTGAGCAGACGCAGAAGGGGCCCCTGGACATCACGCCCTGGATGGAATGGTTCCTCGGTTGTCTTGGCCGAGCCATCGACGGTGCACAAACCATTCTAAGCGCTGTCCTAGCCAAGGCGCGCTTCTGGGAGCGCATTCAAGGTACCTCACTAAATGAGCGGCAGCGTCTTGTCCTGAACCGTTTGCTTGACGGCTTCGAGGGCAAGATCACGACATCGAAATATGCCAAACTCGCCAAGTGCTCCCAGGACACTGCTCTACGTGACATTCTGCCTCTCGTAGAACGCGGAATTCTCGTCCGCAATCCTGAAGGCGGAAGGAGCACGAGCTATTCGCTTGCCATGGCCGAACCAAATACAAGGTTATAATGTGGTGAACGAACGAGACCTGACCTGTCCCGGGACCAATTCGCCTCCCAAGACTTTCCCTTGACAATTTTTCCAGCTTCCGGAAAATTAACTCTCGGACATCCCGGGAGACCCAAGGTTGAGGGAATGATCATGCTTCGACCGGCAAATGCACCTTATCGCCGCGGGACGGCTCTATCCCAAGGCCTGGCGGCAAGCTGACCGGTTCCGGGCCGATCGTTGCGAAGCAACCAATTGAAGTCTCTCCGGCAACAGATTGATCCTAATCATTTACATTCCCTCCTTTTGAATTAAAATTGTTTATGCCCCGCCTGCTGTAAGTCATTTTAAAGGATGAGATTGTCAGATCAGGGCAAAGTGGACCCAAAACTCCTTGAAATTTTTTGGCTACATGAAGGAAGATCAAAAGACCGGCTCAAAAGGTGGCCAAGAGGAGGATGGAACGCCTTCGGGATCTTTTTGAGGCTTGGGGATTGACTTTGCTGTCAGGGAGACTCAAATTCTTATAGGTCAATTTATCTTGCGAGGGGAAAATGGCAGAGAAAATTAAGAAATCAAAGCCCGGTCCGTTGAATCCGGCCAAGAAGACAGACCCTGAAGCTAAAATTGCGGCCGCCAGGAAAAGGCTTTTGGATATGAGAGAAAAGCTGCTGTCGGAGGGCCGTGGGAAATCCCTTCCCGAGGATCTGGCTCGTCCATCCGATATTGGGGACGAAGGGGATCGTGCGGACTCTGAGCGAACCCATGAAGTCTCAATCCTTCTTTCCGCGCGGAATAAGGAACAGGTGCTGGCAATCGATGAGGCCTTGGAAAAACTCGACGGGGGGACCTACGGGGTATGCGAGGAATGTGGGGATGAGATCGCGGGAGGGAGACTGAAAGCGATGCCCTTGGCCAAGCTGTGCGTCTCTTGTCGATCAGGACTGGAAAAAGAAATGGCCCATCAAAAATTTGCGGAAGAAAAACTTGATCAACCCCTGGCCAGCAAGATCGGGGGAGAAGAAACGGATTGAGTCGGGCCAGGAGGGAAAAATGTCTCCGAAGGCCGCAATCTGGCTACGGATGGCCTGGTCCGCCATCGTCTCGGAAGGGAAGGGGCCCCTGCCTCTTGATCGGATAGGAGATGTCGGCCGCCTCGCCACCTTGGGATCCTGGCGGGTCAGCTAGGGGGTATGCCGGTTCGCTTGATCTCTGTCTGGATAGGCGATTCAGAGGTAAATGACCTGGATTACTGACTGGGAAACAACAAAAATGGCCAGATTATTTCCCTTGGAATCAGCGGGCGAGATGAAAAAGCCAGGCCTCTGCGGATCGTAGCTCAAAGCGGATCCAATGATCACTTCACCATCCTTGAAATTCACCTTCAATAAAATACCCGGGGCGTCTACCCCATCTGAAAAATCCTTCCGCTCCATGTGGTTGGGGTATCCCACAAAATCCCGAACGAAAAAAACAGCATTTAAATCTCTGATCGAAACTTCAACG
>PMCE01000147.1:0-4824 GCA_003154025.1 Syntrophaceae bacterium
CCGAGATGGGGTCGGTCTTGATGAGCGAGCTCTTTCCCTCCTCCACCCCGATTCTTTACCCCGGGGAAGGCGGGCTGCAGAAGATCCGTCGCGAAACGATCGAATCCCTGCGCTCGGTGGACCTGTCGATGATCAAGCCCCACCACTCGGTGAATATCCTCTCCTCCCACCACAGCTACATCCTCATGGGGGGAGAGCCCTACGTGGAAATGATCAAAACCGTAAGGGACACCATTGCCGAGCGAACCGGGGCGACGGACATTCGCCTTCGGGCCGGCGTCGGGCTTCGTTTCCGCGAGTCGGAAGAGTACCTCAAGAAATTCGGCCTGGACCAATTTTTTCAGGGGAAAGCCCTGGGCGTGGCCCCCATCGATAAAGGGGTGGCCATTCCGACGGATATCGGAACCCTTTATGGAATCCAGCGGGTCTACGATGCGGACTGGATTGTCCACACCCACAATACGGACATCCGCGAGGTCCATTTCCACCGGCTGGTGGACCGCATCATCAAACCCTTCGGCATGTCCTATGCTCGCTACGAGACCCGGTCGACCTACCACCATAACCTGGGCCCGCGGGGCGCCAACTTCGTCGCCCGGGCGATTTTCGATTCCGAGTTCGTGCGGAAGAAATTCGCCTTCTCTACCATTCTGAAGATCTTCCCCAAGGGGATCACGGGGGTCGACTCGGATAACGACCTTTTGAAACAGAATGAGCGCATTACCGTGGAGTCGCTCCGGGAATACGGAAAAGTGGTCCTGCTCCTGGGGAAGATCGACGAATGTATCGCCATCCTGGATTGCCCCGGGCCGGTTCCCTACACCTTCGGAGGGGGGCTGATCTTCGGGAATTTCATCTCCGCCAGCGTGGACCAGTTCGACCTGGATTACCCGCTGACCCCCTACAGCTTCTATACCGAGATGGCCTATGACCAGGGGGGGAAGCCGTTCTTCGAGGGAATTCCGCCCTGCAACCCGGCGATCAGGATGATTATCAATAACTATTCCTTTAAGGGCTATCCGAGCACCTTCTTCGCCGAGCACATGCCCACGGTCGTGGTGGGGAAGAAGATGGCCGAGCTGTTCCGCAACTGCCCCCAGAACCCGGAATATATGTCCTATGCCCTGACGGCCGATTCTCTCGAGGCCGCCATGGAATTTGCTTATAAAGCCACGGGAACCCGGAAGGTCATCGTCTTTGACGGCGCCCGGGAAGGGATCAACGCCAGTCACGCCCTGGTGGATTACCTTCTCGAACAGGCCCCCAAAGTGGAGCAGGAAATGGAACGAGGGCGGTTTTCCAAGTGGCTGGCCCAGCGGGGGATCGCCCCTTCGGCCCAGGCGGTGACGGTATGATGCTTCCGTAGGGTCTGATGCGCCATGCGCTACGACTCAAAACATAATCAGGGGGGTTTATGAAGAAGAGACTTACGATCCTGTTCGTGCTGACGCTGTCCCTGGGGATCTTCACCGGGGATGCCCTGGCGGCCGCGACGGTTCGGATCGGGGCGGTGCTGCCCTTGACCGGACCTCTGGCCATGGCCGGGCAACGCGTCAAGAATGTCATATCCTTCGCCGTGGATGAGGTGAACGCTCAGGGGGGGATCAAAGCGCTCGGAGGGGCGAAGCTGGAATTGGTTTTCGGGGATACCCAGAGCAAACCCGAGGTGGCCATCTCCGAGGTGGAGCGGCTGGTGGAAAAGGAGAACGCCGTCATCCTGACCGAAGCCTGGCAAAGCTTCATCACCCTTCCCGCCAGTCAGACCGCCGAACGGCTGAAGACCGTGTACTATGCGCCGGTGTCCTACGCCGACAACATCACCGAGCGGGGATTCCGGTATACCTTCCAACAGGAGCCCAAGGCGAGCGACGTGGCCCGGGACTGGGTCCGTTTCTTGAATTTCGTGAATGCCCAGAAGTTCGCCCACATAACCAAGGTCGGGGTGATCTTTGAGAACACCGATATGGGGCAGTCCAATGCCGCCGCCGCCAAAAAATACCTGGCGGAGAACGGCTTTAAACAGGTGGCCGACCTATCCTACCCAGCGCGGGCTTCGGACTTGACCTCCACGATCGCCAAGCTGAAAGCCTCCGAACCCGAGGTGGTGTTGCAGGCCGGGTATATCGGGGACGCCATCCTGATCGCCAAGACCGCCGACCGCCTGGGACTCAAAGTTCCATTCATCGACAACGGCAATATCAACGATCCCTCCTACATCAAGACCATCGGTCCCATCGCCGAAGGAAAGCTCGGGATCAACATGTGGAACAAGGATGTTCCCGGAGGGCAGCAGCTTTTCGAAAAATACAAGGCCAAAATGGGCGAAGAGATCAGCGGCATCTTCGTCCTCTGCTATCAGGCCATCTGGGTTTTCAAGGAAGCTCTGGAAAAGGCCGGCTCGGCCGACCGCGAAGCGGTCCGCAATGCCCTGGCGGCCCTCAACATTCCCGCCTCCCGGCTCTATCTCCCCTACGAAAAGATTCAATTCAACGAAAAGGGGTATAACGTGGGCGGAGGGTATATCGTCACCCAGGTTCAAAAACAGGAATGGGTAACGGTCTGGCCGGAAAAATTCGCGTCCAAGAAGCCCGTATTGAAATAGAACACCCGTTCGCGACAGGAGGGGGAGAAGCGAAGCCAAGGGGCGGCTCCCCCTCCTTTTTTAGGCGCGGGAACCGAAGGGGAATGATCACCCGATGGTCAGTCTGGATCTTTTCCTGCAAGCCGTGGTCTACGGCCTCATCATGGGGAGCATTTACGCCCTTACCTCTTCCGGGCTCACGCTCATCCTGGGGGTTCTCAAGATCATCAACGTGTCCCACGGCGAATTCCTCATGCTGTCCATGTACGCGGCCTACTACCTTTTCCAGGGGTTCCAGATCGATCCTTTCCTGGCGACTTTTCTGATCCTCCCGATCCTCTTCTTCTTCGGGGCCTTCACCTTTTACTTCTTCATCCGGCCGATCCTGAAGGCTCCGGAGATCAATCAAATCCTGCTCACCATCGGGATTTCCATCTTCCTCCAGAACCTGGCCCTGGCGCTGTTCACCGCCGACTTCCGCACCCTCGAGCTCAGTTATTCCCAGAAGACCCTCGCCCTGGGGAAGATTTCCATCGGGGTCCCCCATTTCGCCGCCTTCATGATTTCCATCTCCGTCACCATGGGATTTTATTGGGTCCTGAAGAACACCGACCTGGGCCGCTCCATCCGCGCCGCCGCCCAGAATCGCGAGGCCGCGATTCTCTTCGGGATCAACGTCGACCGGATTTACCTGATCACCTTCTCCCTCGGGGCGGCCTGCCTGGGGGTGGCCGGTCCCCTGCTGGCCACGTTCTATTACGTGACCCCGACCGTGGGCACGGTCTTTCTTCTGACCTCTTTCGTGGTGGTGATTCTGGGCGGCATGGGGAATTTCCTGGGGGCTTTCTTCGGAGGACTCCTCATCGGCCTCACCGAATCCGTCGGGGCCATCTTCATGCCCGGTTCTCTCTCCCCCGTCTTGACCTTTGTGGTTTTGATCGTCGTTCTCCTCTTGAAGCCGGAAGGGCTGTTCGGGAAACGAAGAAGATGATGGGACGCGGGAATTGGAAATTTTTTCTAGGACTTTCGGGCGCGCTTCTCCTCCTGATCCTCCTCCCCTTGACTTTTAAGATCTCTTCCTATTCCCTCCATATCTTCATCATGGTCCTTTATTTTTCCTACCTCTCTTCCGCCTGGAATCTGCTGGGAGGATTTGCCGGCCAGCATTCGATCGGACACTCGGCCTTTGTCGGCCTGGGGGCCTATACCTCGACCTTCCTCTTTCTGCAGATCGGTTTGAACCCCTGGATCGGCATGGTTTTGGGAGCCATCCTNNGGGGCGAGCGGTCTCGTGGTCCCCCTGAAGGAGGAGAGCCTCTGGCTCTTCCAGTTCCGCAGCAAAGTCCCCTACTACTACATCATCCTGACGATGCTGGCCTTGAACATCTTCTTCTGTTACTGGGTCCGCTGGACCCGGCTGGGTTACTACCTGATGGCCATCCGGGAAAACGAGGACGCCGCCCGGGCCATGGGAATCCGGGTGATGGATTATAAACTCCTGGCCACCGCCCTGAGCGCCTTCCTCTCGGCCCTCGGCGGCACGTTCTATGCCCAATACACCTATTTTATCGACCCCCTTACGGTCTTCGGGTTCGGGTTGTCCATCGAGATCCTGATTTATCCCATTGTCGGCGGGGTCGGCACGGTGCTCGGCCCGGTCATCGGGACCTTCGTGCTTTACCCTTTCGCCGAGCTGATCCGCACGCTGCTGGGAGCCAGGACGGCCGGAATCCACCTCATGGTTTACGGGGCCATTTTGGTGGCCATCATGATCTTGGCCCCGCGGGGAATCGTCGGCCTTTTCGGAAAACGATTCTCCCCGAAAAAGGAGAAATGAACCTTTGTCCCTCCTCCAGGTGGAAAACCTGAACAAGAGCTTCGGCGGCCTCATGGCCGTGCGCAACCTCTCTTTTTCCGTGGAGCAGGGCGAGATCGTGGGGATCATCGGCCCCAACGGCGCCGGGAAGACGACTTCCTTCGGGCTGATGACCGGGTTTCTGGCCCCCGATGCGGGATCCATTCTCTTTCGCGGCCAGCCCATCCAGGGGAAAGACCCCGAGGAGATCTGCCGGCTGGGGATCTTCCGCACCTTCCAGCTGGCCCAATCCTTTCCCGAACTCACTGTCAAGGAAAACGTCATGATCGCCGCCCTGCTTCATCAGCCCGCCGTGCGCCTGGCGGAGCGGGAAGCCGAAAAGATACTGGCGCGCATGGGCATGGCCGGGAAAGGGGCGGTTCAGACC
>PMCE01000147.1:4829-7475 GCA_003154025.1 Syntrophaceae bacterium
GTGATGCGGGTGATCATGTCCATTTCGGACCGGATCATCGTCCTGCATCACGGGGAGAAGATCGCCGATGGAACGCCCAAAGAAGTGTCTACCCAGCCGAATGTGGTCGAGGCTTATCTGGGGGAGGATTTCCTCTTTGCTTAAGGTCGAACGGCTTTTTGCCGGATACGGAGAGATTCAGATCCTGAAGGATATCTCCTTCGAGGTCGGCCAAGGCCAGGTCATCTCGATCGTCGGGGCGAACTGCGCCGGGAAAAGCACCCTTTTGAATACCATTTCCGGGATCCTCAAGCCCACCTCCGGAAGGATTCTGTTTGAAGGGGAAGACCTCACCCATCGTCCCGGGCACCAGATCGTCCAGAAGGGGATCGTTCAGGTGCCCGAGGGGAGAAAGCTCTTCCCGGCCATGAACGTGAAGGACAATCTCTTCGTGGGAGCTTCTTTCCCCCGGGCGAAAAAGGTCCGGCAGCAGAGTCTGGAGCAGGTGTTCAAGCTGTTTCCGGTCCTCCGGGAGCGGATGAATCAGGTGGCCGAAACCCTCTCCGGGGGCGAGCAGCAGATGGTGGCGATCGGCCGGGCCCTGATGGCCGGCCCCAGGCTACTCATTCTCGACGAACCGTCCCTCGGTCTTTCGCCGGTGATGATGAACGAAGTCTTCCACGTCGTCGAACGGCTCCACCGGCAGGAGAAGATCACCATCCTCCTGGTCGAGCAGAACCTGAAACATGCCCTGGCCCTATCCCATTACGCCTACGTTCTCGAAAACGGCCGGATTGTCCTGGAGGGAACGAGCCAGGAGATCATGAATAACGAGCATACTCGCAAGGCCTACCTGGGAATTTAGGGATATTCCCCCCGGCGATGCGCGGAGAGCCTTTCTCGCTCCCCCAATTCCCCGCCGTTTGAATTTTTTCACAGCTTCAGGCATCAAAGCGCCAAGGGAGGCCAGGGCTTTGGGTCAAGCTTCTCCAGCCACTGTCGCGCCAGGCCAAGCTGCTCCCGGATCGGCTCTAACATCGGGGCAATCGCCTCGGCATCGGCGGGGGTTATATAATCCAATCCTTCCAGTTTGGCCTTGTCCATCACGTACTGCGCGGTAACCTTCCTCTCCTTGGCCGGGGTCTTCGGCGGCGGCGAGGGCAGGGGGCCCGGCTTTATGGGCGCCAGGCGCTTGTGCCAGTCGGTGGACTGTTCGTATGCTTGACCGACCTGAAGAACCATCCGATCCTCCCACGGGCGGCCGACCAGTTGCATCCCGATGGGCAGGCCGGCTACGGTGAAGCCGCAGGGAAGGCTGAGAGCCGGCAAACCGGTCAGGCTGACCGGACGGAGGAAATTCAACATGTCCGAGAGGGGGGAGGGCCCCTTGATGGGGAAGGCCGCATGGGAGACCGTGGGGGTGACGATTACGTCAACCTGCCCCAGGACCCGCAAGTATTCGGCGGTGGTGAGCTGGCGGACCCGATGGGCCACGGCGCACTCTTCGGCGCTGACCATTGCCGAGCTTGCGATCCGGCGGCGGAAGGCGGGAGTATAGGTGGCCCAATGCCGGCCGAATCCCGTATGGTGGAAGGCGAAAGCCTCGGTATAGGCGATCGTCCAAGAGGCGGCTGCCCCGTATCCGGTCGGAGGCAGGTCTATTTCCCTCACGGATGCCCCGAGCCGCTCCATCTCTTTGACCGCGGTTTGCACCGCGCGCAAGACTTCTGGGTCAACCCCCTTGAAATAGTCCGCCGGGGGAAACCCAATGCGCTTTCCTTTCAAACCCTCCTTCGGCGAAAGGCTGAAGTCCCAGGGCGGTTGGCCAAGCGTGCTGGGGTCTTTGGGATCCGGTCCGGTCATTCCCTGGAGGAGCAGAGCGGTGTCCGCCACGGTGCGGGCCATCGGTCCGGCGTGATCCAGGGTCCAGGAGAGCGGAATAACACCCGACCGGCTGACGCGCCCATAGCTTGGCCGCAGGCCGACGATTCCGCAATTGTGCGCGGGGCCGCGGACCGAGCCCCCCGTGTCGGTCCCGGTGGCCAGGGGGATCAGATGCGCCGCCAGGGCGGCGGCCGATCCCGAGCTGGACCCGCCGGTGATCATCTCCGTATTCCAGGGGTTCCGGGCATCTCCGAAGACCTCCATCGATCCCGAAGCAAATTCCCAGAGGTTTAATTTCCCGAGGCAGACCGACCCCGCCTGGCGTAGGCGGGCGGCCACGGCAGAATCTTCTTTGGCGATGTACCCGGCCAAAACTTTGGACCCGGCGGTCGTCGGCAGGCCGCTCACATCGAAAAGATCTTTATGGGCGACGGGGATCCCATGCAGCGGTCCCCGGTACTGGCCCTGGCGGATTTCCTTTTCCGCCTGGCGCGCCTCCTCCAGGGCCTGTTCCCGGTTGAGGAAGATAAAAGCCCGGATCCGGTCATCGATCTCCACGATCCGCGCCAGGAGGGCTTCGACCACCTCTACCGGGGAGATCTCCCCCTTCTTGATCAGGGCGGCGAGTTCGGAGGCCTGGAGAAAACAGAGGTCCGCTTTTCCTTCGGCCGCGCGAAGAGCCCCTGGAAAGCCGGTGGCGGCAACCCCCACGCCGGCGATCCCGGCTGCTTTAATGAAACCCCTGCGGCTGATTGGTGTTTCCAGCAGCTCTGTCCCTTTTTT
>PMCE01000091.1 GCA_003154025.1 Syntrophaceae bacterium
CCTGCTGATTGAGGATTTTAAGGAAGCGAATCTTCCAGCCCGCGAGTAGGAAGGAGAAAAAAGATGGCGCTTATGCAGATTGTCATTTCCCCCCGAATCTACCAGGGGGAAAGCATCAGTCCTTACGTGGCCGAAATCCACAAGTATCTGAAAAAGACGAAGTTCCCCCACACCCTCCACGACATGGGGACCATCGTGGAGGGAAAAGCGGGAGACCTTCTGGTGTTGGCCCGAAAGCTCCACGAACTGCCCTTCAAAAAAGGAGTGCAACGCGTCTACACCACCATTCAGCTGGACGACCGCAGGGATAAGAAGGTATCCTTGGGGGACAAGATCAAATCGGTACGCGGCAAAATGCGCTGAGCAAGGCCCAGCCCCATGCGTTTTCGCCAAACTCTTCCCGGCCGGAAGATCCCTCAGCCTCCCGGGCTCCGGAAGCTTTCCCCTGCCGGCAGGAAAAGGATCTACCTTTCGGCCTGGGGAGGTTTTCCCCCTTTGCGGGGGACTCCATCCCCGGGGGCGCCCCGGAAGGAAGAGACTTGACAAAACTCAACCGGCCCTCTTTCCGGACGANNTTTCTTGTTCTGCGCCCGTGATGAAAACGAGCGTCCTGGCCCCGCCCAAGTTCTCCGAAGCATCGAAGATAAGGGAAATCGCGTTCCTGCCCTTTGATGGTCCCAACGGGAAGGAGTTGTCTGCGGAACTCGGGACGACCCTGGCCGGAGTTTTCATTGAAGAGAAACCCTATTTTACTCTAGTGGACCAAACCCGGGTCGAGAAGATCCTAACGGAGCAAGGAATTTCCCAAACCGGCACCATGGGGGAATCGGCCGTGGCCCAGGTGGGGAAATTGGTGGGAGCCAAAGGGGTGTATACCGGAGTGGTTACCTCGTTGGCGGTGAAAAACAGCCATTTCACCGAAACCCGTCGGGTATGCGTTCAATCCAAAAGCACATACCAAACCCAATCGAGGTCCCCTGAGGAAAATTGTATAAAATGGAATAACTACTCCATCGACTGCCTGAAGAAGGACGGCGTCGTTTCCTTCACCGCCAGACTGATCGAGGTTGAGACCGGCAAGGTCATCTATCGCACCAGCGTGAGCGAAGATGCCGTCTCATCCACATGCATGGACAGCAAGACTCCTCCCCCCAATGAGGTGGAGTTGGTCCTTCGGGCTAAAGACCGGGCCAAATTGACTTTCCAGAAAGAAGTGGCCCCTTCTTACATTGTTTTCGATTTCCCCCTCATGGAATCCAAGGAGGGCGTCAACTCAAAGGAGGCGGAACAACTATTGGATCAGGGACTGGATTCCGTTAAACGGGGGAGGTTGGATAAGGCCTGCGAACTATGGGAAACCGGAAGCCGGATCGCCCCGCAATCTCCCTCCCTGACCTATAATCTGGCCCTTTGCGCCGAGACCCGCGAAGATTGGAAGACTTCAGCAGATCTGTACAAAAAGGCGCAACAGGCCCTGGGAAAGCCCGATGACCGGATTACCTGGGGCCTGGAGAGGGTGACCGAAGGGCAAAAATCACTCAAGGACCAGCTCAAATAGGGCCGATTGTTTTTCCCCCCTTTCTCCCTTAAAACGAAAAGCTCCGGTCCCGAGTTTCGAGACCGGAGCTTTTCGTCGAAGGGCTCCCCTTTTCCCTTCCTTAGGTCAAATGAACCGACTGGCCGCCGATTACAATGATCACTCTCATGACGAAGATCCCGATAATCACCAAGGCCGCGGAGGCATATTGGACCGCCGGGATCATCCGCGTCTTCGGATGGGCCAATAAGCCCAGGGGCAGGAACGCACCCAGCATGAGTTCAATCCCCAGGAACCAGATGGCATATTCCCCCGTGGTCAGCAGCTGGAGCATGGCGTAGGATTCGGTGTCCGAGGATGCCAGCACGGTAAGGTCGCTGCCGATCAGAAAGAGGTCGGCCACGATAAAGATGATGAAGAGCCGGAGCAGCGTGCCGATGACGCCCCTGTGCTTTTCCACCTGCACCTCGGTCATCGTCGGAGAGTACCGGCGCAGCCAGAGGTTGCTCAGGACGATCAAGACGGCCAGCCCGGAAACCATCGCCGACACCATGAACAAAGCCGGGTTCAGGGCTGTATTCCAGAAGGCCCGGGCTTTGGAAAGGGCCAGGAAGAACCCCGTGTAACCGTGCCCGGCGATGGCAATCGGAAGGCCCCCCAATCCCCAGGCGCGGGCCATCTTGGCGTTTCCCTGGATTACATAGTAGGCATAAACCAGGCAGACAACCGCATCCAGGCTCAAAAAAATGGTCCCCCAGGTCAACGGGGACGTGGGGTTCATGTACGCAAACAGGTGCCAGAACCGGAAGGGCTGATTTAAGTCGATGATGAGCAGCACCGGAGCAGTCATGAGGAGGACCACGGCTCCTACCGCGCCGATCTTGGCGATGGGCTGCCATTCTTCTTTCTTCATCAGGGTAGCAATGACGGACGTAATGTACAGTCCGGCCAGAGATCCGGTTAAGAAGAAATAAACCGCAATGGGCCACCCCAGCGGCATCGCCGCATTGGCAAAATCGGGAAGATTGTATAGAATGCTGAGATCCATGGCTTGCCCCCCTCTCGATTTTTCTCTTTGCTTTTTGATACAGCAAAGAGGATGCCAAGGGAGGCCATCTCCGAAGACTCAATGGATCCTCAAGCAAATTGAATGGTTATGGATGGAGGCCGAGAGCAGAAAGAGGGGCCTTGCCTGGAGAAGGTCCCGTTATGCAGTATATTTACTGCATATTATAAATTAAAAGATAAATAATTACATATTGTTACAATAATGCAGCAATTTAATGGAGTAATGCCATTTTTTTACTGCATTATGCAGGCCGACTTTTTTTGGCCCTTTCAAGGAAGGTGGCCAGAAAGGGGAAAAGCCAGACAATAAGGGTGAAAGTACCCAGAATGGCGCTGATGGGTCGCATGAAAAAGAGCGTCAAATCCCATTCCGATTTGATCATGCCGGCTTGATCGTTCCTGATCTTCCTCCCCTCTCTTTTCGTAAAGGATGTGCCAACGGAGGGATAGCCGGAGTTTCACTTTGACTCTCCTTCAGGCAACTACGCCAGGCCGTTTTTTTCCAGGCCATTCTTTTTATCTCTCGTCTTTTCCAAAAAGGCCATCAGGAATGGGAAGAGCCACATGGTCACGGTGCAGATTCCCAAAATCGCACTGATCGGCCGGGTGAAAAAGAGAAGCAGATTCCAGTCGGTCTTGATCATGCTCGTCATGAAATTCTGCTCCAGGATAGGCCCCAGGACCAGGCCAAGCACGATTGGAGCCACCGGGTAATCGTTTCTTTCCATGAAGTAGCCGACGATGCCCAAAACACCCAGCGTGATGATGTCGAACACGTCGTTGTTGATGGCAAAGGCCCCGGTTATGGCGAACATCAGGATTATCGGGACAAGAATGTTCTTGGGGACCTTGAGCATCTGGGAACTCACCTTCACCGCCAGCCAGCCGAAGGGGACCATCAGGAGGTTGGCGAGGATAAAGGCGAAGTATACCCCGTAGATGATCTCCGGATGTTGTTCGAAGATCATCGGCCCCGGGCGGAGCCCTTTCATGAAAATTACCCCGATGACGACGGCCGTGATCGAATCCCCCGGAATCCCGAAGACGAGCGCCGGGACCCAGTCTCCTGCCAGGCAGGCGTTGTTGGCCGTGCCTGAATCCACAATCGCCTCGATGGAACCTTTTCCATAGAGCTCCTTCTCCTTGGAAGCTCTCTTGGAGGCGGCATAGGCTATCCAGGCCGCAATANNTTAAAGAGATGTCCGACTCCCGTAAAAATACCTCTCGTCTTGACTTTGGTGATCGCAAAATCCATCCGCCTCTGGCTGACATTGCGCATGACTTCGGAAATCCCGAAAACGCCGATCATGGCCGGAATAAAGGAAACCCCAGTCAGAAGGTCAACGCTTCCAAACGTGAAGCGGGGGTAGCCGAGCGTAATGTCCACACCAATGGTGGAGAGGAAAAGCCCCAGACACATGGCAATGGCGCCCTTCGCCTGCGAACCNNTCATCAGCACCGCGGCGCCCATCAAGCCGCCGACAGCAGAAAAGAGGATGTCCGTGCCCAGAACCAATTGCGCTTTCCCTTGCTGTGTCAGGGCAAAAGAATCTTGCGTATAGGCGGCAGATGAAGGGGTCCCCGGGATGCGAATGAGGGCCGCGGGGATGTCGCCCGCAAAGATGGCCATGGCCGACATGCTCACGATGGAGCACAGGGCGGGAAGGGGGTCCATGAAAAAAGTGAACGGAACCAGCAGGGAGGCCGCCAGTGTGGCGCTCAAACCGGGAATCGAGCCGACGAAGAGGCCGTAAAGGGAACAAGCAACGATTACCAAAAAGGTCTTTAGAGAAAAGAGCATGAGTATTCCGTCAAATAGAGCATCCATAATCTCACCATCCCTTGATCATTCTCTTATCATCACTTTGAATCATAAAATCCATTCTCACCACCATAGATAGCCGTGTGGCAGGGGAACCCTCAAGCCCTTCGAAAACACAGAATATATCATGCACATGACAGCGGCCGAAATAATCAAGCTTTTGAGGGGCTTAACATGCAATTTCCACATTAGTATAAAGAGAACCGCCCCGCCCGTAATGATGAAGCCCAAGTGAGGGGCCAAGGCAATAAAGGCAGCAATGAGGATAATTACGAGAACCGCATTGAAATAATTCTCTTCTCCTATTAATGTTACATTTCCTCCTTCATCTACTTCGGCAGGAGGAGCCGGAGGCGTTTTGGACTTACGCCTGCCTTCCAGGATGACAATCAGCGAGAAGAAGATGAAGAGGGTGCCCAGGATACGGGGGAAGAGCGAGGGCCCGGGGTGCCCGCCTGCCAGGACCGGGAATTGAAACGAGACCGCCCAGATAAAAACACCCAAGGCAATGAAAATTCCGGCGCCAATATAGTCATTCTTTTCCATCGGTGTTCCTCGAGTTAGGGAAAGCAGTCGGAACCTTTCCGGCCGCTTTCCCATGAAAAAGGTTCGGGTTAGTTAATCATTCCGGAAACTTTCATGATCTTTTGGTTGCTCGCGTCCTCCTCGGCCATGAATTTGTCTAACTCGGCGGCTGGCCTCCATACCATGCCTAAGCCGGCCTTGTCCATAAATTCCTTGTACTTGGGGTTCTTGTACGCCTTATCCAGGGATTTTTCGAGGATAGCAACCACATGATCCGGGGTGCCCTTGGGGACCAGGACTGCTCGCCACACACCAAAGCCCCAGTTCACGCCCGATTCCTTGAGGGTGGGGACATCGGGGAAGATGTTCAGNNTTTTTGGCTTCAATCATGGCCCGGGCTTCCGCCAGGCTGCAGGTAGACACCGGGATACCGCCCGCCGCCATATCCTGAAGGGTTGGGGCAGCGCCGCTACTGGGAACCCAGGGGATGGCTTCGGGGGAGACACCGGCTGCAATCAGCCAGCCCGCCCGGGCGATGTCCCAGCATCCGCCCTTTCCCGTCCCCGAGGCCTTCAGTTTGCCGGGATTCGCCTTGGCATATTCCTGAAGCTCCTTTGCGGTTTTCCATGGTGCGTCGGCCCGGACATTGATCGCCGCTGCATCGAAATTGCACTGCCCGACGGCCCTAAAATCCTTATAGGCTACCTGTGCTGTCCCCATCCAGTGGAGCATGGTAATATCCCCCGAGGCGAGGGTCATGGTGTACCCATCGGGAGCGGCGGTCGCGCCCGCGGTGAACCCGACGGCTCCGCCTCCGCCCGTCCGGTTCACCACAGTGACCGGTTGCCCCAGGTCTTGCTCCATCAGGAC
>PMCE01000100.1:0-4540 GCA_003154025.1 Syntrophaceae bacterium
TAGACATGGAGGACATGAAGCGCGGCCCCGTATTTCCTGGCCAGATCGATGGCCTGGGGAAGGGCGGCCCGGGAATTCGCGGAAAAGTCGGTGCAATAAAGAATATTCTTGTAAGCTACCATCATCCCCTCCTTTCCGGGGAATCTCTTTGTCCCAGAGGTCACAGAGCGCACCGAGATAAAAAGAAATTCGAGACTCGGAACCCAAAACTCGAAACTTTTTTTCTCTGTGTTCTCCCTGATCTCTGTCGCTGAAATTTTAGAGCATGAATATGGCCACGATCACCACCCCAACGAAGCCCCAGAGGGTCGGCCAAAGGTTTCGCCGGGCGATCTCCACCGGGTCCGTACCCGTGATCGCCGCCGCCGGGATGACCGCCCAGGGGATAATGGTGCCCCCTCCCACGGCCACGGCAAAATACTGCCCCAAAGCCCCCAGGGTAGCTACGTCCAATTTCGCGGGCCCGCCCAGAGCTTGAGCCAGGCTGCCTGCAAGGGGCAGGCCGGCAAACCCCGAACCATCCAACCCCGTGAGGCCGGCGACCACCGCCTGGATGATGGCAATCGGGATCTTGCTCAGGGGGACGGTATTGGCCAACGCCTGACCCAAGTCAAAGAGCAGTCCTTTGGCCCCTTCTCCGAAGACCGCTTTGGCCGTCCCCGGAGCGCCCATGAAGAAAAAACTGGCGATCAAAAAAACAGGGGCGAAGATGCGCACTCCGAACATGAAGCCGGCGCGGGTGTGTTCGGAGAGTTTTTCAAAGCCATCTTTGCCGTAGGCGCCGAGGCCCACGAAGACCATGACGATTCCAACCGTCCCCCCCAGGAGCGCGGTGGCATCGCCCCCACGAAGTTTGAAAACCAACATGCCGATGATATCCAGGGCGAAGAGGATCGAAATGACCGGAAGGGCAAATTTCTTGAAGCCAGGACCGGACTGGGTCCATTTCTCCCTTTCGGCCATCGCTTCCGGGGTGATCTCGAAGGGCGCCCATTCGATGGGCTTCCCGGCACTGGCCCGGATTTCTTTCTTGACCGCGCGGTAGGAGAGCGGCAGGGCGATCGCCGCCCACACGATGAGCATGGGAAGGCTTCTCCACATGATCTCGGCCACCGTGACCCCGGCGGCCTTGGAGGTGATCCCCGGCGCCCCTTGAATGATGAAATCGGTGGTCAGGGAGCAGCCATATCCGAACATGCTGATGGCCATGGCGGCGCAGATCGGCGGGAGTCCCACCTCGATGGCCCCCGGCAGGAGCAGAGCTCCCACCAGAGCGATAGCCGGAGAGGGCCAGATCACCCAAGCCACGATCATGATCACCCCTCCCATCACCCAGAAAGCCACCCCGGGCGATTTGATCATTCCCCGAACCGGCCGGAACATCATCTCCGCCAGGCCGGTCTCTTCCAGCATCTTGGCCATGGCCACGATCAAGGAGATGATGACCACGATCCCCAATAGCTCGCTGAAAGCCACGGAAATCGAATTGTATACCGCCTGGACCGCTTTGACCAAGTCCCCGGTCACCACCCAGGAGAGCACAAAGGAGGCCACAATGCAGACCAGGGGGGTATCCTTCCGTAAAGCCATGGTAATGAGGATGAGGACCACAAAGAAGGCATATACCCAATGAGCAGCGGTCAGTTCAACCATCAGCCACCTCCATGCGGAAAGGTTTAAATGAAAACAGGTTCTCGCCCGTTCAAGTGAACACCCCCGTCATTCCCGTTTGCTCAACCCGTTTCTGAATCTCCTTTGGGTCTATCGAGAAGAGGCCCTTTTTTTTCATTCTCTCCAAGTAGACCGAGCCGGAGAAGGTATATTTGTAGCCCAGCCCCTCTTCCGTCTGCATCATGGTCCGTACATACTGGATCGCGTCCCCCACAGCCAGGGTATCGGGAAGAACGAGCGGTTTTTCTTTCCGGGCGTACCGCGCGGCATTGTGCCCGGCCAGCGTCCCGGTGACGATCGCCTCCGTATGTCCGACGAGAAGCCCGGCTTTTTCCCCGGCGCAGAAGAGGTTCTCGACCCCCTGCACTTTCAAAGAATCATCCCTTGGGGCCATCCCCAGGTAGCGGACGGAGTTCCCCAGGCCCGCGGCGTAGGGGTCCTCGTAACGGGCATTCTCCATCCCCGGAACCTGCCGCAGAGCTTCCAGGGGGAAGTACGGGGTCATCAGCTTGGCATGGCCCGAATCCAGGAGGACGATATTATCCTGGAACTCCGGCAGGGCATACTGCTGGCAGGCCTTGATGGAAAGCTTTCCTCCCATGCGCAAAGCGGGAGGGATGGGGATGATCACCACCCCTTTCTGATTCAGCGTCCGGACGATTTCCGGGGAGAGGGACTCCTTGAGGATCTTGCAAGAGCCGCTGAAGGCNNCAGCCGTTCCCGTATTTGGTGCACTGGCCCGGAGGCCCGGCCGTGCCGGTGGTGTCGATGAAGGCATCCGCCGCGAAGCGGACCTTCTCCTCCCCCGTCTTTCCCGTAACCGCTTCGATCTTCCCCCCCTTCATCTCCGCGTCTTCGATCCGGGTGATTAGGTGGATCTCGACCCCCTTGCCCAGGAGGAATCTCTTCACCACCGGCTCCATGGACGCCACGTTGTACAGGGAGGCATGGTGGTGGCCCGGAAATTCGATATTCCGGTGAAGGGAATTGGCGTCGGTGAGCTGGAAGATCTCACCGCCGCCCATGGCCAGCATCTCTTCGGTCGCCGTCTGGCGGCCGTTGTTGCGCATGATCCCGCCCACCAGTCCGGTTCCCAGGAGCATGTCCGTCCGCTCCAGAAGAAGGACCTCCGCGCCCCGCTTCCTGGCTGATAGGGCGGCGGCACACCCCGCCCATCCTGCGCCGACAACGATGACTTTCATGATAACCTCCCTTGAGACGATGAAGGATGAACGTTAAACTGCACTGTTCACATACAATTCTTTAAACGGGTAGCGCGAAACTTCTTACCTACAAATTGGTAAGAAGGAAATTTCCTCCATCAGAGGCCATAGGGGCACGATGCATCGTGCCCCTACCTTCCCATCGATGCTGCCCCGCTGGGCCCAATTTTCCCGCGCAGGGGCGGCCCTCCCGCCGGGGCGGGACCGCCTTTAAAATGGGCAACCATCACGCGCCTCGCGTGATTGCCCCTACGATTTGATTGCGGCTCTGCCACGTTGTGAACAATGAATGGTGATCGGTAATCCGGAAAAAATCAAGAGGAAGAAGATTCCTTCTTCCCCCCCTTTTTCATCCAGGAAAAGACCGGCGGCAATTCGGAGATTTCCGATTCGGTGACGATGTCCAGGAAGACCGGCGCCCGGGAAGAGAAAGCCCGATCCAGCCCAGCCTCCAATTCCCGTGGATTCTCGACATGGAAAGCTTTCAGGCCGAAGCCTTCGGCCACCGGGGCCATGTTCGCCGCGGTGAAATCCACGGATTGGAACTTGCCCTTGCTGTGCAGGGCCTGCAGGGCCTTGATCCAGCCGAAACAGCCATTGTTGAAATGTACCAGAACGGCCGGGATCTTCAACCGCACCAGGGTTTCCAATTCCCCCGCCGACATCCCCAGGCTCCCGTCTCCAAAGAGGGCGACCAGTTGAGCCTCGGGCCTGGCCAGGTGGGCTCCCACCACGGCGGGGATGGAATAACCCAGGCCGCCGAAAGAACGGGGGATCAGAAACCTCGACCCTCCCCCCTGCAGCTTCAGGAAGCGGGTAATGTAGGGGGTGGGGGTGCCGGCATCGGCGATGACGATGGCCGGGGAAGTCAGTCGCTGGTTCAGGGCATGGATGATGCGCTGGGATTTGATCGGAACGGCGTCGGAATGCAGGGAGGCCTCCGATTGCGCCCAGAATTCGGCGCGCTTTTGGTTCAGACCATCCACCCACGGGGATGGCTTGCGGGGCTTCCCCTCTTCTTTGAGTAGATTGACCAGGTCCCTGACCACCAGCCGCGCATCGCCGGCGATGTCCAGGGTGTTGGCAAAGTTATTGGAAAGCTGCAGCGGGTCCAGATCGATCTGGACGATTTTGCGGGTCGGGTTATAGGAAGGAAGAGTCCACCGGATAGTGGAAACGGAACCTCTTTTGCAGCCGATGTAGAGAAGGAGATCGGCCTCTTCCACGGCCTGGTTGGCATAGGGGTGAAACCCGTTGTCGCCCACGACTCCGAGAGCCAGGGGATGGTCATCGGGCATGATTCCCTGCCCGGAAATGGTGGTAACCACCGGGGCGGCCAGCCATTCCGAGAGCGCCAGAATCTCCTGCTGGGCCTGGGAGTGGTTGGCGCCGCCTCCGGCGATGATCACCGTACGGACCGATTTCAGAAGATACTGGACGGCCTCTTCCAGGACCTTGCGGCTCCCCCGGGTCCGGTACGCCGGGTAGGTAATGCATTCCGATTCGGCGAAGATCGTCTGTCGGCCCGGGGAAAATTCTCCGGTCATGACTTCGTGGGGCAGGGCCAAGTGAACCGCGCCTGGGCGGCCGGTGGTGGCTACGCGGAAGGCGCGCCGGACCGTCTCGGGAATCTTGTCGGTCTGTTT
>PMCE01000100.1:4622-10109 GCA_003154025.1 Syntrophaceae bacterium
GCGTAGGCATCGGCCATGAACCCGGCCGACCGCTCGTCCCGGGCCATGATATGGCGGATCTTCGGGGCGGCATCGTAGATGGCTTCGTAAAGGGCCAGGCTGGTGTCCCCGGGAACCCCGAAGATGGCCTCAACCTTGTATTCCAGAAGCATCCGGACTAAGACTTCGGCCCCTTTCATAATTTTCCTTTCTCGGCAAATAGGCGGGACTGAATAAATACTCTCGTTCTAACCTTTAGCCGTTTGTGGAAAAATTCAATTCTGGCAGTCATTGCGAGGAACGTAAGCGACGCGGCAATCTCAAAATGTTTGATTTAATTATGAACGAGATTGCTTCACTTCGCTCGCAATGACACCCAAAAAAGTTTTTCAGCACTCTGTTAGATGATCTTAACAGATACAGATGCCCCGGACAAGCTCTCGCTCTCGACAATCGCGCCGAAATCCCCCCGGTCTTCTCGCCCCAAAAACCCGACCCCCCAGTCTCCTCCAGGATCCCCATTTTTCCCCTTTTTATCTCATTCAATCCTATGTCAATACCTTTGCCCGATTGATTTTTGCGCTGAACCATTAACCCCTGACAAAACCATGGACCCCCTGCATTCCTTGTGCTAAACTTTTTTCGGCGCACCAATGCCTTTTCAATATTCACACCGTGCCCAAAAGCGAATTCCCATCAACCCTATCGAATATAGACGATTGCCCTATTCCATCGGCATGAATCGGTTGATCACCGGGGGCGCCTGCACGGCGTGGGCAAGATCTCGGAGCTTGAAACGGACGGGAAGCGCGGGGAAGGCGGAGCGCGAAAGCGAGGTCAAGCGGCATGCAGCGGGTCCACCAAGGGGCGGCGCTGTGTATTGTGGGGTTCTCGACCTTCATCGTATGGGAGTCCTGGAATTTGGAGTACTACACCCGGTTGGGGCCCGGAGCAGGGTTCTTCCCCTTTTGGCTGGGCGTGGTACTGGGAGGGTTGGGGTTGGCCTGGCTCGTCCAGGTGTCTCGGCCCGCGGGGCGGCCGAAAGACGGTGCCTTCCTCCCCAATCGCGGCGGGATCGTTCGCATCCTGTCGTTGATCGCCGCCGTGCTGGTCATGGCGGCGGTGATGAATGTTCTCGGGTTCCAGCTGGCCATGTTCTTGTTCCTGGTCTTCACCCTATTGGTGCTGGGAAAGCAGCCGATCTGGCTGACGGCGGTGATAGCGCTTGTCGGCAGCGTGGGGGTGTATCACCTGTTTTCGGGTTATCTTGACGTGGAACTCCCGAAGTCCTCCCTGGCACTACTCGCGACGCTCGGCCTTTAGGAGAAAGCGGCATGGAGACGGTGCAGAATCTCCTCATGGGCTTCGCGGTGGCCTTGACGCCGCAGAATCTCTGGCTTGCCTTCGTGGGGTCCGTGCTGGGGACGATCATCGGCGTGCTCCCGGGTCTCGGGCCGGCCGCCGGGGCGGCCATGCTGATTCCGCTGACGTTCCACCTGGGTCCGACGGGCGCCATCATCATGCTCACGGCGCTCTTCTATGGGACGCAGTACGGGGGAACCATAACGTCCGTCCTGCTGAACGTGCCCGGGGAGGCCGCCTCCGCCGTCACCTGCCTGGACGGCTACCAGATGGCGAAGCAGGGGCGGGCCGGGGTCGCGCTCTCCATCGCGGCCATCGGTTCGTTCATCGGGGGCACGTTCGCCACGATGGCCCTGGTGGTCGCGGCGGGGCCGCTCACGCGGATGGCGCTGGAGTTCGGGCCGGTGGAATTCTTCGCGCTGATCCTGTTGGGAATTTCGCTCCTGATGGGCCTGGCGGGGAAGTCGATGATGAAGGCGCTGATGATGGGGATCTTCGGCCTCATCCTCGCCATGGTCGGCATCGACCCGGTGAAGGGGCAGCCGCGCTTCACCTTCGGCCAGACCGAGCTCCTGGACGGCATCGGCTTCGTCCCGATCATCATGGGGTTGTTCGGCATGGCGGAGATCCTGGAGAACGCCGAGAAGCCTTTCGCGGAGATGGTCCTGGCCAAGATGAGCTCGCTCATGCCCACCCGGCAGGACATCCGGGATTCCGCGGGATCCATCGTGCGGGGCAGCCTCATCGGCACGGCGCTCGGTCTCGTGCCGGGGATCACCAACTCGGCCTCCTCTTTCCTGGCGTACATTGCCGAGCGGAAGGTCTCCAAGCACCCGGAGCGTTTTGGGACCGGCATGATCCAAGGGGTGGCGGGTCCCGAGACGGCCAACAACGCCCACGCCAATGGGGCTCTCATTCCTCTGTTTACCTTGGGCATCCCGGCCTCGCCCACGATCGCGGTGATCATGGGAGCGTTCCTGATGCATGGGCTCGTTCCGGGTCCGTTCCTCTTCAAGGAGCACCCGGATGTCGTCTGGGGGGTGATCGCCAGCTTCTACGTGGGCAACGTCATCCTGCTGATCCTCAACCTGCCCCTGATCGGCATCTGGGTCAAGATCCTGAAGATCCCTTACGGGATCCTCTGCGCCATCATCCTGGCCTTCATGATCCTGGGGGCTTACAGCGTGAGCAACAGCGTCTTCGACGTCATGGTCATGACCGTCTTCGGAGTACTCGGTTACATCCTGCGGAAGCTCGACTTTCCTCTCGCGCCCATCGTCCTCACGCTCATCCTGGGACCCCTGATGGAGCGCTCGCTCCGCCAGTCCCTGGAGATCTCCCAGGGGTCCTTCCTCGTCTTTGTGAAGAGCCCCATTGCCGCCGTCTTCCTGGCGGCCACGGTGCTGATCCTGGTCGCGCCCGCCTTTCAGTTCTTCCGGCGGGGCAAGGCGGCCCTGGCGAGGGATGAGGCGGCGTAGAGGAGACCAGGTCACGCTCCGGGACACTAACTCGAAGGAGGAGGAAACATGAATCGCTATCATTGCTCAACGTTCGGTCGAATCGCGGTGGCCATCGGTTGTGTGTTGGCGGTCCTCACCATTTCGACGAGTGCCGGCTCGGCCGATTTTCCCCAGAAGGGCAAGGCCCTTCAGATGATCGTGCCCTTTGAGCCGGGAGGAGTCAATGACGCCGCGGGCCGGGTCATGGCGGGTGATTTGGAGAAGGTCTTGGGGACGCCCGTGGTGCTGGTGAACAAGCCGGGCGCCAGCACGCAGATCGGCCTGACCTTCCTGTCCCAGGCCAGACCGGATGGCTATACCTTTGGGATCATCAGCTTCCCGACGTCTCTCGGTCCGTACCTGGACCCGGCGCGGAAGGCCGCCTACAACCGGAAGAGTTTCCAACCGCTCGCCATGCATGTCTGGGATGCGTGCGTCATGGCGGTGAAAGCGGACAGCCCGTACAAGAATGTGCAAGATTTGGTGAGTGCAGCCAAAGCGAAACCAAGGACGATCACCATGGCGGTCGGTGTCCTCAATGACGACCATTTCACCGCTCTGTTGTTGGAGAGGGCAGCCGGGGTGAAGTTTGCGCACGTCACCTTCGCCGGCGGGATGGCGCCCGCTCTGACCGCGCTCTTGGGCGGCAAGATCGAAGTATACAATGGCAACATCGGCGATATGCGATCCGTGGTCAAGAGCGGGCAGGTTCGCATCCTGGGCGTAATGGATAGTGAGCGGAGCGTGTTCTTCCCGGATGCGAAGACCTTCGAGGAGCAGGGTTACAAACTCTACAACTCCTCCTCGCGCGGTTTTCTGCTTCCCGTCGGAGTGCGCAAGGAGATCGTGGATACTTTGAGCGGCGCCATGAAGAAGGTGGTCGCGTCCGAGGGGCACCGGAAGCGGATGGCGGAGATGAGTCTGGCGCTCAAGTACATGGACCCCGCCCAGTTCGCCAAGTTCTGGGAAGAGTATGAGGCGAAGGCCATTGAGCTGATCGAGCTGGCGAAGCAGGAATAATTGTTGCCGATCAGGCCGCGAGCCGCTGGTAGAACCTCTTGAATCCGGGGGCGAAGTCCCAGCCGTCCACTATGAAATCGAGCACCGCCGGAACCCCTTCCCGAGTGGCCGTCAGGGCCCTTTGCAGAGCAGGGCGGATGTCCCCCGGTCTTTCCACCCTCTCTCCGTAGCACTGGTTGGCCCGGGCGATTTTGACGAAATCCGGCTGGACCTTGTAGTCGGTGGAGATAAACCGGTTTCCGCGGTTCCGCTGCCCCCACTTGATCCAACCCAGGCTGAAGTTATTCAGGACCACATAAGTTACCGGGGCTCTGAACTGCGCTGCCGTGGCCAGCTCCTTCATGAACATCTGGAATGCCCCGTCTCCGACGGTGCAGACCACATCCCTCCCCGGCATGGCCAGCTTGGCCCCGATGGCCGCCGAGCATCCTCCCCCCATGCAGGTCTGCTCTCCGGGAGCAACGCAGGAGTTGATGCTTCCGACTTTGTAGAAGGGCCAGTAATAGGACCAGAGATCCTGGGACCCGTTCTCGTTCACCAGGATGGCGTTTCTGCCGAAGATTTCGTTGAGCTCCCGGATGACCCGTTTGGTCTTGATCGGGATGGACGTATCGCTCAGGCATTCCTCCCCGACTCGAGCTACATAGGTTTCCTTGGCCTTCAGCAGCTTGGCCATCCTGGGATTCGGTCTTTCTTTTTTCATCCCTGCTCTTTGAAGCTCCCGGATGAGCGCTTGAAGAACCAGTTGGATATCCCCCACGAGGGCCACATCGGGAACCCAATTCCGCCCGATCTCCTCGGGGTCCAGGTCCACCTGGATATATCTGGCCCCCTCTGGAAAAAACCTCTGTTCTCCCGACTGGAAGTCTTCATTGCGCGAGCCCAGGGTTATCAGCAGGTCTGCTTCGCCGTAGACCTTTTCCCCCATCTCGGAGAAGTAAAGCCCTACGAGACCGAAGGCCAAAGGATGTTCTTCCGAAAGGATGCCCCTCCCGCACGGGGTGCTCATGAAGGGAATGTTCAGGAGCTCGGCGAATTTTTTCACCTCGGCAAAGGCTCGGGAGCTGACCGCTCCTCCTCCGGCCACCAGGACGGGCTTTTTCGCTCTCATCAGCAAAGCGGCGGCATCTTTGATCCTTTGGGGGTCTGCCGCGGTTCGCAGCGGATACTCCACAGGAATATATTTATGAGCCTTTGCTTCTTGCGCGCCCACGTCTCTGGGCACGTCGATGTATACCGGCCCCGGCCTTCCATGGGTCGCCAGGGAAAAGGCCCGCCGCATGATCCATGAGATCCGGTCCGGCTCCGTCACCCGTTCGCTCCACTTAGTGACAGGCTTCAGGATCGCCACCTGATCGACCTCCTGGAAAGCTCCCATCCCCGCGTTGGCCCGCTTGGAACTGCACCCGATGGCGATCACCGGAAGGCAGGCCGAGTAGGCTTCCTGGATTCCGGGCACCAGGTTGGCTACCCCCGGTCCCGCAGGAGCATAGCAGACGCCCGGCCTTCCCGACATCCGAGCATATCCCATGGCCATGAAAGGCCCCGCGCTCTCTTCCCGGACCAGAACGGGTTTTATCTCCGGGACGTCATAAAGGGCGTCATAGAAAAGCTCCCCGCCGGGCAG
>PMCE01000233.1 GCA_003154025.1 Syntrophaceae bacterium
CCTGGAATTCGACCCGGCAATCTTTGATCCAGGCCCTGGCTTTTCGGTTCGCCTGGGGGATCAGCGCTCCGAGGATCATCATCCCCATCTCCTGGGCATCTTTGATCCCCAGGCTTCCCCCCGCCGTGAGGGGATGCGAACCATCTTCGAAGGAGCCTAGCTGGACTTCCGGCTGTACGAAAGTGAGGCGGCTTCCCAGGTTATGAATGGTCTGGGGGTTCCGGAATTTTACCGCCGGAAGGTAGAAAAAAATGGGCCGGCGGGACTCGCGCTCCGGATCGAACACCCGGGGGGGCGGTGCCAAACGGTAAAGATCCGCCAGGGTTTCCAGCCTCTCGCCCGAAGACTCCAGGATCGTCCGGCACCGCCAGAAGGGCACCCACAGCAGCTCCTTCGGAGGACGTTCTCCGGAGGGTAGGACCACGGAATATTTCAGCTCGGCCCATTCCCCTCCCTTTTCCTGGAAGAGATGGCGGCAGGTAGGACAAAAGTGAAGAACGCTCAGGGGAAGGAACGGAAAGGCCCATCCGCAATTGGGGCAGCGGAAGGGGAGAAAACGAAGCTCATTGAACTGGAAAGGCTTGCGGGTTTCGTTCCCCCTCAATTTGGCCAGGATGGGAGACCCGTCCGGGATCGTCCGAATCGGACTCTGACCAACGGCATCCAGGAGAAGAATCTCGCGGCCTCCTTCATGCCGGCACTCCACATGCCAGAGGGGAAAGTAGATCACCGAAAACTTAAGGCCTACGATTCTTTGCAGGTTCACCTCCGAGACGAGGTTCTCCGCCTGGAAAAAATACTCGGCGAATTTCTCGGTTTCGGCCTGGACTCCATCCAGGGGAAGGTCCAAGGGGAGGAAAGAATCCCTCAGTTCCAGATGCTCGGGGGCAAAGGGCTGGAGGCGCAGGACCTGCGGCCGAACCCCCAGGCTGTTTAGCCCGATCTCCAGGTCCGAATAGGCGGGAAGGGTATGATCCATCACCCGGACGAGGAGAACTTTGAAGCGCTCCATGGGCGGGGGAACGCCCGCCTCGGTCTGAACCTTCAAGGGTTTCAGCCCAAAAACCCATCGGTAGACCGTGCCCTGGAGACGCCAGAAAGGGGCGTAAAAGAGGAAGGTCTCTCCGGCCCGGGGGGAACGCTTCCCCATCTTCAAAAGGTACTCTCCGGCCAGAGACTGGACTTTTTTCGGGTCAGAAATCTGCGGGGTAAGAACATAGCGCAGCACCCCCTCCCGGCCGGCGACCAGGAGTTCGGTGCCGCAGAACTGGCAGTGAATAACTTGGGCTTCTTCCAGGAAATCAATCGTCCCCCCGCACTGGGGGCAGCGGATGAGGATGTGGACTTTCGAATCGGCTGGAATGTGCATGGTAAAGACAGTGTCAGTGTGAGTGCCAGTGAATTTTAGCTTTTACTGACACTGACACTCACACTTTATTTTATAGTTTTTCCCCGCATTGATTGCAGAAGATCGCTCCCGGCATGGCTTTGGTGCCGCACTTGGAGCAGGTGATATTGGGTTTCTCCACTTTGGCTCCGCAGACCATGCAAAAGTTGGCTTCCAGGGGCAGGTCTTTCCCGCAGTGGAGGCATTTGTTGACCTTGACCATCTGGGTGCCGCAGGAAGGACAGAAGCGCGCATCGACGGAAATTTCGCTGTGACACTTGGGGCACTGGATCTTCTTCTCGCTGGGCGTGGTCCCGCTCCCCTCCTGCATGGTCTTCATCAGCATGCCCGGGAGCATCATCCCTAACCCGGCCCCCACACCCAGTCCCATGCCCGAGGCGGCCGCGCCCGCAGCCCCCGCCCCCTCCGACTTGGCCGCATCACCCAGAGCTTTGGCGGCTTTGTATTTCAGGAAGGAGTCGAGGCTCCCCACCGCCTGCATTCCGCTTCGTTCGTCAATCATCTTTTGGACTTCATCCGGGGGAGTGACGCTGTTGATAAACAGGTCCACCAACTCCAGGCCGTATTTCTGGTAATCCATCTGAACGAGGGCCTTCAGGGCCACTCCCATCTCCGTGTACTGCCTGGGAAGCTCAAAAATGCTCTTCAGATTCTCGCCGAGAAGATCATTCAGCCGGGAAACGATCACGTCCCGAAGGTAATCCGAGATCTCCTCAGTCGCAAAAATCCCCTGGGTTCCGATCAGGGTATTGATAAANNATCTCAATCCGGAAAGGGCTCTTGAACCCGAAGGGAAAGCTCAAAGCCTTGGTCAGAAGGGGAAGGTTCTGGGTGGAAAGGGTGTGCCTTCCGGGGCCGAGGATATCGTATCCTTTTCCATCCCGGAAGAAGACCGCGGCCTGGTTCTCCCGCACCACGAGCTGAGCCCCGAACTTGATCTCCGCCGACCCCGACTCGGGAATCCGGTGGACCATCTCCCGCCCCGACTCGTCAAACCATTCGATGACCTCAAGAAATTGACTCATACCCTCCTCCTCGGGTGATTGGCTTGGATGCAAAAGAAGCTGGCAAGTTCAAAATTCGAAGCTCAAAGAAATAAGCCGGCTGGTTCCAAATTTGGTTGTTGGAATTTGCCTTTTATTCTGTTTTGGGCAGGCTCATGAACTCTTTGCGCTGGTTGAACTTCGTCTCCAGGGTGTCCAGGAACCCATCCACCTCCCCGATCTTCTTCTCCCGGCCTTCGGGCGAACCGGCCGGGCCGATTCCTTCCACGCTCTTCTGGATCCTCTCCAGATCATCCACCAGCAAAAGGTCGAACGAATAAAGCCGGTCCAATTCCTCTTCCCGGATCTTCTCCAGGTCAAAGATCCCGGCGTATCCATAGCTCGCATAACGGATCGTATCCGCCAACTGCTGGAGCCGGGACGAGAGCCGGTCCAACCTTGCCAGAGAATCCATCTGGCCCTTCGAGGCGGCCTCCAGAGTCACCTTCTTCACCTGGGAGCGGATCTCCTGAAGGCGGGAAGCCAGGTGATCCCGTAGCTTTTTATCCGTCTCCCGGCGGTGTTCCCGTGCCTGGTAAGAGCGAACTCCGGGAATTTTGCTCATCCACGTCTCGATTCGGTCCGCAAACCCTTTTGGCTTCTCCATAGGACCTCCGCGATGCCCTCCTGATTAGAATTTGTCGTTATGCGGTTGATGAATCCACTACCGATCGACCTGCGATGGTTTCAAGGGATCTATGAATATATCGGAGAATCTCTTAAAATCATGAAGCCGTCCGATTCGCACCCTACCCTAAGAGCCTCCCCCAACCGGGGGGAAGGGGAAATCCCCTTCCCCCCCGAGCAGGGTTTACCAAAGCCCCAGGACCTTCCACCAAGGAAAGCCCACTCCCATCCAGATGGCGATATTGACGAAGGAAATGATTAACCCCAATTTCCACCAGGTTTTAAGGTCGGTATACCCGGCGTTGAAGTAAATCGGCGCGGGACCGGTCCCATAATGGGTGATGCCGGCGTTCAAAGCCGAGAAAAAGCTCAGCGTCAGGGCTGCCAGGTAGGGAGGAACGTGAACCGCCACAGCCACGGACAGAAAGGCCGGAAACATGGCGGTAACGTGGGCGGTGGTGCTGGCAAATCCATAATGGCTGTAAAAATAAACCAGCATTAAAACGATCAGGGCGGAGAGCCAGGTCCACCCCGCGAGGCTGCTCCCGACGGTGGTGGCAAACCACTTCATGAACCCCAGGCTGTTCAACTGGCTGGCCATCATGACCAGTCCTCCGAACCAGATGAGGGCATCCCAGGCGCCTTTCTCGGCCAGCACGTCATTCCAGTGGATGACTCCCGTGATCAGCATGATGGAAACACCGACGAAAGCCACGATCGTGGCATCGAGGTTGGTCCACTCCGCCGTCACCCAGAGAGTCAGGATCAGGAGAAACACCCAAAGCATGACCTTTTCATCCCGTTTCATGGATCCCATCTTCTCCAACTCTTGATGGGCCATCTCCGCGGCTTGGGGGGTCTCCTTGATTTCGGGGGGATACATCTTGTAGAGAAGATAGGGAACGATGATCAGGGAAAGAAGGCCGGGAACACTGGCCGCCAAAGCCCATGTCCCCCAGGAGAGGTTCACGTTGGCCGTCTTCTTGGCGAGCTCAACCGCGAGCGGGTTGGAAGCCATGGAAGTCATGAACATGGCTGAGGTGATGACCGTGGCCTGGTACTCCAGCTTCATCAGGAAGGCGCCGATTTTCCGGGCCGAATCCCCAGGCTCTGACCCAAAAGTACTGCAAAGCGACCGGATGATGGGATAGAGGATTCCTCCGGCTCGGGCCGTGTTGGAAGGGGTCGCCGGGGCGATCACCAGTTCACTGGCGACAATGGCATAAGCCAGGCCCAGGGTCTTTTTGCCGAAGGCCCGGATGAACATGTAGGCGATTCTCCTGCCCAGGCCGGTGATGATGAATCCCCGGGCCACCAAGAAGGCAGTTACGATCAGCCATACCGTATTATTGGCAAACCCGGACAGAGCAGGGCCGATTTTGAGGACATCCGTCAGGGTGGTCATAACGACCCCGATGACGACAACGGCTCCCATGGGCAGGGGAGTGAGAATGAGTCCCACGATCGTGGCCACAAAGATAGCCAGCAGTTGCCAGGCCTCCTTCTTGACCCCCGCGGGCACAGGAAAGTACCAGATGGCGAGTCCCACGATCACCACGATGATTCCGCGCTTAATCCGGCCACCCATATCATGTTCTTTGCCGTTCATCTCCCGCTCCTTTCACCCAGGAATTAAAGGCCATGGTCGGCTAAAAAGAGGAGGGGTTCACCCTCCCCCTGAGGAACATCCCGAGAAGTGCGGCAAAAATCAACCCTCGAAAGATTCGGATTTTTAGGAATTGTACTGAATCCGCTGCGAAAGCCTTCACTCAACAACCCAGCGAATATTTTCGAACTTTTAGCCCTTCGAGGACTGAACCCAGATCTCTTTTAACAAACCCCCCGGCAGAATTCAACGAAAATATTTTGCTCGCACCCTTTCTCTTTGGAGATATCCTTTGCCNNAGTAAGCATTGACGGATTCCATCGGACCCGCCGGAGCGGGAAATCAACCCTAAGCATCCTTTCCCGAAGGACCGGCCGAGCGCTCGATGGAAAAGGAGGATATCGCGTGATTTCCAAAGAAAAGCTTACCGAAGTGATCATCGAGCTTCTGAGAAGAGCGTCCATTCGTCTTCCCCAGAGCGTGAAAGAGGGCCTGCAGAAGGCCCTCTTGATCGAGGACGAAGAAATTGCCAAGCACCAGTTCGAAACCATCCGCGAAAATATCTCCATTGCCGAGGCCCAGGAGGTCCCCGTGTGCCAGGATACGGGAGTACCGATCTTTTTCGTAAAAGTGGGGAAGAACTGGCCAGCCGGCAATGAGGTCGTGGAAGCGATCACCGAAGGCACCGTGAAGGCCACCAAGCTGATCCCCCTGCGGGAAAATGTGATTCATCCCCTGACCAAGCAGAATTCCGGAACCAATACCGGATGGCGAATGCCTTTTATCTACTATGAGATGATTCCGAAAGACTTCTGCGAAATTCAGGTCCTGCTCAAGGGATTCGGGTCCGAAGCCAAAACCTCTCTGGCTTACATTCCTACCTCCGAAGACGTCATCAAGGGAACCATCAAATTTGTCCTCGACTGCGCCCGGAAAGCCTTCGGAGAACCCTGCCCCCCCTACATCGTCGGGTTGGGGATGGGGGGCACTTCGGACATTGCCGCCGTGCTGGCCAAGAAAGCCTTTCTGCGGCTTCCCCTGGGGAAAAAGAACCCCGACCCTGCGGCCGCGGATTTGGAAGGGACGCTTTTGGAGGTTCTGAATGCCACCGGCATCGGGCCCGTGGGCATGGGAGGAAAAACAACGGCGCTAGCGGTCCATGTAGAACTTTGCGGAACCCACTCTGCCGCCGTGCCCGTGGTGATGGCCATCCAGTGCTGGGCCGACCGGCAGGCTGCGGTGAGAATCCATTCGAACGGAACGGTTGAATTTCTGGAGGAAGAGAAAAATGGCTGAATACGAACTGCATGTGCCTCTGCGCGAGGAGGAGATTCGCCGCCTCAAGGTGAAAGACGCCGTATACGTCACGGGCGAAGTGCTAACCGTCCGGGATACGGCTTATGAACGGATTCTCAACGCCCTCGATTCCCATAAAGACCTGCCTTTCAGCCTGAAGGATAAAGCCATCTGGCATGCCGGCCCCATCACCAAGCCAGAGGGAGGGAAGTGGAAAGCGGTTTCCGTGGGATCCACCACGAGCTCGCGGTTCTCCGGCCCGGCCTCCCGTTTGATTGAAGAGATGGGAGTCAAGATGGTCATCGGGAAAGGGTTTATGGGACCGCAGGTTCTGGAAGCGTTCAAGAAATGCGGGGCGGTGTATGTCCATACCGCCGGCGGAACGGCCGCTTATTATGCCAACCAGATCCCGGAGATTCTGGGGGTTCACTGGCTCGACCTGGGAATGCCCGCGGCGGTCTGGGTCCTGAGAGTAAAGCGCCTGGGACCCCTGATCGTGGCTATGGACTCCCATGGGAAATACATATTTGAGGAGCTTCAATCCAAGGTGGATGCTTCCCTCAAAAAGATTTTCGCGGACCAAAAAATCGACCCCCAGCACAATTATCTCTGGTGGCCCCGATAGAGGGACAAATACAAACGTCTGGGAGGAGCATTTGAGGTTGGACGGTTGTAAAGCTATTCTTATTCGTTTTTTTTACTTCTCTGCGAAATCTGCGGATAAACGGTTTCAGATTTTATAACTCCCCCCCAAAAAAAGAGGCGGAACGTGAATTCCGCCTCCCCATGGCCGACAGCCGTATCCTTTTCTACCACAATCCGAGATATTTCCACCAGGCGAACCCGGCGGTCATAAAGATGGCGATGTTCACCAAGGAGATGACCAAACCCAGGAGCCACCAGGTTTTTTGACTGATGTAGCCGGCGTTGAAATAGATGGGCGCGGGTCCGGTTCCGTAATGGGTGATCCCGTTCATGATCCCGGAGAAGAACGCCAGGCTCATGGCCGCCAGGTACGGCGGAGCCCCGGCCCCGATCATGACCGCCAGGAAAGGCGGAAACATGGCGGTTACGTGGGCCGTGGTGCTGGCGAAGGCATAGTGGGCATACACATAGACCAGCAGGAGGATAATCAGGGCCGGAAGCCACGCCCAGCCGGCCACCGCCCCCCCCATCACCCCGGCAAACCATTTGATCAAACCGAGGGTGTTCAACTGCCCGGCCATGGTCACGAGCCCCCCGAACCAGACCAAAGCGTCCCAGGCCCCTCTTTCGCCCAGGATATCGTCCCAGGTGATCACCCGGGTGATGAGCATCACTCCGATGCCGATCAAAGCCACGATGGTGGCGTCGATCTTGTTCCACTCCGAGGTTGCCCACAGGACCAAAATCATGAGAAAGACAACAAGCATGACTTTCTCATTCCGTTTCCAGGGTCCCATTTTCTCCAGCTCCCGGTGGGCCATCTCCGACGCCTGGGGGGTTTCCTTGATCTCGGGAGGATAAATCTTGTACAGAAAGTAGGGAATGAAGATGATCGACAATAAAGCAGGAACACAGGCGATTACGGCCCATCGGCCCCAGGAAAGGGTGACATTGGCGGTCTTCTGGGAAAGCTCGACCATCAGCGGATTGGGCGCCATGGCGGTCATGAAAAGAACCGAGGTGATAATGGTAGCCTGAAACTCGACCATCATGAGGTAGGCCCCGATCTTCCGGGCGGTCGCTCCCGGCTCGGACCCGAAGGTGCTGCAGAGCGACCGGACGATGGGATAGATGACCCCGCCGGCCCTCGCCGTATTCGAGGGGGTGGCCGGTGAAAGCACCAGGTCGCTGGCTACGATGGAATAGGCCAGCCCCAGGGTTTTTTTGCCGAAGGACCGGATGAATATGTAGGCGATCCGGGTCCCCAGCCCGGTGATGATGAACCCCCGGGCGACCAGAAAGGCGGCCACGATGAGCCACACGGTGCTGTTGGCAAACCCCGCCAGCGCCGCGCCTATATTCAGGATCCCGGTTAAGGTGGTCATCATGACCCCAATGATGACCACGGCCCCCATGGGCAGAGGAGTGAGGATCAGGCCGAAAATCGTGGCCACGAAGATGGCCAGGAGATGCCAGGCTTCTTTCTTGACCCCTGCGGGCACGGGCGAGTACCAGATGATCAGTCCTACGAGGACGACGAGAATCCCGCGGAAGACTCGAACCCCTACATTCTTTCCTTGTTCGTTCATCGCTCCCCCCCTTGATTTAAAATGGATGGAGTATCTTTACTATTAGCCTTTTATGAGTTTTCCTATCTTAAATGGATCTCCTTCCCGACGCAACCATTAAATGGAAAATTCACTTTTCCTAAAGGAGTTCAGCGCAGAGATCGGTAATCGCTCCATCCCTCAGGTCCCCGGGCCATCGTAGGCTGCCTCTTCTATTCCTTGATCTCTCCTTTCAAAAGATCGAGGGCCTCTCGGTCGCTGAGATCATACCAGCTCCGGTAGGCTTCGGCCACCGCAAAAGGATAGGAGTTTCTTACGTTCAGGCAATGGATCTCCTCCACCAGCGGCAGAAGCCGATCGATCGTGGACCGGGGGGCGGTGGGAACGGCGACGAGAATCTTTCCCGCCTGTTTCCTCCGCAGGAACCGGCCCGCTTCTCCCATGGTGTACCCTGAGGCCAGGCCATCGTCGATCAGGATCACCGTTCTGCCGGCCACTTCCGGAAAAGGCCTCATGCCGCGGAATTGCCGAACTCTCGCCTCGACTCCCTTGCGGGTTCTCTCCACCTGCTCTTCGATCTCTTCCTTGTTCAAACGTAATCCGCGCAGGAGATCCTCGTTGAAGATGACCTCGCCATCCGGGCCGACGGCGCCGAAACCCGCTTCCGTATTCCCCGGGATCTGAATCTTCCTTACGATCATGAGATCCTGAGGAAGTTTCAATTCCCGGGCAACCTCCAGAGCCACGGGGATCCCGCCCGCAGGAATGGCGAGGACCAAAGAATCGGGCGTAACGAAGGGGGAAATTCTCTTGGCCAGGAGCCGGCCCGCGTCGGTGCGGTCTTTGAATACGTAGGTGCGGTTGTGCAGCGCGCGGTCTTCGAAGAGCTCGCCCATTTTCTTATTCCTGAGGGCCCCCAATGAAGCTCATCATCAACCTGCAACCCGAAACTCGAAACTTTTTGATGTGGATTTTGGATCGACCTGTCTCTTTTAATGATCTTCTTTATTCCGCAATCGGCATTCCGCATTCCGCAATTTGTCAATAACGTATTCGAACCTTATACCGAACCTTGGCCTCCTGCTCCTTGGCCACCGGAACGATAAACCGAATCAGGTTGGCCTGAAGTTTTTCGTAGGAATGGGTATTGGAGATTATCTCCCAGTCCCCGGGAATCGTCTCCTCCACGAATACTTTGATATCCTCGTTCTTCTGGTTCCTCAAACTCACCTCGAAAGTCACTTCATTGACCCTGGCCTCGGGTTGTTTGAAGTCGGTTTGAACTCTCTCCGCGGCCACATCGAAGGCTTCCCCGATTTTGACTTTGACCTTTTCGTTCCGGGCGGTATGGTCGATTCGGTCTTCTCCGGCAAACTGGAGGGTTCCGTCTTTATCCTCCTGGTAGACCCGGACTGTCCCCCTGGGCAGGGGCATTCCCAGTCGGTTTTCCGGCCGATTCGTAAATTCCAGGAATACCCCCACCTTTTGTTTCTGTCCCCGGGCATCGTATCGGCTCCAATAAAATTGAGGTTGGCCCGGAAGAAGGTAAAACTTGTTGACCGGTACCTGAGGGGCGCTGAAAAGGAGCATCTGCTTGGTTTCATTGTCCCGAAGAGTGGTGCCCCGGTCCAGGGAATAGAGATGGTATTCAGAGAAGGCCTCTTCCCTGAACGAGGGTGCGGCCTCCTTGGCGGCGACCGCCATCCGGGGAGCGGCGCGGTCCATCATCCTCTCGTCCCGGACCCTCTGGATATCTCCGGCCACCAGTTTCAGCTGGGCGTTGCGGTAGGTGGCCCCGCTCCGATTTTCCAGGGTCACCCAGGCGGTCAAGTCAATCTGGGAATCGGAAGGGTTGAAAAGGGCCAGGTAATCGGCCTTCCAGTTGATGCCGGAGGTCAGGTAAGTCACCTCCATTCTTTGCGGCCTGGCCAGCCTATTCTCCAGCAGCCAGAAAAGGGTCGGCTGGAGGCTAATGCCCTCCGGGATTTTGGAAAAGACGATTCGCCCCGGATGGCCCAGGGAGATTTTTTCCCCGATCTGAAAGATGTTTCCTCCCTGGGTTGAAAGGAGAGTGGCCTCTGTGGTCTCTTCCTTTTTGCTCTCCGGGTTCAGCCAAACCAGGTCGATCTTCCGGCCCACGAATTTTTCCAGCAGTTTCTGCTGATTGGCCAGATCGTATTCGTAACTCTGCTCCAGAATTTTTATGCTGGTTGCATCGATCAGGGATTTCAGGCTGACGCTGGCGGGTTCCACCTTTCCGGGCACATCCATGAATTTGAGCGTTTGGACCCCTTGCTGGAGATTCACCAGCCGGATTTCCTTCACCAACCCGACATTCGAATTGTAGACGGTGATGGAGACGCTCTGCTGGTCCTTGAGCGTGCTGGGCTGAGCGGCGGCCATCGCCCAGGACGCCAGGACGAACAGGAACCCCAGGGGAATAAGGGTGTTCATCTTCTTGATATTCTGAATCATAAAATCAACCTCCCTGTCTCACGCTCATGAGCGTCAACTGGCAAAAGGATACTTCCCCGGATGCCGGGTAAAAGGAAGAGAAAGCAAATGGAGAAGAGTCAAGTCCCCGGGGTCTCGAACATGGCTGAGACCGATGGTCATGCCTTCATGTCCGGCCGCAGGCTGGTCCCGGTAGGTCCCCAGGAGGCGGTCCCACCAGGGAAAGTTGAA
>PMCE01000296.1 GCA_003154025.1 Syntrophaceae bacterium
TTTGAAGTCATCATCATCGGCGCAGGACTTGCCGGCCTCTCGGCGGCTTATACTCTGGCCCAGGAGGGGATCGAGGCCGTGGTCATCGAACGGGGGGACTACCCCGGGGCCAAGAACGTGACCGGGGGCCGCCTATACACGCGGCCCCTGCAGAATTATCTGCCCGATCTCTGGAAAGAGGCTCCTTTCGAGCGCCCCGTTACCAACGAAATCGTCACCCTCCTTGCTGCGGGAAAATCCGTAACTCTGCGGTTCCGGTCCGATGAATTCGCCTCCGCCCCCGCCCATTCCTTCACCGTCCTCCGGGCAACCCTGGACCGGTGGCTGGCCAAGAAGGCCGAAGAAAAAGGAGTGATGCTGGTCGCCAAGAACCGAGTGGATGACCTGCTGAAGAAAGACGGGAAAGTGGTGGGGGTCCTGGCCGGCGGGGAAGAACTGGGGGCGGACGTGGTGGTAGCCTGCGACGGCGCTCTTTCGCTGATGGCCGAAAAGGCCGGGCTTAAGTCCGCAGGGACATCACACGACTATGCCGTGGGTTTTAAGGAAGTCATCGAATTGCCCTCTCAGACGATCGAGGAGCGTTTCAACCTGAGGGGGCCGGAGGGGACTGCCCAGCTTTTTCTCGGAGACCTGACCCAGGGACGGTTCGGGGGGGGATTTCTATACACCAACCGTTCCTCCCTTTCTCTGGGCCTGGTGATCCGGATCCAGGATCTGGCGGAGAATACCCCGCTCAAGGAAGCCCCGCTTTTTCTGGACGAGTTCAAGGGACGACCGGAGATCGCACCTTTGATCGCCGGGGGAGANNCCTCCGGAGTCCTGGCTGCCCAAGCCGTGAAGCAGGCCCGGGAAAAGAAAGATTTTTCGGCGGCGAGCCTCTCGGTTTATCAAAAGCTGTTAGAGGAGAGCTTCGTCCTGAAGGACCTGAAGACCTTTCAGGATGCTCCGGCCTTCCTGGATAACCCCCGCCTGTTCCAGCATTATCCCCAAATGGCGGGTAACCTGCTGCAAAGTCTTCTCACCATTGGATCGGAGCCCAAGCAGAAGTTTTCCGCCACCATTCGGGAAAAAGTGAGTTGGAACGAGGCTTGGAAAATTCTCAAGGACCTGCGAAAAGGATGGAAGATATGAGCCCGACCCCCCACATGAAAGCCAAGCTGGGGAAGGACGTTTTCAAACCGGGCAAGGAGCGACACATCAGCATCCGTCCCGGCTATGAGAAAGACCCGCGCCTGAGAGCAGCCGTCTATGTTTGCCCGGCAGGTCTGTATTCCGAAAACAGCAAGGGCGAGGTCGAACTGGAAATCGACGGTTGCCTCGAATGCGGCACCTGCCGCATCGCCTGCGGGACCGAGGTGCTTGAGTGGAATTATCCGGCGGGGGGCGTGGGCGTCCAGTTCCGGTTTGGATAAAACAGCAAAGAGCAAAGAGCATAGAGCGGAGTGTTAAAGACAAAACAGATTGATGTTTCGGTTTTTCTCCATGATCTCTGCCCGCTGCTCTATGCCGCGGAGGCGTGTTTATGAACATTGTGGTGTGCGTCAAACAGACCGTTGACCTGCAGCAGATCCGGATCCGGAAGGAAACCCGGGAGCCGGTCCTGGAGAATATCCCCCTGACTCTGGGCGCCATAGACAAGAACGCCCTGGAGGAGGCGGTACGGTTGAAAGACAAGACCGGCGGGAAGGTCATCGCCGTTTCGGTGGGCCCGGAGACTCTGGAGGAAACCATTAAGGAAGGCTTGGCCATGGGCGCGGATGAAGCCATCCTGGTGACGGTACCGGGCCTCGAAGGAGCGGAAAGCGCCAAGGCGGTTCTGCTGCTCGCCGGGGCGATCAAACAGGTGGAAGGGGTTGACCTGATTCTCCTGGGCGAAGGGTCGGCGGACAACTATTCCGGCCAGGTGGGGCCGAGGTTGGCGGAGATTCTTGACCTCCCCCAGGTCACTTATGTGAAATCTCTGGAAGTCGATGGGCGAAAGGTGAAGGCGGTCCGCAGCCTGGAAGATATCCTGGAGGAGGTGGAGGTGGAACTGCCGGTATTGATCACGGTAGTCAGCGAAATCAATGAGCCGAGAATCCCTGCCGTGACCCAGATCCTAAGAGCCGGCCGAAAGCCAAAGAAGATTTTAAAGCCTGCCGACCTTTCTTCGACGGTTGTAGAAGGGCGGTTCGTGGAAACCTTTAGCAATCGCGCCCCGGTTCAGGAAAGAAAGGGGATCCTTTTCAAAGAAGGTTTGAAAGAACTGCCCAGCCTGGTTCAGGCTCTGAAGGAAGAAGGGGTGGGGAGGAACTGACATGGCTTCGATCCTGGTTTCCAGCGAGCGTGCGAATCTGACCTTTGAGCTCCTGGGCAAAGCCAAAGAGCTTGGCGGAGAGATGGGCCTTTCCGTAGCGGCGGCGGCTTTCAACCCTGCCGATGCCGAGGCATATCTGAAAAGAGGGGCATCGAAGGTATTTTATTCTGAGCAGGCGGAGCTGAAGGATTTCGAGGCCTCGGTTTATGCCCAGGCCCTGGCTCAGATAGCCCGGGAGGCGGTTGCTTCCCTGATCTTTCTGGGGTCCACCCGCCGGGGGAAGGAACTTGCCGGGCGACTGGCCCAGAAGCTTCAAGCCGGCTGCCTCACGGATGTGAAATCTGTTGACCTGAAGGAGGGAAAGGTCATCTGCGTGCGCAACGCCTTCGGGGGAGCGACGGAGGCAACGCAGGCGATTACGACTCGGGTCCAGGTGATAGCCCTCATGCCAAGGGCTTATGGACCGGCGGTCGAGGGCGAAAAGAAAGGGGAGATGGGTTCCCTGGGGTTGGACCTCAAACCCTCACGGATCAAGGTTGTAAAGCGATCGGAAAAAGATGCGGGAGCCGTTGACATTCAGGGGGCCGAAGTCCTGGTTTGTGTGGGCAAAGGCCTGGCCAAACAAGAAGATCTGAAGATCATCGAAGAACTGGCTCGGGCGCTGGGAGGATTGGTGGCCTGCACGAAACCCCTGGCCACGGATTTGAAATGGCTTCCGGAATCCCGGATCGTCGGCCTCTCCGGCAAAATCGGGAAGCCGCGTCTGGCCCTCTGCCTGGGCCTCTCCGGTCAGGTCCAGTTCAGCGTGGGCGTCCGCGAGGCCAAGACCATCATGGCCATCAACACCGACCCCAACGCCTACATTTTCCAGATCACCGATTACGGGCTGATTGCGGACCTTCACCAAGCCGTGCCTAAGTTAATTAGTGCCCTTAAGGGGTAATTCTTCCTTGTCTTTCCCTCCCCAGGACGCCTGTGCCCCCGGAAAAATGGGCCGCTCCTTGACCCGGGGGAAAGACTTCGACCCGTTCGTGCGGGCAACACCCCCAGCCTTCTCACGTGAAGGTATTCATTTCGTCTGCCTTAGATCAACTTATTTTCCTGGAGGTAATCTTTCCCTCTCTTGGAGAGGGTGTAACGCACAAGGCCCGTTCCGGCGGGGCTGGCGTACAGATAATTCTCCTCGATCATCCTCTTCAGGATGGGCAGAATTTTTTTCTCTTCCGTTTGAAAATGCTGGGCCAAGACCGTCGAAGTATACCCGTAGCTTTCGTTCAGGACGAGCAGGATCTGCACATGAGTGGCTTCGAGGGGCAGGTCGCCGGCCTCTTTGGCCCCTCTTGCCTTGGCAAAGTCGGTCTCCCCCGGATGGATGGTTTCCAGGACTTGATTCATCTCCTGCCTCATCTGCCGGTACTGGATGGCCGGCAGCTCCGATATCCCGAGTTCTTTGGCCAGAGTCATGAAAAGCTTCTGGCCAAAGTCTCTCTGGTCCAAGTCGAACCCGGAGAAAGTCGACAGGGGTTGGGGGAGCTCGGCCAGAGTGAGTCCCGAATAGCAAACCGGGGTGATAGAAATTTTTCTGAGCCAGGCGCACCCTGCTTCGAAAGCAATCCAAATTTTTTGGATGGATGCGGGGCTGCAAAGGATAATCAGAGCCTTGATTTCTTCCCAGGCCTTTTCGCTCTTTTCCAGATATTGGGCTGTCGTAGGAATACTCTCGGGATCGGTGCTGATCATCACCTCACAGTGGTCAGCAAACGCCGAATCGATCCATTTTTTCAGGACCAGGGCAACTTGGAACTCTTCTCGGATGTGGCTGATGAATATTTTCATCTTTCCCCTTCTCGGGCGTATTTTTTCATGGGATGAATTATAAAGAAAATCTTTACAACTTTCAACCATTGCTCGTCTTCCCCCTGGTTTCAGAGGCCCTAATTTCTTGACAATACGGGGGAAGAGGGTTATTTTGAACCGAGGGTAAGGAAAAAGGGAATCATGGGGGAGGGAAATGGTTTTTTTCTTCCCTCATTTTCGGGTCCGTGATTCCGACCTTCTTTGGGAATACCCGCCCAGGCTCGCGATTTTCTCATTTTTATCCATATCTCTAGGGAAGGAAGGAGAATCCGGTGAGTGCCGAGAAGAAGCTGAAAGAACTGGGAATCACGCTTCCCCAGCCGCCTCAGCCCATCGCCAACTATGTCCGTGCGGTGCGGGTGGGAAGTCTCCTTTTTGTTTCCGGGCATGGACCTTACGGCGACGGGAAGATCAAGACTGCGGGAAAACTCGGGAAAGAGCTGACCATCGAAGAAGGGTACCAGGTGGCCCGTAACGTGGGACTGAATTGCCTGGCTTCGGTCAAAGCCGCGGTTGGCGACTTGGATAAGGTGAAGAGAGTCGTGAAGCTCCTGGGAATGGTCCACTGTACCGAGGAGTTCAAAGACCAGCCCAAAGTGATCAACGGATGTTCGGACCTTCTGGTGGAGGTCTTCGGGGAGGCGGGAAAACACGCCCGGTCGGCGGTGGGGATGCAGGCCCTGCCCGGCGGAATTCCCGTGGAAATAGAGATGATCTTGGAAGTGGGGTGAAGATAGTGTGAGTGTCAGTGCGAGTGTGAGTATTTTTTTTGCCTTTATTGACACTCACACTGACACTGACTTAGGGAGGACGGATGATCAAAAAAAAGTTTGAAGCCATCCAGATAGGGGAGAAGCTGACCTTCGGCAAAACCATCACCGAAGCCGATGTTTTCGCCTTCGCCGGGATCACGGGGGATTTCAACCCGATCCACGTGAATGCGGAATTCGCCAAGACGTCCTTGTTTGGAAAGCGCGTGGCCCATGGAATGCTTACGGCCGGCCTGATCGACCAGACCCTCACCAACCTGGGCGGACTGGGGACCATCCACCTTTCCCAGACCGTGAAATTCATGGCCCCGGTCTTCATCGGGGACACGGTGACCGTCGTCTCCGAAGTGGCGGCCAAGGACCCGGCGAAGAATCGGATGACCGTCAAGTCCACGATCACCAACCAGGACGGGAAGACCGTACTGGAAGGGGAAGCATTGATCATGATGCCCAAGGAGAAATAGGAGGAAAAGGATGGCCAAATACAAAGTGATTGCCAGAGCCAAAGACAGCCGCTGCCCCATGGTGAAGGTGGGGGACCAGATCGTTATCGAAAACAATATGCTGAACCTGAAAGAGTCGAAGAACGTTTGCGTGGTGGCCCTCAGCGCTATCCAATATTCCCTGTTCATGATGAGCAAAGCCAAAGACCCCAAGGATTTCGGCCGGGATCAGGTCTACACCCTCCAGTGCCCGGACCCGGACACCCGGGTGATTTATGAGATTTCCCGCAAGGTGACGGAAAAATAAGTAGCGGCCGGAGGCCAGCTTTCAGCCAGGGAAAAAGGAAGTTATGGAAGCGGGGGTGTTTTTTTTCTGATGGCTGCGCTGCTCGACCTGGAAGAGATGGTTCGTCGACACAAGCTGGGAGAGGACCCCTTCGACCTGGCCATCGAAAAATGGGTCCGCATCCGGGATTTTTTGACGCGGAAGGCAGACCCGAACCGATACCGGGAGGCCTTTCAGTGCGGCTCGACGAAAATCCTCTTCTGTCTGGATTACAAGGACCATTGCCCCTTCTGCCCCCTGGAGAAGATCTGCTTTGACGGCCAGAGCGTCTATTACCAGATCATGCGCTCCCTTCAAGTCTATTCCCTGGCGGGAGCGCTCCTCCCCGCCGAGCCCCTCCTTGAGCTCATTGAATCCTACATCCGGGATCTCCATGGTTATCGGGATGAATGGCGGAAGAAGAGCAACTGAAATTTAATTTCGCATTGCGAATTGGGAATTGTGCATTAAAAAATTCGCAATGCGAAATGCGNNAATGCGCAATTTTAGTTGAGGGTGAACTTTCCTTCGTAGGTGTAATTCATGACCAGAGTCGTAGCCAGGGCGGTGAACTCAATGAGCTTGCGAGACTGACGACGCGGGCTGAGATTCAGGCCCAGGTCTTTCGCCCGGTCGCTCAGTTTGTCCATCAAGGCGCTCACTGCCGAGCCTTTCTCTCCGGTCCAGTGAGAGATCATCTCCACCAGGTGGTGTCGGTTCTTCTGGATAAATCCCACGGCGGGGATCCGTTTTTCACCTTTCCCATTGGTGCTGAAAATCTCCCGCAAGACGTCGTCCACGTACCCTTGAGCCTTCTGGCGGTATCTTTCCTCGCTCTTGTTGTAATACTCCAAGAGAGTCAGGTTCAGGCTTTCGAGGGGATGGATCAGGTCTCCGTCGGTCACGACGGGTTTTTTCGGCCCGATTTCCTTCATCAGCCGGTCCACATACTTGAGCTTCTGCAGCGCGCTCCAGTTCCGGTATTTGACCCGCCAGTTGGACCGGGGACTCACCCAGACCGCGAAGGTCTCGGCAAAATCCTCATCCGGGTGCTTCTGGGCGTAGATCTTTCCCGCATAAGATCCTACTTGCTGGTAGAGGTGCTTGACGAACTCCCGGGACTGAGGATTGGGGCGAAAATGATCATGGTAAGGCTCATCGAATCGGCCGAAAGTATCCTGCCATTGAGCGGATTCATACAGGCGATAGGCATAGTTGATGGCATGCCCCGCTTCGTGGCGCAAAGTCATCATGAGTTCGTGCTCGTCCTCCACGTCTCCGTTCATCCGGTCCTCAATCTGGGAGAGGACCGAGTTGGCGTAATAGAAAGGGACTCCTATCGCCGGCACCCGATCGGGACAACCCCAGGTATCAGTCAGGTAAAATTTGGGTTTGAAGCGGATCCCTTTCCGTTCCAACTCTGCATGCAGGCGGGATATGGGTTTTTCCAGGTCAGAGCCTTCGATCTTAAGACCCATTTCGCTGATCGGCTTATTCCACTCCATCAGCGTAGTTTCCCAGTTGTTCAGAACTTCTTTAGCTTCGCTGGACATCGTTTCCGCTCCTCGAAACCATAAACGGTCCCAAAGGAATTGAAATCAAGAGTATTTTTGTGACGAGGGAAATTGGGAAAACCGTGGTGGGGTTTTTCTCGCATCCTCTGTCCTTAAGATAGGGGATAAAGGGGCCTTTGTCAAGGACAATGATCAGAAAATATAATTAATAATTTCAATCAGTTAGTGTGGATTTTGGAAAGGAGGCGGTGCCGGATGGGAGCCATGACCAGGGCGGCTATGGCCGTCTTCAGGATGTCTCCGGGAAGGAAAATCAGGAACCCGGCCATCAGGACCGAGTATGGAGAAACCGGTTTGTGAAGAATGAAGTTCAGGTTGAGGTAAAGATAGGAAAGGCCAAAGAGGTAAATCACCCCCTGTCCCAGCACGAGAGCGGTGACCACTTTCGGAAGGGCCAGATCCTTGGGATCTTCCAGGATCTTTCCGATGACAAAAGCGCCGGGTATGAACCCCAGGAGGAACCCGAAGGAGGGCTGCAACACGTAGGCGGGGCCTCCTCCCTGAGCAAATATGGGCAGCCCCATGAGACCGAGGATCAGATAAAGCAGTTGGCTCAAGGCCCCTCCTCGGCTCCCCAGGATGAGGCCCGCGAACATGACCATCAGGGTCTGCAGAGTGAAAGGGACATGGGGAACGGGGATCTTGATGAACGCCCCCACGGCCGTGAGGGCCGTGAAGAGGGGGATCAAAACTGTGTCGGTAGCCTTCTTCATCATCATTGCCCGCCTATGGATCATCATATTCGACACCATCCTTTTCTGTCAAATGGGCAGACTCTGTTCCTGCATTGCAGGCACCGGACTACGGACAACAGACCTCAGACACCAGCCCTGAAGCCCCAGGCTCGAGAACTTCCCTGGCCATTTCCCCTGTTTGACCGGATGTCTGGGGTCTAAGGTCCACTATCTGAATCACAGATTCTATTGATCCCCCGGTAGATTTTGGTATAAACTCTTGCCATTGGAAACAAACTTTCAGCCTTGAGCAAATGAAAAATATTGCCGGGAAAGGAGAACGGGAACCATGGGGAGCGGGTTAAAGAGCGCTTTGGAAATTGCCTTGGAAAAGGCGAACAAAATGGGGGGGGATGACATCCCTTCCCTGGGCCCCGATGAAAAAAGGGAAATTGCTGAAATTCGAAAAGTTTATGGGGCCAAATTCGCCGAGGTAGAGATCCTGGTCCAGGACAAGGAGAAAAAGGACCTCGAAATGGACCGGCTCAGGCGGGAAAGAGACCGGAAGATTGAGGGGGTGTACGAAAAGGCGAAGAAAAAACAGTGAAAGTGCAAGGGTAAGTGAAAGGAAGAGATTCCAAGCTTTTCAAAACTTTCACTTTGACTTTGACTAACCCTGTACTCTCGGGGGAGGGCTATGGACTTCGATCTGACCGAAGAACAGAAGATGTTCTGGGAATCGATTGCGGATTTTTGCGACCATGAGACTGCCCCCCTGGTGGATGAGGCGGAAGCCAAGGAAGAATTCCCCCTGCCCCTCTTCAAGAATCTGGGAACCCTGCGGGTCCTCAAAGTCTGGCGGGATTCCCGGGTCCTCTCGACCACCGAAGGTACGTCCGAGATCCAGCACCTGATTATCGCTGGGGAGTTGAAACTTTAGAATAGAGAATTCAGACGCCAGGAGTCAGAATCCAGAATATATTCGCTAAAGACTCCGACTCCTGACTTCTGGGTTCTAAATTCTGTTGAAGGAGGATATATGCCCCGTATGACGGGAGGAGAAGCGGTTGTTGAGGCATTGAAGCGGGAAGGGGTGGAATACCTTTTTTCCATCCCCGGAGTCCAGATCATGGGCATTTTTGACGCCCTCTACGGGGAGAAGGACTTACGTCTGGTGGTGGTCCGCCACGAACAGGCCGCCCTTTACATGGCCGACGGCTACGCCCGGGTGAAGGGAAAACCAGGAGTCGGGCTGGTGGTCCCGGGACCCGGGGTGCAGAATGCCCTCGCCGCGGTGGGGACCGCTTACGCCTGTTCTTCCCCGGTTCTTCTCCTTGCCGGACAGATCGAGAGCAAGGACCTGGGGAAGGATGGGGGGGCGCTCCATGAAGTGAATGACCAGCTGGACATGATCCGCCCGATTACCAAGTGGTGTAAGAGGGTCATAGGGGTGGAAGAAATTCCGGGCGCCATTCATGAAGCGATGCGCCAGATGAAAACCGGGCGGCCCCGTCCCACCGAGGTGGAGGTTCCCTGGGATACCATCAGGTCCAGCGGGGAGGTGGAGTTTCCCACCCAGGAACCACTCCCGCCCCAAAAGCTTGATCAAAAAAGCGTGCGCCGGGCGGCCGAAGTTCTGGTGCGGGCCCAAAAACCGCTCATCTGGGCCGGGGGCGGTGCCATTGTGTCGGACAGCTCCCCCGAAATGAAGAATCTGGTTGAAACCCTCGGAGCCCCGGTGGCCACGACCGCCCAGGGCAAAGGAGTGATTCCGGAAGACCATCCTCTTTCCCTGGGGGGCGCCTACTACGGTTTCGGGGCGGTTCGCGGGGCCATGTCCAAGGCCGATGTGGTCCTGACCGTGGGCACGCGCATCACCTGGCAGCAGGCGCGGCCGGCTACCGCGCTGCGGTCTCCCCAGAAATTGATCCAGATGGACTCCGATTCCTCCATGATCGGGAAGAATTATCCGGCGGAGGTGGCCCTGGTGGCGGATGCCAAGGCGGGCCTGAAGGCGCTGGTGGAGGAAGTCCGGAAGATGAAAGTCAACCAGGGACGTTGGACTTCGTCAGAGCTGGAACAATTCCGGGAGAATCACCGCCAATGGGTCCAGGAAAAAGCTCCTTTACAGGTTGAAATTATCAACGCCATAAGGAAGGAATTGGCCGATGACGCGATCTTCGTGTGCGGAGTGACCAACCTCGGTTACTGGTCCAACCTGGCTTATGAAGTCAGGCGTCCCCGCACCTTTATCACCTCCTCCTATTTTGCGACCCTGGGTTTCTCTTTTCCCACCGCCCTGGGGGCTAAAATCGCCGCTCCGGATCGACAGGTCGTCTGCGTGGTCGGGGACGGAGGATTTATGTATGCCTGCGCCGAGCTGGCTACGGCGGTAAGATACGGGATCAACCTGGTCACCATCGTCTTCAACGACCAGGCCTACGGCTCCACGAAGAGCGATCAATTGGTGAATTTTCGGGGCAGGACCGTGGGCACGGAATTGAACAACCCGGATTTTGCCAAACTGGCGGAAGTGTTTGGGGTTAAGGGCTTAAAGGCTACCCCGGAACGGCTGGGAAAAGCCTTGCGGGAGGCATTGGACTGTAACCAACCCGTGGTGATCGAAGTGCCGGTACCGACCATGATTGCGCCATTTCAGATTACGGAATAAAAGGCCGAAAAGATAGGAAATAACCATTCCGAAAGGTATATCCCGAGGATCGAGGCGCGAGTCCCGGGGGATGGGAAAAAGGCTGAACCTGCGGCAGAAATTTCCCGGACGCTCCTTTTATTTCTCCCGGAGCCTCGCGGCACACGACTTTTTGTCTTTTCGCTAAACACATTTTAGGGGAGGGATCGGGGAAGTGAAGATCAAACGCATCGGAGTTCTGACCGCCGGCGGAGACTGCCCGGGGCTGAATGCCGTAATCCGGGCCATTGT
>PMCE01000005.1 GCA_003154025.1 Syntrophaceae bacterium
CGGTAGGGAATAGAGAAACATTAGTGGATGTTCCGATGGAAGAGTTGAAATTCCCTGGTCAGCCAAGAGGAGGGAGAAATGAGCACCTTTTTCTTGATGCTATTCGCATTTCTGGTCTTTGGGGTTCAGGCGGGGTGGGCCGAGCCCCTGGAGGAACGAATCAAAAAATTGGAAGAGACCATCCAGAAACAGCAGGACATCTTAAAAGAGCAGCAGAAAGCTCTGGAGGAATTGAAGGAGCAATCCAAACAGGCCAAAGCTCTCGAACCGCCCCCGGCCGCACCGACTCCGCAGCGCGATTACCGGCTCGACGACAAATCCAGGGGGATTTACGTCCCTTCGGCTTCTACGCTGACGCCCTATTCTTTGACCAAACAGGCGGCCACTCCAGGACTGATGAACCCCGCCATCAGCATCATCCTGGATACTGAATATTATCATTCCAGCTTATCAACACAAGAACTGCAATCGAGGAGCAGACCCGGATTCATCGGTCCTCAGGATCCTCCTTTTGACGAGGGATTCAACCTGCGGTCATTGGAATTGGGATTTTTCGCCCCGGTGGACCCCTATTTCAACCTCTATGCGACGCTTCCCATTACCGAGAACGGGATTGAAATAGAAGAGGCCTACTTCGTGACCACTTCCCTCCCCGCAGGGCTGCAGGTCAAAGGCGGAAAATTTAAGAGCGGGTTCGGCCGTTTCAATGCTTTTCATCCTCATGCCTGGGACTTCGTGGATGCTCCCCTTGCCTATAAACTTTTTTCCGGCGGCGCTGGAGAAGGTTGATTGAAAAAGGAGCCCAGGTGACCTATCTGCCCAATCTTCCCATTTATACGATTTTGGGAGGGGAAGTCTTGCAGGGGGATAACGACACCCTCTTTGGCCCCGATGGGGGTCCCCATGCCTATACCGGGTTCGTCAAATCTTCCCTTGACCTTGGAAGCAACCATTCCGTTTTATTCGGGGGTTCAGTCGTCGGGGGGAAAACCAATACAACCTCGTTTGCGCCGAATACCGTGCTTCAGGGAAACAGCGTTCTTTACGGTTTGGAATTCACCTATAAATGGAAGCCTTCTCGGTGGCAAAGCTTTGTTCTGCAGTCCGAATATCTGTACCGCCACCAGAAGGGCGATTTGACGAATACGGTCCCCTTGACGGCGGAATCCTTGAAAAGGAACCAGGATGGCTTCTATATTCAGGGACTTTATCAAATGGATCGGTGGAGAATCGGTGTCCGGTTTGACCGCATGGCCATCTTTAAAGATGAGGTATTGCTCGCCGGCGAAAAGCAAAATTATTCCGGCCAGCCCTATCGCTGGACCGGAGCTCTCGAATTCAATCCCACCGAATTTTCCCGGATCCGACTGCAGTATAATTACGACAAGTCAGATCCCAATAAGCTGAATCAGGAAGTCTTTTTGCAGTTTCTCTTGGCCGTGGGAGCTCACGGGGCCCACGCGTATTGAGAAAGGGAGGTCTGGAATGATTCGCAGAGGCTTCTTGGCAATAGCCTGCCTTCTAATTTGGGCGAGTCCGGCCCTAGCCAAGTTGAATGTCGTCGCCACCCTGCCGTGGGTCGGAAGCCTGGCCAGCGATATCGGAAAGGACAAAATCAATGTTACCACGCTGGTGAAGCCCAATCAGGACCCGCATTACGTGGAGGCCAAGCCGAGCATGATTCTCGAAGTGCGCCGGGCGGATCTGCTGTTGTTCAACGGCCTGGAGCTCGAGATCGGATATCTGCCGGTCCTGGTCGAATCCTCCCGGAACCCGAAGATTCAGCCCGGGACCCCAGGTTATGTCGATTGCTCTCAATTCGTCGAAGTCATTGAAAAGCCGGACGCCGTCAATCGAAGCATGGGGGACGTGCATCCTCTGGGGAACCCCCATTACCACCTCTCACCCAAGAACATCTACCGGGTGACGGGAGGGATCACCGAGATCCTGGCAGCCGCCGATCCAGAAAATGCGTCCTTCTATCGGCAGAACCTCGCCATCTGGCAGGATAAATATAAGGAAAAAGAAAAAGCGTGGGGGGAATACAATCTGAAAAGAAAGAAATTTATTCCCTATCATAAATTTTTCGAATACCTGGCCAATGAATTCGCTTTCGAGATCCTTGGGTACGTCGAGCAGAAACCCGGAATTCCCCCTTCGGCCGGTTGGGTCGAAAAGATCATCGAGTTGGCCAAGAGAATGAAACCGGATGCCATCCTGACGACTTCGTATTACGGGACCCGTGAAGTGACTTTTTTATCTCAGAAGAGCGGGGTGAAATACATCGTGGTCGCCCATGATGTGGGGGCAACACCGGCCTGCAAGGACTGGTTCTCTTTGATGGACCAAGTTCTTGCCGCGCTGAAATAAGGAGACCCAATGGAAGCCTTCCAGTTCTTGATTATTCCCTTTCTGGGTTGCGTCATCCTGATCTTGATCCACGCCTATTTCGGAATCCACATCCTCGAGAGGGGAGTTATTTTCCTGGATCTCTCCCTGGCTCAGTTCATCGCCGTGGGCATTGCGGTTTCGTGCTTCACCGGGGATAATCCGGCCCACCGCTTTTATTACGCGGCCGCCTTCGCGGTCCTC
>PMCE01000469.1:0-2123 GCA_003154025.1 Syntrophaceae bacterium
CTTCCCTGCACACCAACCTGGCGTCGATTTATCTCAAACAGGGCTTTCCGGAAAAAGCGTTGCGGCAGGCCGAAAAGGCCATCCAGGCCGACCCCAAAAATACCCAGGCCTATCTGCTCCTCGGAGGTCTCTATCTCTCCCTCAACCAGCGGGACAAGGCCATTCAAACTTATCAGACCCTTATGCAGATCGATCCCCGAAGCCAGGAGGCGCTCCTCTTTCTGGGGACGCTGAATGCCGAAGCGAAAAATTATGACCAGGCCGTCTCCTACCTCCAGAAGCTTCTGGAAATCGACCCCCAATCCCTGATGGGACATTATTACCTCGCCCGGGTCTACGCCGAGATGAAGCGTTTTGAGGACGCCAAGAGCCATTACGAGTCGGTCCTCCAAATCCGGCCCCAGTTTGAACCGGCGCTCTTGGACCTGGCTCTCATTTACGAAATCCAGCAGGAGAATGAGAAGGCCATCCAGGTTCTGAAAGAAATCCTGGCCGCGAATCCCTCCCATGCTGAGGCCCATGAACGCCTGGGGCAGGTCTACATCCGGCAGAAGAAACTCAGCGAGGCCTTGACCGAATTTCAAGCCGCCGAAAAGTTGTCCGTCCAGAACCAGGATGTGCGGACCAAGATCGGGCTGATTTACTTCGAGCAGGGTCGCTACGACGAAGCCATCTCCCAGTTCGCCATGGTCCTCTCCTCCAAACCCAACGACCATCGGGTTCGCTACTACCTGGCCACGGTGTACGAAGAGAAAAAGGAGTATGGACAGGCGCTGGAGGAGTTCAAGAAAATCCCCTCCCAATCTTCCTTCTTCGTGGATGCGCAGATCCAGCAGGCCTTCATCCTTGAAAAGCAGGAAATGGTCGATGAGGCCATCCAGGCGCTGAAGGCGGCCATCCAGGCAAAACCGAACAACCCCGACCTCTACCGCTTTCTCTCCTCCCTGTACGAAAAGAAGAACCAGTACGGAGAAGGGATCCGTCTTCTCAAGGAAGCCCTGGCCTTTGCTCCCAAGGACGAAAAGATCTATTTTAGTCTGGGAGTTCTGTACGACAAAGCGGGGAACTGGCAGGAGTGCATCGCCCAGATGCGCAGAGTCCTGGAGATCCAGCCGGACCATCCCCAGGCGCTGAACTATATCGGCTACACCTATGCGGACCGGGGCATGCAGCTCGAAGAAGCCGAAAAGCTCATCAAGCGGGCCCTGGAGCTGAAACCCGATGACGGGTACATCACCGACAGCCTGGGATGGCTCTACTTCAAGAAGGGGGAGATCGATAAAGCGGTGGCCGAGCTGGAGAAAGCCCACCAGCTGGTCCCGGAGGACCCGGTCATCGCCGAACACCTGGGGGATGTCTACGGCAAGCAGAATCAGGTGGAAAAGGCCATCCAGATGTATGAACGGTCCCTCAAGCTCGACCCCAAGAAGACCGAGGTGCAGGACAAGCTCAAGAAGCTCCGGCAGGAGAAGAAACGTCCATGAGGCCGGAACGGCCCTTCCTGCTTTCTCTCCTGATCCCTCTTCTCCTCAGCGCCTGTGCTGCCATTCCCACCCTCCCCTCGGTGACCCCTTCGGCGGAAGAAGTCTTCCGGCAGGTGACGGCCCGCCAGGAGGCGCTTCAGGGGCTGAAGGGTTTGGCTCAAGTCAAAATTTCTTCTCCGGAGAAATCCTTCACCAACCAGCAGGTCCTCTTCGCCCGTCGCTCGGGGTATCTTCGGGTGGAGAGCCTCAGTCCACTGGGAACTCCTCTTCTCTACATCGTAACGGACGGGAAAGAAATCCGGCTCTACATTCCTGAAGAGAATAAGTACTACCAGGGAGCGTTCGAACCCCGTGCTCTTTCTTTCGTCCTCCCCCTGGCTCTCCATCCCGAGGAGATGGTCGCCTTTCTCCTGGGAGGACTGCCCCCCATGGAGCCGGAGAGGATTTCCCTCCGCCCGGATTCAAAGGAAGGGCTTTGGGTCTTGGACCTCCATTCCCCGTCGCGCGGAGAAGCCCAGACCCTCTGGGTCCACCCTGGGTCCTTCCACATCCTCCGGGCCGATCTCACCCGTCCGGGAATATCCTACCACCTCTCCTTTTCCTCCTTCCGGGAGGTGAAAGGGATTCTCTTCCCCCACC
>PMCE01000469.1:2141-9767 GCA_003154025.1 Syntrophaceae bacterium
GGAAATGCAGCAACTCGTCAGGTGAAAGGGAGGGGGCATTTACCCTTTGGGACTCGCGACTTACGGTTTTTAGGTGATTATCCGAGCTCCTTGAGCTTTTTGCGGGCCCGGTTGGCTTGGTCGGATTGCGGGAAGCGGCGGACGACTTCTTTCAGGATGAGTTTGGCGTTGGTCGTGTCCTTCATCTCCCAAAAGGCCATTCCCTGCCGGTAGAGGGCGTCGGGAACCTTATTGCCTTTCGCATATTTCTTTATGACTTCATCGTACTCCAGGATGGCGTCTTCATATTTCTTCTGGCCAAAATAGCATTCCCCCAGCCAGAAGTGGGCGTTCTCGGCGTACTTGGATTTGGGATAGGCCTCCAGAAACTTCTTAAACTCCTTCTGGGCATCTTCGTTGCTTCCCTTATTGTACAGGTCGTAGGCCTTCTTGTAGGCCTCGTCCGGACCGGCTACGGCCTTCGGAGGGGGGGCCGATTTCTTGCCCGGGGTTTCTTTGGAAGGTTCAGAGGGAGAAACGACCATGGGGGGCTTTTCTTCTTCCCCCTTCTCCGTTATCGGTTTGACCGCCGGCTCGGTCTTTTTCTCTACTCCCTCCAGATTCTTGCTGAGGGCCGCTACCCGCTTTTCCAGCTCCTCCAGGCGGGTTTGATAATTCTTCGTCGCCCCGAAGGTCTTCTCGGCGAAATACTTGCTCTCCTCGAACCGTCCGGTGAGATTCTGGACGTCCAGTTGCAGCTTATCCATCCGGGCTCCCAGATCCGCCTGGTAACGCCGCATTGGCTGACTGCTGCTTTCCATCTCCTTCGTCAGCGACCCCACCTTGGCCTTCATGTCTCCGCTCAGGGAGCCCACGTCCCGCTGAAGATCAGCGGTGCGTTTTTCCATCTTGTCCAGCTTGCCGGAAAATTCCTTGATCTCTCCGTTCAGGTCGTACAGGTTGCGCTGCAGCCCGAGAACTTCCTTGGTCATATTGTTGCTGTCCCGCTGAACCGCGTCCAGATCGGTCTGGGTGGCGCACCCGCCGAGGAACCATACGACGGGGAGGAACAGAGCGCAATATAGTATTTTCCCGGCAATTTTCATCGGATCGGCTCAAAGCACAAGGAGCCCTTCTCAGTTTTGGACGATCTATCCGCTGAGAAGAGCTCCTTGGAAGGGAAGGAAAACTATTTGACCATCACGAATTCATCCCGGCGGTTCTTGGAGCGGGCTTCTTCGGTGTGGCCGGGATCCAAGGGGCGCTCTTCCCCGTAGCTGATGGTGGAGAGTCTCCCCGAAGCAATCCCCAGGCCTTCGAGGTAAGTCTTCGCGCTGTTGGCCCGGCGCTCGCCAAGGGCCAAATTGTACTCGTTGGTCCCGATCTCGCAGGTATGGCCTTCGACCTGGATCTTGGCTCCTTCGGCTTCTTTCATCCAGGCGGCGAGCTTTTCCAGGTTCTCTTTGGCTTTGCTGGAGAGAGAGTAATCATCAAAGGCAAACTGAAGGCGGAGGCTAACCAGGTCGATGGGCGCAACCTCTTTGGGCGGAGCCGCCTCTACCTTGGGTTCGGGCGGGGGCGGAGCAGGCGCGGGGGCCGGAGCCTCTTCAACTTTCGGCGGCGCCGGGGGTGGCGGGGGCTCTTCCTTCTTCACCTCTACCGAAGGGGCCGGCTTGCCGGCCACTTCTTCCTTCATCATCGCCTTTTTCGAACATCCGGCCGCCAGGAAGCTGACGGCGACGATGGAAACGATAAGGATCACCCACCACGAAGATTTTTTCAGCATTTTCTAACCTCCTTTTCATATTTCTGAATTCTAAGAATTTAGCGTGTAGAATCGCGAACAAGGGGAATCCAGTAAGGATATGTATCATTTCCCCTTTGAAATGTCAACCTTTTTATTCGGGTACCCTCGGCATCCATCAGAAAAATCCGGGGGTCTCCGTCGCGGGTCGCGCTGAAGACCAAATGGCGCCCGTCGGGCGACCAGGAAGGCATCTCGCACTGTCCCATGTTCGCGGTCAGCACCTTCAAATCCGACCCATCGGCGTTGATGATGCTGATGTTCCTTCCGCCCCCGAGGGTGGCGTCGAAGGCGATCCGTTCTCCCCGGGGAGACCAGGCCGGGTGGGTATTGTAATTCCCTTCGAAGGTCAGCCGCTGGATGTTCTGCCCGTTGGCCCGCATCACGTAAATCTGGGGATTGCCCCCCCGGCTGGAGACAAAGGCAATCCTCTGGCCGTCGGGCGACCAGGTGGGAGATACGTCGATGGCCGGATGGTTCGTCAGGCGAGTCAGGCCGCTGCCGTCCGCATTCATGGTGTAGATCTCCGGGTTCCCGTCCTTGCTCAGAGTGAGCGCGATCCTTTTCCCATCCGGAGACCACGCCGGCGACATGTTCAGGCCTGGATAGCTGGAGATCCTCTTTTCCTCGCCCGTCCGCAGGTCCCTGAGGAACAGGTCGGGGTTCCCGAACTTATAGGACGTGAAGATGACCTTGGTCCCGTCCGGGGAGACTCGCGGGGAAAGGATGATGGATTTGTGGTTCGTGACTTGCACTACGTTTCGCCCGTCGTAATCCATCATGTAGAGCTCTTTGAATCCTCCCGTCTGGGAAACAAAGATGATCTTCGTCTGGAAGAATCCCCGCTCTCCGGTGAGGGCGAAGACAACTTCATCGGCAAAGCGGTGGACCATGCGAGACAAGTCGGTAATCTCCCCGATGTAGCGCTTCCCCACGATCATTTCCTTTTTGACCACATCGTAGAGGCGGGCGTCTAGCGTGAGTGCCCCATCGCGGAAGGAGACTGTTCCCACCACCAGTGCCTCCGCCCCCAGATTGGCCCAGGGCCGGAAGTCGACTGTTTCGGAGTCCGCACCCAACTGTCCCTCCCCCGGCTTGGCCGAAGGACTGCTCTCTCCGGATTGGAGATCCTTTTCCAGGGAGGCTGACGGAGTAATCAGGGCGAAGAACCCGCATATGTCCAGGTCGTTCTTCAGAATCTCCGTGCCCCTCTCCCCTAGCTGCATGTCCCGGTTGGTGGGGGTGGCAGTTTTAAAGGTGGCGATTCCGACGGGGAACTTGCGGAAGGAAGGGGACCGGATGTCGATGTAGACCTTGGCCCACAGATGAGGGCCGAGGAGAAGGGTGAAGAGGAGAATCGCCGGAATCAGGAGAAAGATTTTTTTCATGGAAACCCCTCAAAGGTCCGAGGGAGTGAAGCGAACTCCCACGTCAAATTTATCCCCTTCAAACCCGGGAGGCAACGGGGGAAGGGGGTTGGCTTTCTTGATGGCCCGCAGGGCCGATTCGTCCAACTGGGCATTGCCGGATTTTTTCTCAAACTGGATCTCTTCGATCTGCCCGTCCTTGGCGATCCGGATGGCGATGATGGTCTCCAGGTCTTTTTTGCCCCCCAGGGCTCCCTCCGAGAGTACCCAGGCGCTGCGGATGCGCTGCCAGATCAGGTTGTAATACATCTTATGCTTGATGGACATGAATCCCGATGAGGCCCCGCCGGTTCCGGCTTCGCCCGTCTCGACGGCCCCCGAGCTTCCGACGGTCACTCGCTTCCGGATCCGCTCGATGGCCGAGTCGATCTGCTTGGCCTCCCTCTCTCCGCGAATCCGATCGATCGCCGAATCCATGTTCTTCTCTTCCTGGCGCTGCCGGAGTTGATCAATGGCGGTATCCACCTTCTTTCCCTCCCGCCGCTGGCGGAGCCTTTCGATCGCCTCGTTGACCTTCGCCTCGTCCTCCTTCGGTTTGGTAGCCAGGGAAACGGGTTTCTCCTTCTCTTTGGGTCTGGCCTTTTCCGCCGTGGGAAGAGAGGCCGGGGGCAGGGCTTCCTTCTTCGCTTCGACCGCCCCCCCCGCGGGAAGGCTCGGTTGCACATTGACCAGGCGGACCGAATAGACGGGGGAATAATAGGTTCGTTGGGAAGATAGGTTGGGGACAAAGAACACCGCGGAGACGGCCGCCAGATGCAGGAACAAAGAAAGAACGAACATCCCCCCCATCCTCGCTTGATGAGGGGTGTAACTCAGGACCTGGATGCTGGCGGAAGTTTTCATTTCCTCGTTTCAAAGGGCTCCGTGACCATGCCCAGCTTCTCGATTCCGGCATTCTTGATCTCGGCCATGATCCGGACCACGAATCCGTAAGGGACGCTCCGATCGGCACGCAGGAAAACCTCGCGGTTCAGCCTGGCCGCAGTGGACCGCTCCAGATGCCGGCGAAGGAGAGCGGGGTCCACCTTCTCCTGGTTGAGAAAGACCTCCCGTTTGGCGTTGATCGTGACCACCAGCCGCTGTTCCTGCCCTTCCATAGGCTGCGACGTGGTCTGGGGAAGGTCCACATCAACCCCCTGCTGCATCATGGGAGCGGTTACCATGAAGATGATCAGGAGGACCAGAATCACGTCGACCAGGGGAGTTACGTTGATGTCCGCCATGGGGCGGCTTTCGCTTCGGGGACCCTGCATGTTCTTTTACCTTCTTATTCGCGCCAATCCGGGGTTATCTTTCCCGTTTGGAATATTAGACAGGCTGAGTTTTGAGTTTGTTTCGGATTTCGCATTTCCTTTCCAGCCTTTCTATTTCCCTTCGGCTCCTCCGCATCCGATAAGCTGCCCCCCCAATTAGGCCTTCAGGAAGTGCCTTTCGATGATGTTCAGCAGCTCGGAGGCGAAGTTTTCCATCTGGGCGTTCAGCACCTTGATCCGGCTGATATAGTAGTTGTAAGCCACCACTGCCGGGATGGCCGCGGCCAGGCCGGCGGCCGTGGCGATCAGGGCCTCCGAGATCCCCGGGGCGACGACGGCCAGGGTGGCGGAACCCCGCATCCCGATCCCCCGGAAGGCATCCATGATCCCCCAAACCGTCCCGAAGAGGCCGATGAAAGGCGTCGTGGAGCCGGTCGTAGCCAGGAAGCCCAGGGCCTTTTCCAGCTTGGTCACCTCGGAGGTCAGGGCTTGGCGCATCGCCCGGTTGATATTCTCCACGCCGCTCAGCTCCATGCTGAAAGCAGTGGGATCGGTGGTCTTTCGGGAGCTATCGGGGTTGCTCTTGGCCTGGCTGAGCTTCGTCAGCTCCGTATAGGCGGCGCGGAAAATCTCCGCCGTGGGGCTATGCCGCAGCTTTTTCGATTCCGCAAAGATCGAGGCAAATTGTTTCCCTTCCCAAAAAACCCGAAGGAAGGATTTGGACTCGCCGTCGGCCAGCCGGATGAGACGGAATTTGGAAAAGATGATGGCCCAAGATAAGATGGAAAAGAAGAGGAGGATGAGGAGGACGATCTTCACCACCGGGCCCGAGTAGAGGATCAAATCCACGATGCCCCCCCCAAATCCTCCGCTCTTCCCTCCCGGGAAAAGCTGTCCCAAACTCCAAAGCGTTAATGTGTTCAAAGGTTCTCCTTTGCGGTCAGGATTTCATCACGAATACCGGAAATGGCGAATGCGGACTGAAGAGCCTCAAGTCGGTCACCGTGCCAGTGCAAGTGTGAGACAAATGAAAAGCCCAGAAAAATGCGGCTATTTTCTTCCAATCNNTCGAAGGTCCGGTGAAGCCCGTTGACCAGGGCAATCATCGGATCCGAGAGGGGGATCTTCAGTCTCTCCAAAGCCTGGCCGATAGTGGTCCCCTCCTCCAGATCCAGCCAGCAGGAATATTTTTCACTCCCCGGGGGAAGATACTCCCGGAAATTGGCAAAGAGTTTTATCTCGGTTTTCATGGGATCTTCCAGAATTCCTTACATTTATAATGAATTCTTGAACAATTTGTGGGAAAAGTCAATCTTCAAAAAGGCGCTGAGGCGATGAAACCCCGGGGGTTAGCGGTCCCCACGCACGGGAGCATTCTACCCTTTGGACGTCAGCACCGCGGCACCGCAGCACTTTCATAGGCCTTTCATAGACCTTTCGTTGACTTATCCCCTCCGGCCATCTATAATAGGCGAAAAATAACCCTCTTCCGGTAAATCATGGATCCCATCCAATTCCTCCGCATTTTTTCCCGCATCCCCATGGTGAACCGTCTATCCCTCCGTACTAAGCTCGTCTTCAGTTTTCTCTTTGTGGTCATTGCGGGAGGGATCCTCTCCTCACTGATCGGAACCGAACTTGTGGGCGATACCATCATCTCTCAAGCCCGGAATAAAGTCCGGTATGACCTGAGCACGGCGTCGCTGGTCTACAACCAATCCCTCAGACGGGTAAGTGACGTGGTCCACCTCACCGCTTCGGGGCGGACCCTATCGGATTACTTAGAGTCGGGCAGGTTGAAAAAATTGGCCGATTTCCTGATTAAGCGGCGCAGGGACTTCGGCCTGGACACCCTGACCCTTACGGATGCCCAGGGGAAGGTCATCCTGAGAACCCACCATCCTTTCCAGACCGGAGATTCCCAGGCGGGCGATCTTCTGGTGGCCAGGGCGATGAAGGGAGAGCCGGTGGCCTCCACGGTCATCGTCCCGCGGGAGGAGCTGCAGAAGGAAGGAAGCGACCTGGCTGAGCGGGCCTTTACCCTTTTCGTCCCTACCCCCAAGGCGAGGGAGGTACCCGCGGACCGGGAAACTTCCGGGATGATGCTTAAAGCGGCCGCTCCCATCTGGGATGAGTCCGGACGTCTGGCCGGGGTCCTCTACGGGGGCGTGCTCCTGAACCGGAACTACCAGATTGTGGACCAGGTGAAAGACCTGCTCTACGGCGAAGGGCGTTACCAGGGAAAGGAGATGGGAACCGCCACCATCTTCCAGGGAGACCTCCGCATCTCCACCAATGTCCGGGATGAGCATGGCAACCGGGCGATCGGGACGCGAGTCTCTGAAGAGGTCTACCAGGCCGTGGTGGGAAAAGAACAACGTTGGCTCGACCGGGCCTTTGTCGTCCACGACTGGTATATCACCGGGTACGAACCCATCCGGGATTTGTCCGGGAAGATTGTGGGGATTCTCTATGTGGGGATGCTGGAGGCCCCCTACACGGACCTCCGGAACAAGGTGGTTTACAGCTTCTTCGGAATCGGCGTGCTCGGGGTTCTCCTCGTGCTCCTCCTCTCCTTCTTCATCACCACCGGGATCATCCGCCCCCTCAAGGAGATGGTTGCCTCCACGAGAAAGATCGCGGAGGGGGACCTGTCCCATGAGGTCCCCATTACTTCCCGCGACGAAATCGGGCAGTTGGCCGAATCGTTCAATCATATGCTCGTCCGCCTCAAGCAGGCCCGCCAGGAGCTGGAAGATTACGGGCGAGTCCTGGAAGAGAAGGTGGAAGAGCGCAGCCAGCAGCTGCGGAAGATCCAGGTCCAGCTGATGCAGTCGGAGAAATTGGCCTCCCTGGGACGGCTGGCCTCCGGCGTGGCCCACGAGATCAACAGCCCCCTCACCGGCATTCTGACCTTCTCCCACCTCCTGATGCGTAAGCTGAAGGACAACCCCGAGCTGCAGAAAGAACTGGAATTGATCGTGAGGGAGACCACCCGGGTCTCCGCCATCGCTCGGGGCCTTCTCGATTTCGCCCGGGAGAGCAAACCCCAGAAGCGCCCCTGCAACATCAACGACCTGATCCTCCACACCCTTGCCCTGGTGGAACGGCAAGCGGTCTTCCAGAACATCCGAATTGTCAAGAATCTGGACCCTCAGGTTCC
>PMCE01000092.1 GCA_003154025.1 Syntrophaceae bacterium
ATGGGGATAGCCGGTGTCGGGGTCCCATTTTCGCAAACGGTAATATTCCTGAACCATCGGCTCGATCGCGACCACCTCGCCCCGGCTCGGGCCCTCCGGGAGCGGCTCTTCGACAAAGCGCGCGGGCAGGGTGTCCAGGGAGGGAGACAACCCCAGCTTGAGATTCAGCAGCCGCTCCAGGTTGTTGATCCGTTCGCCCGCCTGCAGGAGCTCCCGGGCGTCCGTTTCGATCCCGGTCCCGGCCTGCAAAGCCGCGGCGATCAGCTCCGGCGAAACCCCCATGGAGACATAGCGCATCTTGCAAAGTCCGAGGGAGTCCACGACGGCCCCCAGGTCCTCGGCCCACTTGACCATGGCCGGCTTCCCCTCGTAGGCAAAGCGGTCGGCCCCCTTTTCACTGCCGAAAAAAAGCAGGGTCTGCTTGGGCGACCAGACCGTCTCCATCACGGGAAAGGCCCGGCAGTGGTCGCCGCCCCGGCTGGCCACGGCCCAGCCCAGCCCCCAGGCCTTGAGCCCCCTCACCTCCTGGGCCGGAACTTCCATCCCTTTGATATGGAGGGCATACCGTTCCGAGCCATCGATCTGTTTGGCGGCCTCCCTCACCCCTGCCGCCAGCAGATCGCCGAAGCCCTGGCGGTAGGCAATCCTGTCGATCAGCGTTATCACGGCCGCGACATTGCCCCAGGTCAATTCCAGGCCGTCGGTCTCCTTCGGACCGATCAGCCCCGCGGCAAAGCACTCCATCCCATAGGCGATGGCCCCTCCGGTGGAGATGCTGTCCAGGCCCAGGTCGTTCAGCCGCCGGTTCAGGTAGAGGATCGACTCCAGATCGTCACTGCCGAGATTGGAGCCCATGGCCACGAGCGTTTCGAATTCGGGCCCTTCCATGCGGGTGCCGGCGAATTTGCCCGACTTGATCTCCGAGGTGCGGCTGCAATGGATCGGGCAGCAGAAACAGGATTTCGCGCGGGTCACGTACTCTTCCTTCAACCGCTCCCCGCTGATCCCTTCGGCCCCGGCAAAAACCCCGGTCTGGTGGTTGCGGGTCGGCAGGACCCCCATCTGGTTGTAAAGGAGCGTGCACATCGTGGTGCCCAGCTGGGAGCGGGCCTTGAAACTCGGCGCGGCGCGCATGACCGCGTTGATCTCCCGGGCTACGGCCCGCGCTCTTTCGGGATCGGCCATCGCCACCCGCCCCCGGCCGGCAACGACAATGGCTTTCAATTTTTTCGAGCCCATGACGGCTCCGTTGCCGGTCCGTCCCGCCGCCCGGTCGACGTCATTCATGATGCAGGCGTAACGGACCCGGCGCTCTCCGGCCGGGCCGATGGCCAGCACCCGGGCGTTCTCCCCATGCTCNNGATGCGCGGCATTTCGTATTTCGGCCCTTTCGCCGGTGATGAACAGATAGACGGGCAGGTCGGCGGCTCCCCGAATCGCCAGGCCGTCATAACCGGCCTTTTTCAGCGCTGGAGCCCACAGGCCGGCGGAGTTGGCATCGCCCAGCAGCGTGGTCAGGGGAGAACGGCTCGATACGTTATACCTTCCGTTGGACGGCGTCGGGGTCCCCACGAGAGGCCCCGCGCCGAAGACCAGGACGTTCCGCGGATCGAAGGGATGGACCTCCTTCGTAAGGTTTTGAAAGAGCGTCCACATGTTGAACCCCCGGCCTCCCAAAAAGGCTTTATAAAGGCCGGGCTCAACCTCTTCGGAAGATACTTTCTTTTCCGAGAGGTCGACTTGCAGAATCGTACCGGTCCATCCCCCGCGCTGGTTCATCTGGCTTTCCCTCGATCCATCCTCAAGCCGCCTTGGCCTGAAGGTATTGCCGCTTTTCATCTTCCCATCCGCACTCCGCCTTCCGCAATCATTTTATCATTCCCATCTCCTTCAAGATCTCCTGGAACTTCTTGTCGTGCCGCTCGACGTAGGCGGTAAAATCCTTGTGTTTCCTGTATTCGACGTTGAAGTCGAATTTCTTGAAAGCTTCAGCCAGACCGGGGTCCTTCATCGTCTTCTCCAAGGCGCTCTCCAGCACGGACATGACGGGGTCCGGGGTGTCCCTGGGAGTGATCAAACCCTCGAAGGACATGGCCGTGTAGTCGATCCCCTTCTCCTTCAAGGTCGGGATGCCGGGGAAGAGGGGGGAACGCCACTCCGACTGGAAGGCGAGAATCTTGATCTTCCCCGCCTCCACCAGGGGCCGGACCGAACCGATGGGGGCGCAGCTGATATCCGTTTCCTTGGAAGCCAGCGCCACGAGGGAGGGGGCATCCCCCTTGTGATGGATCTGGGTCAGCTTGATGCCGGCGGCCTTGGCAAATCCTTCTGAAAGGATATGGGAGCCCCCGCCGTGGCCGGAGGTTCCGTGCCGGAGGCTTACCTTGTTTTTCCTGGCATGGTCGAGAACCTCTTCCATGGTCTTCCAGGGGGATTCGGCGCTGACGCAGACGGTAAAGTAGGTCGAGTAGACCTGGCCGATCCATTTGAACTCCTCCCAGCGGA
>PMCE01000179.1:0-138 GCA_003154025.1 Syntrophaceae bacterium
CAACAACTCCCGCAACTCCAACTCCACCAACTCGATCAACTCCGGATCATCCACCATATCCACCTTATTCAAAAACACCACGATACACGGCACCCCCACCTGCCTCGCCAACAATATATGCTCCCTCGTCTGCGGCAT
>PMCE01000179.1:151-3791 GCA_003154025.1 Syntrophaceae bacterium
CCCGGACAATCCACATGCGCATAATGCCGCTTCGACGTCTCATACTCCACATGCGCCGTCGCTATCGTGATCCCCCGCTCCTTCTCCTCCGGCGCCTTGTCTATCTGATCAAACGACACATACTCCGCCCACCCCTTCTGCGCCAAACACTTCGTGATCGCACTCGTCAACGTCGTCTTCCCATGATCAATATGCCCGATCGTCCCCACATTCACGTGCGGCTTCGTCCGCTCAAACTTCTTCTTCGACATATCCCCTCCTTCTCTCGGTCATCCCTGACGGCGGCTGCTGGCGCCTTGACTGCGGCGGGCCTGCTCAATGGCCTCTTCGGCAATCGCGGCGGGCACGCGTTCATAATGGGAAAATTGCATGGTGTAAGTGGCTCGGCCCTGGGTATTCGAACGGAGCTGGGTAGCGTATCCGAACATCTCCGCCAGGGGCACCCGGGATTCCAGAATCCGCAATGAGTCCCGGGATTCCAGGTTGAGAATCTTCCCCCGCCGGGAGGAAAGGTCTCCGGTCACCTCCCCGACGAAGACCTCGGGGACTACCACTTCCACGGCCATGATGGGCTCCAGGAGGATGGGATGGGCCCGTCTGGCCCCTTCCTTGAACCCCATGGAACCGGCGATCTTGAANNCTTGAAGGCCATCTCCGAGGAGTCCACTTCATGAAAAGACCCGTCGAGGAGCGTGACCTTCACGTCCACCATCGGATAGCCGGCCAGCACTCCATTCCCGGCAGCCTCCCTGACCCCTTTCTCCACGGCCGGAATATATTCCCGGGGGATGGTCCCCCCTTTGATGGCATCCACAAACTGAAATTTTTCTCCCGAGGGCAAGGGCTGCACTTCCAGGAACACATGCCCGTATTGCCCCCGTCCGCCGGACTGGCGGACGAACTTGCCTTCGGCCCTGGCCGTCTGGGTGATGGTCTCCCGGTAGGCGACCATGGGTTTGCCCACGGTAACCGGGACTCCGAACTCTCTCATCATCCGGTCCACGATGATCTCCAAATGGAGTTCACCCATGCCGGAGATGATGCGCTGGCCCGTCTCCGGGTCCATGAACATCCGGAAAGAGGGGTCCTCCAGGGAAAGCTTATAAAGACCCACATCCAGCTTCTCCTGGTCGCCCTTGGCCTTGGGTTCGATGGCCATGGAGATCACCGGGTCCGGAAACTCCATGGCTTCCAGGACCAGGGGATGATCTTCGGCGCACAGGGTATGGCCGGTCCTGGTCTCTTTTAACCCCACGGCGGCCACGATGTCTCCCGCACCGGCCTCCTTGATCTCTTCCCTCTTGTTGGCGTGCATCCTGACCAGCCGGCCGATCCGCTCCCGTCTCCCCTTGTTGGAATTGTAGACCGAAGCCCCGGAGGCCAGCGACCCCGAATAGATCCGCAAGAAAGTCAGCTGCCCAACGTAGGGGTCGGACATGATCTTAAACGCCAGCGCGGACAGCGGGGCTCCGTTCAAGGGAGTCCGCAACTCCTCCAGGCCGGTGTCCGGATGGAGTCCCCGAATAGGGGGAACATCCAGGGGCGAGGGAAGATAATCCACCACCGCATCCAGCAGGGGCTGAATCCCCTTGTTCTTGAAGGCCGACCCGCACACGACCGGAACCAGCCGGGCGGAAATCGTCTCCCGACGAATGAGGGCCTGAATTTTTTCCAGGGAGACCTCTTCTCCGGCCAAATATTTCTCCATGAAAGAGTCATCGGCTTCGGCCAGGGCCTCCAGGATTTTCTCCCGGTAGATCTCCACCTGCGGCATCAGGTGGTCCGGAACCGGCTCTTCATGGAACTGCGACCCCATCGTTTCATCGTCATAGAGGATCGCCTTCCGCCGGAGCAGATCGATGACTCCCCGGAATTTATCCTCTTCTCCGATGGGAAGCTGGAGGACCAAGGGACGGGCGTTCAGCCTTTCCCGGATCATCTTGACGACCCGGGGATAGTCAGCCCCCACCCGGTCCATTTTATTCACGAAGGCGATCCGGGGAATATGGTATTTGTCCGCCTGTCTCCATACGGTCTCGCTCTGGGGCTCCACCCCGCCCACCGCGCAGAATACGGCTACGGCCCCGTCCAGGACCCTCAGGCTGCGTTCCACTTCGATGGTGAAATCCACGTGGCCGGGCGTGTCGATGAGGTTGAGGAGATTCCCCCTCCAGGTGCAGGTGGTGGCCGCGGAGGTGATGGTGATTCCCCGCTCCTGCTCCTGCTCCATCCAGTCNNTCGATGTGAGCCATGATGCCGATGTTCCGCGTTTTTTCCAGCTGCCCTCGATTGGCCAAAGGATTCCTTCCTCGAAAAAAAGAAAAGCATCTCCGCGCCAAGAATCCCCGCCCGGGCGAGGCCCATGGCTCGTTTCCTTCAAATTCTAGGCGTGGTATTGGTTATTACCAGCGATAATGGGCGAAAGCCTTGTTNNGCCGCCAGCTTCTCCTGCATGCTCTTCTCGGAACGCTCGCCGGAGTAGGAAATCAGCCACCGGATGGCCAAAGCCGTTCGTCTTTCGGGACGGACTTCGGTGGGAACCTGATAGGTCGCCCCCCCAACGCGCCGGGATTTTACTTCGATAACCGGTTTTACGTTGTTGACCGATTTTTCGAAAAGCTTGAGCGGGTCCTCTTGGGTGCGCTGCTGGATGAGGTCCATGGCTCCATAGAAGATCCCCTCGGCCACGCTTTTCTTTCCCCGTTCCATGACATTGTTAATGAACCGGGCGACCAAAGCGTTCTTGTACTTTGGGTCCGGCAGAATCTCACGTTTGGTGACTTCCCTTCTCCTGGGCATGGGTTCCTCACTTCGGCCTTTTGGCCCCGTACTTGGAGCGGCTCTTTTTGCGGTTTTGTACCCCGGCAGAATCCAGGGTCCCCCGGATGACGTGATAACGCACCCCCGGAAGGTCTTTCACCCGTCCGCCGCGGATCAACACGACCGAATGCTCCTGGAGATTGTGCCCCACGCCGGGAATGTAAGTCGTGATCTCGTACCCGTTGGTCAGGCGAACCCGGGCCACTTTGCGCAAAGCCGAGTTTGGTTTCTTGGGGGTCGAAGTGTACACCCGGATACAAACCCCCCGGCGCTGCGGGCAGCGGGTCAGGGCCGGCGCTGCGGTCCTGGACTTTATTTTTTCACGACCGAATCGGACCAGTTGGTTGATGGTGGGCATTGAACCTCCGGACAAAAAATAACGAAATCTCTTTATTTTACCAACTAAAATGGCGTTGTCAAGAACCTATTTTTCTGAATTCTCGGTTTCTTCTTCCCCCTCGACCTTGATCCCCATGTTGCGGTAGCGCCCCATACCGGTCCCGGCGGGTATCAGCCGTCCCAGGATTACGTTTTCCTTCAATCCCCTCAGGTAGTCGGTCTTCCCACTGATGGCCGCCTGGGTGAGGACTTTGGTCGTCTCCTGGAAGGAGGCGGCGGAGATGAAACTCTCCGTGCTCAAGGAAGCCTTAGTCACCCCCAAGAGGAGCGGCTCGGCCGTGGCGGGCTGCTTTGCCTGGGCCTTCAGCCGGTCATTCTCCTCCTCAAACATGTGCCTTTCCACGTGTTCCCCCACCAGAAAATTGGAGTCTCCCACTTCCTTGATGACCACCCGGCGGAGCATCTGCCGCACGATCACCTC
>PMCE01000189.1:0-127 GCA_003154025.1 Syntrophaceae bacterium
TACGTGGAGCCTGCCGCCACATTGGCCGCCCAGTTGCCGGGATCGATGAAGCCGACGGTCACGAGCAGGCCCGGCCCCATATATTTCATGAAGCTGGAGACCTGCGGCCGCATGTGGCCGTCTTTAT
>PMCE01000189.1:175-379 GCA_003154025.1 Syntrophaceae bacterium
GTAATCCATGAAGCCGCGGAAAAGGACCGAGAGGATCACCACGACCCCGCCCAAAAGCGCCCAGGAACCCATCTTCTCTCCCATCCACAATAGTACCCAGAGGGGATTCAGGATGGGTTCAATCATCGGGATGAGAATGGCCTCCATGGCCGTCACATTCCTGATGGCCACGGCATAGCATACGTAGGAGAGCCCGAGCTGGAA
>PMCE01000189.1:438-2987 GCA_003154025.1 Syntrophaceae bacterium
GTCCGCCGGCGCTCAATTGATCAAGAAAGAAAAGTGACATGCCGCACAGCACGGCCGCAATGGCCGTCCAGTCGAACCACCTTGTCCTTTCATGGAGCAGCCACCCGGAAAGCAGCGCCACGTAAAGCGGCGCGGTATATTGCAGCAGAATGGCATTGCCCGAGGTGGTGAGCTTGGTGGCCGAGACAAAAAGGGTNNAGCTGGGCGGCCGAAAAATTGACGGCCTGCCTGCCGAAAAAGATGAGCAGCACCGGCAGTGCAATGGCGCTCCGGAACCCGGCCACGGCAAGGGCAGGCAGGGAGACCCATTTGATGAGCACTCCGGCCAGACTCCAGAGCACGGCCGCGGCTACCAGCAGAAGAATTGCCCGCGTCCTGTTACTTTCGGCCATGATTCACATTCCGGTTCATCGCTGTTTTAAAGGATTTTTCTCACTATCCTTGAAACACCGTCCCCACACTGCAAAAGACGAATCTGTCGCCCCACTCCTGGGCCAGCCTGACAGACGTTTTCATTCCCGTACAATGGGAAACCCCCAAATGGGCTATTTTCATTGTCTTCAAGGCCTTGATGCTTTCTTCCCGCTGCTCCTCCCCCACGGGACCCAGATGCGTGCCGCCAAAAACAGTATGAATTCTGTCTTCATTCATCCTCTTCATGGCAAAGTTGAGGGTATTGACGATACCGGCATGGGCGCAACCCAGAATGACGAAGAGTCCATTTTCCGTAGGAATGATGACCGACAGATCATCTTGAAGCGGATCCTGCACCAGCCCCTGCGCTTCCCTGATGACCTGATGAGGCTCCCCTTTCTCATAGGCGGTCAGCCGGGGCACTTGGCCTGTCATGAAGAGGCCGGGGGCAATACTCCGAAACTCTTTGCTCAAATCGAATCTCGCCCCTTTTGATTCCAGAACCTCGCGTTTGAAAGGAACGCCGCTATGGCTCAGTTGATTCGTCCGGGTGGAATAACTGTCTTTAAAAAGTTCCGTATGTGCGTATACATCCACCGGGCGTTTTAGATATTCCAGCACCTCCAAAATACCCCCGGTATGGTCATGATGATGGTGGCTCAGGATAATGCCTTGGATTGAGGTTAGATCAACCCCCAAGACATGGGCGTTATTGATGATGATTTTGCCTGCCCCCGTATCCAGCAGGTAATTGCCCTGATCGGTTTCCAGAAAAACAGCCCACCCATGCTGGGCCAGGACGCCGTTGATCCCGAAAGCATAATTGTCAACCAGCACCGTGGCTTTCAGTTTCATCGTGTAACCTCTCGTGCCCTTTGCATTCACCCCCTGCCCACGGCAGCAGGGGGTGAATGGCTGATTTGGGTGGTTAATATTTGTAAACCGTCGCGATCTTCTTCGCCTTCTCCTGGCCTTTCCAGTATTCGATTCGCTCTTTGATAAAACTTAACCAGCTGTCGACTTCAGCGAGCTTGTATCCTTTGGTCATCAGGTCCTTCTTGAAGTCGGCGACGACCGGGTCGCAGGCCTTGATCCACCGGGCCACTTCCGCATCCGGCAGATCGATCACCTCACCGCCCTGTTTCTTAAAGAAATCCAAGCCTTCGATGTCGATGTTGTTCCAGAGGAGGGCCCATTTCTCCTTGTATTCATCCGTGACGGCCGTGATGGTCTTCTGAACGTCGGGGGGCAGGCTTTCCCACTTCTTCTTGTTCATNNGTCTTCCAGCCCTTCAAGGTCTCCATGTTGGACATCGTGCCATCGACCACGCCCTTGCGGAGGGATTCATACATATCGGGCATTCCGATGGGAACAGGCGTCGCACCGAGGGCCGTCGTGATGTCGGCCAGCCTTCCGGTGGCACGGATCTTCAATCCCTTCATGTCTTCGAGCTGTTTTACCTGCTTCTTGACGGTGTGGATGATGGTCGTTGCGCTGGGGGAGAACATCAAGGGATGATAATCATCCCATTCTTTCAAGGGGAATTTGGCAAAGAACTCATCGGCCACATGGAGACCGATCCAGGGGCTGGGCAGGCCGATGGGCAGACCGAAGATCTCCGAGGCGGCGAAACGTTCCCGCGTGTAACCCACATGGGAAAGGCCGATATCCGCGATCCCTGTGGTGAGGCCGGCAGCGATCTTGGGGGCGCTCAAAAGGGTTCCCCCGGTATGGTAGGAGATCTCGACCTTTCCTGCCAACTCCTTGTTCAACTTCTTTACATACTCATCCATGATGATCGAATGCGCGTGCATCGGCGGGAAGTAGTTGGCGAATTTCAGTTTTATGACCTCTGCGGCATTCGCGAAAGAAGAAATAAAAAAAACAAACGCAACGACACACATCACTCCTAATCCTTTTTTCTTCATGTTCACGCCTCCTTTTTGTTGTTGGTGTGGTTCCAAAACCCGCTCGTCTTTCTCTCCTCCTGTGGCACTTTGATTATTTCTCCTTTTGTCAAATTCTTATTTACCCCGCGGAATGGTCCGCAGGGTGTCGTTTCCGCATGCCCGCTGTCGAGCCTGTCTCTGCTTACGTATAGAACAACGACGGGAGCCACAGGGCCAGCCCCGGGA
>PMCE01000284.1 GCA_003154025.1 Syntrophaceae bacterium
CACGGTGTTCCACCGTGGGGATTATAGCAGAAAGGCAATAATGACAAAAAAGAATATTTTCAATGATCGGTGAAAGGGAATGAAAGGAATTTTTAAGATTCGTTGAAGGGTATCCAGAGAGAATAAATTAGTAAATAATTTCATCTAGTTAGCAATTTTTGCTTTGGAGCCTAAAAGGAGGTGATGTCCTAACGGCTGATCTAATCGGGAAGAAGGGGGATTATTTTTCAGAAGGGTGAACAAACAATAATTGAAGCGGCCCCAATTGGCCGCCAAAAGGAGATTCAAATGAAAAGCAGCATGAAGAAGTTGGCTGTATTTGGGATGATAGCCTCAGTAGCGATGTTTATAGGAGCGGCCACGGCATCGGCATTTGACCGTGACGACCACCAAAAGGGCATACATGGGGAATATGCCTTTACCGGTTCGGGCGCATGCACTTTATCGCCGCTAGGATTCAACCCCAATTTTACCCCCGTAGTTCCAACAATTGCGAGCATGGGTCCGAACGTTTGGGAAGGAGTTTACACATTCAATTATAATGGCAAAGGAAAGATGGAAGCTCGGCAGTGTTATCAGAATGGGCCGAATACTTACGACTCAGGGTGCGCCCTTCTATCTTGGGAGTTTAAATATGAAATGGATGGAACTGAGATTACCTTCACGTTTATACCTCGTACGTACTCTTTGGAGTATATTGCGGGCCCAAATACAATCTATCCTAAACTGACCCCACCAACCCTAACTGTATTTGACCAACCATGGACGGGACGTATATCACCAGATGGCAAAAACCTATCCGTATTCTATGGAGGGCCATTTAAAATCGAAATTAAAGATTTTGGTATTGAGGTAATTTGTAACACAGTTCACCAGGGATTCCAAACGCATTAGTAATCGGGCGAGAAGCCTTGTATCGCAGAGGTGAAGGATTCAAATACCCTTGAAAGGCATTCGATGTTTCGGGCGCCGTGGTCGTGTGCCATCCCCCAAGTCACCCTGAAAGAAGCCAATTAGTTATCTAAACCAAGGAGGCAGGGTCATCATGGCCCTGCCCTTTTTTCAGACACTATATATAGTGGGTCGCGCATTTTAGCAAAAATTTCTTATACTGCTATATCTCCTCTGTTTTCTGATCACGGAAAATATTTCGATATGCTTTTTATATATTGAATCAGCGGTACTTTCGGGGCGTTGATTCATAGAGTGCATTGTGCTTGAAACCTTATTCTCAGTTCCATAGAACCAAGTCATGCCACGTCAAGCCCGTTTAGATCCTCCCGGTGCTCTTCGCCATATCGTGGTGCAGGTTCGTCGCAATGGGAGCCCGGGCCTCGGCTCCTGGCAACAAGATCTGCCTTTGTCGGCTTACCTCCGGGACACACGCTAGCGCCGGCGGACAAAAAAGGGCCGTCCTGAGGGCGAAAGTCAGGAGAGCAGGGCCATTTCCTTCTCATACCGGGCCACCCATCCCTCGGCTCCGCACTCCTGGAGGATCTCCAAGGCCTTCCCCAGGTTTTGCCTGGATCCGGGAAGGTCGCCTCTTCTCTTCGACAGCTCGGCCAAAAGAACGTAGTCCCTCCCCAAAGACCAGAGAGTGTTGTTCTTCCGGTCGAGTTCAAGGCTTTTCAGGATCCAGCCCTCGGCCTCATCCCCATGCAGGCCGTCCACATTTAAGAAAATCTCCCCGATATGCCTCGCGATAGTCCCCTCGATGATCTTCATTCTGTTTTTTTCCAAATATTTGGAGGGGAGCTCGGCCAGGTTGATATCCCGGTCCTGGTTTAACACCCTGGCTTTATCCAGGCATAATCTGTTCAGGTTGTACCAGGAAGGGAAATCTTTCTCGTGGGCGCCGATGGAAATGGTATTTTGAAGAAATTCCAGACTCCGGGTGTGTTTCCCCAAGTCCAAATACATCAGGCCCAGCCACCCGGTGGACCAAGCCTCCCAGCTCTTCTGCCCGCTTTTCCGGCAGGAATGGATAGCCTGAGAAAAGGCCTTCTCCGCTTCCTCGAAGAAACCCTTGAAGTATGACGCGGAGCCGTGGCAGGCGTAGGCCATCCCCATCGTGTGGATATCGCCGCTTTCGTTGGCCAAGATCACCGCTTCCCTGCTCTCGCGGTAAGCCTCCTCCACCTTTCCCCGAAAAATGTATATGGTGGAGCTCATGGTTCCCTTTACGAAAGCCACGCTTGACGGGCTCTTGACGGCCTCGCTTAGATCCAGCGAACGCCGGAAATACTCCAGGCCTTTTTCGAACTCCCCCCCGTACCAATAGAATAGGGCCCCCAAAAAATAGCTGGAGAGCCAGTCGTAGAAAAAATTCCCGGTGGCCCGGGAAATCCGATTCCCCTCGTTCAGATACCGCACTCCCGTCGGGTAATCTTCCTTCACATACCCGTAATAGCTTCCCAGAGCGGTGTAGATCCCGGAAAGATTCCTTTGATCATCGCTATCGACGGCGGCTTGGACGATCGGGGCGACCGCCTCCTGGGCCTCGAGATGCTGGTTCACACCCAGAAAATACCCCGCCAGAGCGGTTCGGGCCTCAATGGCGCTCCTCAGGTTCTCCTCCCCGGAAGGCTGGCGCTCAACGCAGAGGACCCTTTGCCGGGAATGGGCGATGGCCTCTTGGTAAGCTCCCGCCTTTTGGGCCTTCCGCGCCGCCCATTTCGAATATTCCGCCCCTTTCTCGTAGTTCTCGCTGGCGGTAAAATGCGCGGCCAGCAACCCGTAATGCTCGTCGATTTTGTCCCCGCACAATTTCTCCAGGGAGCGGCCAATCTGGTCATGAATCCTTTTCTTCTTCTTCGTCAGGATCGAGTCATACACGACCTCGCGGGTCAGGGAATGCTTGAAGAGGTAGGTCGATTGGGGGAACACACCCCGCTCGTACAGAAGTTCGGAATTCTTCAAGACGGACAAATGGGACAGCAGTTCCTGGTCCGGGAGGCGCATCACTTCTCTGACCAGCTCGTAGGTAAACTCCCTTTCGATCACCGCTCCGGTTTGAAGCACTTCTTTGGCCGCCTCCGGGAGCAGGTCCACTCTGGCCATGATGACGTCCTGGATGGTGGACGGGATGGACGGGGCTTTCCGTCCTTTCACCAGGCAGGTCCTGCTTCCCTTCCGTTCGATGATCTTCAGGTCCTGGAGGGACTTGATAAACTCCTCGATGAAAAAGGGGACGCCTTCGGTCTTCTCCAAAATCAATTCTTCCAGGTCTTTGTCCACCTCTCCCGGGCCGAGAAGGTAGGTGATCATCGCCAGGCTCTCCCGGTTGCTCAGCCGGTTCAGGGTCAACTGGTTGTGAAAAGACCTGGCCCCCCAGGCGGGGAGGAACTCCGGACGATGGGTGAAGATCAACAAAACCTCCGCTCCCGGGATGCTGTCCAGCATATGCTTCAACAGCTCCTCGGAGCTCTTGTCGATCCAGTGCAAGTCTTCGATGGCCATGATCAGGGGGCGAATCTCCGATCCCTTGATGGCGATCTTCTTCACGGCCTCGACGATTTGATTTTTCTTTCCTTCCGGACTGATCAGGATTCTGTCTATGCCGCTGTCGCCGACGGCTAAAAGCTCCAAAAGATAGGGAAGGGGGGGGAGTTCATCGACCCCCAGGGATTTCAATCCCCTTTTCACCTTGTCGGTGATCGCGGAATCCTCATCGGCTTCCTGGATGTCGAAGTTGGCCTTCAGGATATCGATGATCGGGCGGTAGGCCTCTCCCCGGCTGTAAGAGAGACACCTTCCCTCCAGAAAAGTCGCCTCCTCGTTGGCCACCCGTTTCCGGAATTCGTATAAAATCCGGGATTTCCCCACCCCGGCGTCGGAGATGATGGAAAATGCCTGCCCCCGGCCGGTTTTGGCCCGTTCATACCCGTCCAGCAACAGTTCGACTTCCCTCTCCCGGCCCACGAAAGGGGAAAGCCCCCGCTCGGCGTTGACATCGAACCGGGTTCTCCGCGTGCTGGCGCCGATCACCCGGTATACCCTGACGGGGACTTCCTTCCCCTTCACCGGCTTCTCCCCCAGGGCCTCGAAACGGAAAAACCCCTGCGTCAGCTTGAAGGTATCCTCGGTCACAAAGGTAGTCCCCGGTTCCGCCAGGCTCTGCATCCGGGAAGCCAGGTTCACCGTGTCCCCCACCGCTTTGAAATCCACCCGCAGGTCATGCCCCAAAGAGCCCACCACCACGGGTCCGGTGTGCAGGCCGATCCGCATCCGGACCGGTCCCAGCGCTTTCTCCAGCTTCAGCTTCTCGCTGAAATTCACCATCTCCCGGTGGATGGAATGGGCCGACCGGATGGCCCTTTGAGGGGCGTCCTCCAGGGCTACGGGGGCCCCGAATAAAGCCATGATCCCGTCCCCGGTCATTTCGTTGACCGTGCCCTCATAATCGTGGACTTTACAGATCAGAATCTCATAAACCCGGTCCATGACGGAGTAGGCTTCCTCGGGGCCGAGGCGGTCCACGAGGGGGGTAAACCCTTCCATGTCGCAGAACATGACCGTTACCAGCCTCCGCTCGCCTTCGATTTTATTCTTCTGGGATAGGATTTTTTCCGCTAAGCCCTCCGGAAGGTAGCGCCGGATTTTACCCAGCTTCTCGTCGAAGGTAAGCTCCTTGGGGGCGGGCGCGGAAGTCGGAAGGCCGCACTCCCCACAAAAATTCGCCCCCGCGGTGGAAGGGTGACCACACCTCGGGCATTTGGCTTCCAGTTTATGCCCGCATTCGGTGCAGAATTTGGCCCCCGGGCTGCTGATCGTCTGGCACTTCGGGCATTCCATATCTTTTCTCCGGCGGAGAAATACCCCTGGAATTCGGTCGCACGCGGCCGTGTGGATCGAAAGCTGACCCCAACCCAACCTCATTTATAGATTAAGAGCTTATCTTAAATAAGCTATTCCTTTTAAATCCCCCTTTGAAAACGGCATTTTATACTTTACATACCCAATACGATGTCTTATAATAGAATTAACCTGGTATTCAAGGGGAAAATCATGAACGAATCCATTCTTTCTGCTCCTCACTTCCACAGCGAAAAAGCGGCCTATGCCTTTGTTGAATCAAGAATATGGCCCCATGGCCCGGTTTGCCCCCATTGCGGAAGCAAGGAGCGCATAAATAAAATGAACGGCAATAGCACCCGGATCGGCCTTTATAAATGCTACGCTTGCCGTAAGCCTTTCACCGTGAAAATGGGAACCATTTTTGAAGATAGCCATATTCCGCTTCGTTTGTGGCTTCAAGCCTTCTATCTGCTTGCCGCTTCGAAGAAAGGAATTAGCTCGAATCAGCTTCACCGCACCCTTGGCATTACTCTCAAAAGCGCATGGTTCTTGAGTCACCGAATCGGGGAAGCAATGAGAGAAGGGGGCTTTGTTCCTTTTGGAGGCAACGGGGGAACCGTTGAAGTCGATGAAACTTTCCTTTGGAATGATCCAAGCATTCCCAAGAGAAGGGGCTATGACCACAAAAATAAAATCCTGTCTTTGGTAGATCGTACTGCCGGTACCTCGCACAGCGTGGTGGTAGAAGATGTAAACGCCAAAACTTTGGTCCCCATCATTAAAGAAAATATAGCCCGTGAATCGGGGATTATGACCGACGATGCAGGACAATACCGTTACCTGAAAAACCACTTCTCCGATCACGGTGTTGTTTGCCATAGCTCGGGCGAGTATGTTTCTTTCAAAGATCCCACTATCCATACTAACACCGTCGAAAGTTATTTCTCGGTTTTCAAGCGCGGGATGAGGGGCGTTTATCAGCATTGCGCGAAAAAGCATCTCCATCGGTATCTGGCTGAATTTGATTTCCGTTACAACTACCGCATCAAAAAAGAATATGATGATGTAGACAGAGCAGAAATTATGCTCTGTGGGGTCCGCGGGAAGCGTTTAATCTATAAAACGACCCGTCGCGCCATCGGGAAAGGAATGCACCTCCAATGATCCAGAAAAGAAAGAAAGAGCTAAAAGACAAAAAGCAATCCGCTCGATTCATAGAAACCGCCCAAAAGGTTCAAGAAAACGGGGCGCCAGAAAATTTTGAGAAAGCATGTCGGGCAATTCTGAAAGAAAAATCAGCCAAGAATTAGTCTATTCAATCAGATTCGGAACTTATACAAGTTTGTTCTAAATAGTACCTTCATCGACTCGCCTATTGGTCTCCTCACTGGCTCAACAAATAAATTATCCGCGTGTTTCATGGCCTCTCTAGCTACAAGATCGGTCGCCTGGATCCCCACATAATCGTCAGGCACAAAACCAATCTCATCTAAATACAACGAATCTTCCCAACTGGATGATAAACTTAAAAAGTCATATAAGACTTCTGCGCTAGCATTTGTTTTTTGATTTCTATGGAATGAAAACTTTAACTTTTGTGGTGGGATAGAAATATGTCCTATCGCAGCAAAGTCCTGTATTACTCTAGAAAAACAATAATGATAGGGAACATTGTCTATTGCTTCGGGAAAATATTCCTTGTAGCTTTCAATGTCTAGGACGGCTCCGCGACCCATCAACCTTGTACGGGAAAGTATATTTGTCATATCGGCATATAGTCTATCCCGATCCTCTTTAGGCATACCTTCGTATTGCTTGTGTCCGGCTGCGCAATCTGCTGCATGAAAAGGGACTCCCCCCGTTCGTTTATTCCAAACAACCGTTAAATCGTCCCGCTCATCTTGTCTTCCGACGAGGCCGGCTACCACAAAAACCAATTGCTCCTGCTCATCGGCACTCTCATCCCCAAAAACCGTCAGCATATATGCCACAATCCTTTTTTTTCTGGCTTGCCTAATTCCCTTTATTGTTGGTACTCTAAAAGGGGTTATTTTTATTTTACTTCCCCCCTTTTGGGTATGTCAAATATAATATTCCGTTTCTAAAAGGGGGGGATTTCAGAGACCTGTTGCCGTCCCCAACGGTCTTGACACCATTTAGAGATTCTGCAGACGGGTAGGATAGAGCATAGAACAAGGCGAAAAAGGATTATAATAGTAACTTTCAGCCGTCAACCTAACCATAAAGTGAGGAGAATATGCCCCCAAAAGTAGTGGCGCGAGTTGGCCTGGATTTCACGGTAGCGGAAAAGGTGCTGACCGCAGCCGGAGTCCGGTTGGTCCGGGTGCCCTTGTGGTCGGAGGATGATATCATCAAAAACGCGGCCGACGCCGATGCGGCGATCGTGGCCGCCACGGAACCCTACACCCCGCGGGTGATCGAAGCCCTGGGGAAGTGCAAGATCCTGAGCCGAATGGGAATCGGGTACAATAATATCGATGTCGAGGCGGCCACCCGGCAGGGCATATCGGTGGCGGTGGTCTTGGATGCCAGCGTACACGAAGTGTCCGATCATGCCATGGCCTTCCTCCTGACCTTTTCCCGGAGGATCTTTCCCCTGGCCCATGCCGTGCGGAACGGGATCTGGAAACCCGGAAGCAGCGAGATCGTCAAGGCGAGGGGGCAGATGTTCCGGCTGAATGAGCAAACCCTGGGAGTGATGGGCTTGGGAAGGATCGGGGGCCGGATGCCGGCCAAGGCAAAGGCCTTTGGCATGCGGGTGCTGGCGTGCGACCCGTACCTGTCCGCCCAGGAGCTTCAGCAGAAGGGCGCGGAGAAGGTGGATTTCGACCGGCTCCTCCGGGAATCGGACTTCATATCCATTCATACTCCCCTCACTCCCGAGACCCGGGGAATGTTCGGGCTGAAAGAATTCAGGAAGATGAAACCCACGGCCTTCATCATTAACACGGCCCGGGGAGCGGTCATCAAAGAACAGGACCTCCACCAGGCCCTGGTGGAAGGGGCAATCGCCGGCGCCGGCCTGGATGTCTGCGAACCGGAGCCTCCCGACCCAAAGAACCCCCTCTGCCAGCTGGAACAGGTCCTGATCACCGGGCATTCGGCCTTCTTTTCGGCGACGTCGATGAACGAGCTCCAGCAGAAGGCCGCCGAAGCGATCGTCGCGGCCCTGCGGGGGGAGTGGCCCCCGGTGCTGGTCAATCCGGAAGTGAAGGAGCAGAAAAACCGGCGGATTAAATAGAGTGTCAGTGTCAGTGGATAGTGTCAGTAGAGGGGAAAGCCCTTTCAATGTTAGGCATTTTAGGCATTTCTTACAGGCAGGTGGTGCGGAGCAAGTCAGGACCTGATGATAGTGAAGTGAGAAAGCCGGTTAACCGGAATATCAAGAGAGGAGAAAAAAGATGAGCCAAGGAAAGAGTGAGACCCCATGGAAAGTTCAGGGGAAATGGTCGGTATGCCCCTACGTCTTCGAACCGGAGGTACGGGCCAGTTGGAAGATCCCCGCGAAGGTAACCGTCCACGATGTGACTTTGAGGGATGGGGAACAGACGCCGGGCGTGGTCTTTCGGAAAGATGAAAAATTGAAGATTGCCCATGCCCTCGAGGATGCGGGCATCCACCGCATCGAAGGGGGGATGATCGCCACCTCCCAGGAGGATTTCGACGCCATCGCGGCCATGGCCAAGGAAATCAAGAAATCGGAAGTGTCCTGCTTCGCCCGGGCCCGCCGGGATGACATGGAGGCGGCGGTCAAGAGCGGGGTGAAGAGGGCCGTCATGGAGATTACCGCCCAGGACCCCATCATCAAGAACATCTGGGGCAGCCGGGGCAAGGCCGCCGAAGAGATCATCAAGCTGGTGAAATTCGGCAAGGAGAACGGCCTGAAGGTCACCTACTTCCTCATGGAAAGCAGCCGCGCCAGCATCGATCTGCTGCGGGACATCATCATCCCCGTGGCCGAAGAGGGGAAGCCCGACAACATCGCCCTGGTGGATACCCGGGGCTCGGCCTATCCTCCCGCCTTTGCCTGGTTGGTGACCCAGGTGAAGAAATGGGTGAAGGTGCCCGTCGAAATTCACTGCCACAACAACTGGGGATTTGCCACTGCCACCACCCTGGCGGGCGTGACCGCCGGCGCGGAAGTGGTCCATACCTGCGTCAACGGCATGGGCGGCAACGCGCCCCTGGACGAGATCATCATGGGCCTCGGAGCTTTCCTGGGAGTGGACACCGGGGTCAAGACCGAAAGCTTCCGCAAGCTTTCCGCCATGGTGAAGGACTTCTCCCGCGCCGAATGGTACAAGCCTTTCGTCGGGTCTCTAACCTCCCAGGTGGAGGTGGGGATTGCCACCCGGCAGATGTGGGACCGGCGCACGGAGCACGGGTACGGGCGCGCCGAACCCCTGAATTACGAGGTGGTGGGCGGGAAGGCCATCGATGTGGTCCTGGGAAAGAAGAGCGGGCGGTACTCGATCATGCTCAAGGCCTACGAGCTGGGCATTCCCATGCCATCGGAAGAACAGGCATCCGCCATGTTGAACCAGATCAAGAAGATCTCGGAGGACAACAAGCGGCTGGTCAGCGAAGAAGAGTTCAAGAAAATTTATTCCCAAGTCATGGGTGGCAAGGGATGAGAGGAAGGGCCATCCTGCGGGATTCCAACTAACCCCCGGTTGCCGGGGAAAAAAGGAGGAAGAATATGTCCGAATTTTGATTCATGGGAGTTGACTGGGAAGAACGAATCGACTTCGGCCGAATGCGGCGGGAGCGGTTCTGCCCAGGGGAGGGGAACCGTTCTTTTGCACGCATGACATCGTCCATTCCCGGACGAGAATGCCCTGGATCAAGCCGGAAAACGTGATGGACCGTCCCTTTATCCGCACCGAAGACGGCACCAAGAAATTTGCGGACGAGATAAAGGCCAGGGTGGGGAAACTGGCCGAGGGAAAAATCGCCGTGGACATCTGGACCTTCGGACTCTCCCAGTGGCTGCCCAAGTGCTTCCCCAAAGCGAAGTTCATCGACGGCCGGGACGTCATCAATGATGCCAAGATGATCAAGACCCGGGACGAAATCGAGTGCCAGATAATCGCCAACATGATCACCGAGGCAGGGCTCCAGGCGCTTCTCGACAATCTGAAGCCGGGAGTGAAGGAATGCGAGCTTCTGTCCCTCGCCTGGCAGAAGTTCACCGAACTGGGAAGCGAATGGAGCCAGTGCGCCAACATCGTCTGCTCCGGGCCCTACACGGCTCCCTACCGAAGATTCACCTCTGACCGGGTCATCCGGGAAGGAGACATGGTGATCGTGGACATCGGCGCCTGCTTCAACGGATACTGGGGTGATTTCACCCGGACCTATGTCTGCGGGGATATCCTGCCCACGAAGGAACAGATCGCCCTTCACCAGGAATCGTACAACACCCTCTTCGACGCCTGTTCCGAGGCGGTGGTGGGGAAGACGAACGGGGACATCGGCAAGCATCTGAACTCCCCGACGGGAAACCCCAATTCCGACGGCCTGTCGGGCGGCCATGGGGTATCTGGGGTCCAAATTCATCACCCCCTGGGTGAATTATTGCAACGTTTACGGGACGGAGGGCAACCTTTATTTGACGGTGGACCTCCCCGCCCGAAAACCCGATGAAACCCCGGGGCAGTACGGAAATACCTGGAATTATGCCGACCGGAATTCCGCCCTTTACCTGAAACGGAAGGGAGAGGACCAGAAGGTGAAAGTCGACCTGGAGCCCGGAGAGATTCTAACCGAGGAAGTAAAGGAATTTGCCGGCTGCATCCGGAACCGCAGGGCGCCGGAAACCGGCGGGACGGAAGGCCTGCAGGCCTTGGCGGTGATCCTGGCCTCGATCCAGGCGGCTCTCACCGGGGAGGCTGTGAGCCTGGCGAAGGTGTTGGCGGAATAGGCCGGGATTCAAATCCGGGGCATTAAATCCAGATATATTTTCTGCTTCAATACTTTGCGTTGTTAGTCGTAGGCTTGCTTTCCTTCTTCTTAGGTTTGATTTCTTCAAGGTATCCTAAGATTTCTTCATTAGAAGGTTCGTTAACATTGGTAACATAATAATGAAAGAAAAGAAAATCGTTGAGTTCGTTGCATTCTTTTATGCCAGCCTCTATAAATTTGCCGACCGCCACGTCTATTGGAACTAAAATCTTAATTATCGAATAATTTTCTCCGAAAATAACTTTTTCAACTTCGGCATTAAATTTATGACTGGCTATCCCATATTTGTCCTCAATAATCTCTTTTTGCAGTTTTGTGAACGGCGAATCATTTTTTGAGCTGATGATAAAGCAATGTCTGAGTTTGGTGTCTTTTCCTCCAAGGCCCGCAGATATAATCACGCCGTCCTCGTTCAAGAGAGAACTTTCAAGAAACATTCTGCATTCCTTTAAAGCTAATAAACCCCAATCTCTCAAAACTTGTCCAGAGATTTTCAGATACTTTTCAATTGTTGTGTAAGATTCCGGAATTCCGAAATGAGCCAAAAGAATTAATATTCTTTTCTTTGATTCAATAGAAGTGGTCTCTAAAAACAATTTTTTTCTTTCCATTAAAACACTTCTAAAATCTACATTGTCAAAGTCTATTGTTTTTTCGAATTTGAGATATTCCTCTTGAATCGATAAAGCAATTGCCGATTCCATCACACTAAAATTATCCGATATGCTGTCTTTTTTTGTTCGAGCAGATCTTTTAGCTTTCATGTTTTCCCCCAATTATGCGATTAGCCGTTAAATACCGACTGGGCCACGGAGAAATCAGCGCCTGTTTTGGTCCGCCGAGGCGGATATATTTGCCCCTTCCCCGGGCGTCCCCTGGCCCCCCAATTTCCGGTTGCCTGAAATTTTCCACAGCTTCAGGGGGACATAGGGAGATTTCCCTTTGGATCACCTTGAGAAAATCCCCCCAACCCCTCTTTGCAAAGGGGAATATTATTTAAAGACAAGTTCCTAGT
>PMCE01000341.1 GCA_003154025.1 Syntrophaceae bacterium
CCCTCGTCGTTGGTCCGGGCGGTCAGCTCCGAGACATTATCGGTGGGCGCGTAGGCTTCCAGAGCTGCCAGTTTGCGGAAATCGTTGACTGCGTGGGAGGCGTTGGCCGCCCCTCCGCCGACCCCCAGGATAAAGAGACGGCCCCCTCGCTGACGGGTATCCGCCAGTAGATCCACCGCCCGTTCGATCATCCCGCGGTCCAATTGGAGGAGGATCTGGCGTGCTTCGGAAATATACTCTTCGATGAATTTCATGAACCCTAGACGTCCTTTCGGTTTTTCAGGCATGCGGCGGTCAGCGGTCGCCGGTCAGCGGCCTCCTATCTCTTCGGCCGCCCCAGATGTTGTCGCAATTCCTCCAGGCCGGCAAGGGAGCCGATCTCGTAAAAACGTTCCTTCATTTCGAAGGAAGCGAGCTCCCCTCGCACGAGAAGGTCCCGGTATAGCTCCGCCAGGTCGCTGGGCCGGTCGACAGGGACTGAATCGAAGGCCTGCCGGCGGAAGAGCCCGAGCCCGTAGTCGATATGGTGCATGCGGGCTGTCTGGTTTATTTTGTCGTAGGTCAATATCCGACCGTTCTCGTATTCCACATTGCTCCGGTCCCACTGGCCGAGGTTGCGGAAGACGGTCATCATTCCCAGATGGCCGCTTTCCCGGAAGGATTCTTGAACTTCCCGGTAATCGCAGGTCAGGTAGGAGTCTCCATACTGGACGAAAAAAGCCTCTCCCAAAAGAACAAGGGTTTGGCGGATCGCTCCCGCCGTTCCCAGGAGGTTCGGCCAGTCGAAGGAGAACCGGACCGTGAGACCGAATCGCTCCCCCCCTCCGACTGCCTGACGAATCATTTCTCCCAGGTACCCGGCGCAGACCACCACCACCCCTGCGCCCCGCTCTGCCAGGAGGCGGAGTTGGTGGAAGATGAAGGGTTCCCCGGCCACATCCAGCAGCGCCTTGGGAATCTCCTCGGTCAAGGGGCGCATTCGCTTGGCCAATCCTCCGGCTAACAGGGCTACGGGGAGGATCATCCGATAAGCACCTTGGTCCCTTCGAAATCGAACCGGAAACGCACTTCTTCCAGGCCGGCCTGAGCCATGGCCTGGCGCAGCCTCTTGCGGTCCTCGGCGTAGAACATCAAAAACCCGCCGCCCCCGGCCCCCACGAGCTTTCCGCCGATGGCTCCATTCTTCCGACCCAGTTCGTACCACTCATCGATCTGGGAGTTGCTCATCCCCCGGGAGCGCTGTTTCTTGTGGAGCCAGTGTTCGTGCATGATCTCCCCGAATTCGGCGGTTTTCCCCAACTCCAGGACTTTCTGGCTGCGCACTCCCAGTTCCTTGACATAGTGGAGGTTTTGAATCATCTCCGGGTCTTCCTTCTGGGTGCGGGTCTTCTGGTCCTTCAGGATGTCTCCGGCGCTGCGGGAAAAGCCCGTAAAAAATAGGAGAAGGTTATCCTCCAGGTCGAAGAGGGTGTCCATGCTGATCCGGAGGGGGGAGGCTTCCACGGATTCATCGGGATGGAAATGGAAACAGGTGATGCCGCCGTACGAGGCTATGTATTGATCCTGTTTGCCGATTGGTTCCCCCAACCGGTTGATTTCGATCTCGCAGGCCATCTGGGCTAGCTCGCTGGGATGGAGGAGAAGCCGTCGGTGGGCATAAAGGGCCCGCAGGAGGGCGGTGGTGAAACTTCCCGAAGAGCCCAGGCCGGTTCCCGCAGGAATATCGGCGAGGGTCGTAATCTCAATCTGGGGGGTGCGAAAATCCAGCATCTTGATGGCCTCACGGATGATGGCGTGCTGGACTTCGTCCACTCGCTCCACGTGTTCCAGCTTGGAGTATTTCAGGAAGATTCCCGGGACGAAAGGGCGTGTGACGGTTACGTAGACGTACCTGTCGATGGTGGCGGCAATCACAAATCCGCGGTGCTCCCGGTAGTAAGAGGGTAAATCGGTTCCCCCGCCCCCCAGGGTGATGCGCAGCGGGCTACGGGTGATGATCATTCGTTGGACTCCGCGTAAATTTTTTCTACGATGGCCAGCGCGGCTCGGGCGTCGGCCAGGCCGGCCGCGGGGGGACGATCCAGGCGGATGTCCTCCAGGAACTCCTCAAACTCCACCTGCCAGGAGTCGTCTCCCGTGGGATATTCCCAGATGGTCGTCTCCGGGGGGCCCATCTGGGGCAGCATCCGGTAATAGGCCAAGCGCTCCACTCCGTAACTTCCTCCCAGGCCTTCGACGTGCAATTTGGCCTTTTTCCCGTACACCTCCAGGGAGAAGAGGTTTTTCCATTCCGTGCAGCTTACGTGGAGGAGAGCGCATTTCCTTTCCGCGGTTCTCAGAAGGAGGAAAGCGTTATCATCCACCGGCATCTCCCAAAAGTAGGTATGGGAGAAACCGCAGATTTCGCTGAATTCACCCAGAAAACAACGGGCCAGGTCGATCAGGTGGACTCCCTGGTCGATGAGCTCTCCGCCTCCGGCCTGGACTGGGTCGGCCCGCCATTCCTTGTCGTACCCGATCCGCCCCCCGTGGCCGTAGCGTCCCCGCACGAACATCATCTCGCCCAAAGACCCGTCGGCCAAGAGCTGACGGGCTTTGCGCAGGGAGGGATGGTAGCGGTGGTTAAAACCCACCCGGACCTTTACTCCGGCGGAGGTCGCTTCAGCCAGGACCTCCTCCAGTTCCGAAACGCTACGGGCCGCCGGCTTTTCCACAAGCACATGTTTTTTCCCCCGGACCGCAGCCCGCGTGATCTCGGCCAGGAATTGGTTCGTGGTGGAAACAATCACCAGATCAACGCCCGGATGCCCAAGGGCCGCTTCCCAGTTCTGGGAGGCCACGGCCCCCGGATTCCTGGCGGCGAGCGTTTGAGCCCGTCCCAGCTCCACGTCCGCGCAGGCAACCAGGCGGGCGGGTCCCAGAGCCTGGGCGCGCTTCTGCCCGATCAACCCGCAACCGATAATGGCTACCCCTAACCTCATCAAAACTCTCTCACGCCAAGGCGCAAAGGACGCAAAGAAAATTATACCGAAGGCCCTTGGCGCTCTTTGCGTATTGGCGGTTCAATTTTTTCGGGCCTTTCTGGTTAGAATTTCAGCCCCCG
>PMCE01000448.1:0-6336 GCA_003154025.1 Syntrophaceae bacterium
AGAGCCCGCTGCGGAGCATCTTCCAGGGCGATGGGCGCCCCGAATAGGACCATGATCCCGCCCCCGGTTATCTTGTTCACGGTCCCCTCGTAGGCATGAATCTGGTGAATCAGGATCTCCATGATCCGGTCGAAAAGGGCATACACCTCCTCATGGCCCAGTTGCTCGGAGATGGAGGTGAATCCCACGAGGGCGCAGAACATGACCGTGATCCGCTTCCGCTCCCCCTCGATCTTTTCTTTCTGGGCCAAGATCTTTTCGGTCAAGCCCTTGGGGAGGTACTTCTGGATCTTGGCCAGCTTTTCATCCCAGGAAAGACCGGGGGACGACGGGTCCGGGCTCTCCGTTTCGAATGGGGGAGAAAGCGAATGGCCGCAATCGCCGCAGAACTTNNCAGACCCCAGACTTCAGACTCCGGACATCAGTTTTATTTCGTGTATTCTCTATTCCGTTCCCGCTGGGTCTGACGTCTAAGGTCTATTGTCTGAACTATTGATTTATTTTCATCCAGAATCCTGAAAGCCCCTGTGCGGGAAAGGGAGCAAATCTGATGCCAAAACCAGCCAAATTTTCAACTACCCAAAATGCTTTCATTTTCCAATCCGGGGAAGGAGAGTTGTTGCTTTGTATGGGAAGGATTTTTTCCATTTTTTCCCAAAATTTTTCTTCCTTGGGCTTATTTCCCGCGCTGCAAGGTGATAACCGGGGGAAAGACGGCTGAGATGATGAAGAGGAAGAGGATCATTTTAGGAGAGTGGGACAAGAATGAAGCGGAATATAGTAACAATTCAGCTCTTTGAAAAGATTCCTTTCCTGGCATTCCCGTGAAAACGGGAATCCAGGAACACAAATAAAAAACCCTGGATTTTTGCTTTCGCGAATGACGAGCCTAAATAATGCATTGGATCGGGTTGATTTTCAAAAAGCTAAATTGATACGAATAATGAATAAATTGACAGGAGGTTGGGGTTCTATTAACATGATCTAAGTTCCCCTCGCTTCTCTTCCCTCTTCCAGGCACGGAATGAGGTATACCGATTTAAAGGGATATTTTCGGGGAAAGAGGTCTGATCGTATGGCGTTGAGAAGGTTTGTCATCGAGGTGGGAATGGGGGTTGACCAGCACGGCCAGGACAATACACGCGCAGCGGAAAAGGCGGTTCAGGACGCCATCCATCGGAGCTGTCTCTGCGGATTGCGGGAGGTCGCCGGGTTGAAGAGCGCGAAGGAAATGTTGGTGGAAGTCCTGATCGGCTGCCCTGCCCCGGAGACGGTGGACAAGGAGCGAGTGCTGAAAGCCCTTCCCCTCGGCCAAAAGAAGATTGAAGTCCGCCAGGGAGGGCTGTCGGGAAAAACCCTCTTCCAACCGGAGCTGGGCGACAAGACGGACGAGATGGTCGTGGCCAACGCCATCATAACGGTTTACGTACCCTGAGTCGAATGCCGGAAAAAGTGCTGCGGTGCTGAAGTTCTGCGGTTGACGGCAAAACGGCAGCACAGCAACACTTTCTTAACCTGAACGCTTATCGCTTCGGAGGGTCATGAAACTCATCTTCGTCAACCCCGACCGTTGCGTGGCCTGCCACACCTGCGAAATCGCCTGTGCCGTGAACCGTTCCTCCTTGTCCCGGAGGCTCCCCGAGGCGATCTATGAATCCGTCCCCCCCATGCCCCGGGTTCGGGTGGAAGCCGCGGAAAACGAAAAAGGATTCCCCGTGCAGTGCCGCCATTGTGAAGACGCCCCCTGCTTGGACGCCTGCCCTGCGGGCGCGCTCTACCGGGACGAAGAAGGATTGGTCCTGGTTCACGATGATCGGTGCATCGGCTGCTGGATGTGCATCATGGTCTGTCCCTTCGGCGCTCCCCTGCCCTTCCGGAATTTCCGCAAAATCCTGAAATGCGACCGGTGTAAGGGGATGGACGAGGTCTATTGCGTGGACCGTTGCCCGACCCATGCCTTGAAGCTGGTGGACCCGGAAGACATCGCCAAGGGAAGGTTCACCCACCCAAAAAAAGGGAGCCTGGTGGGACTGAACTTCTCGTCGGAGCAGAGCCTTACCAAGCCGGGCAAATAAGCCTCATAACCTTTTGCTTCTAAATCGCGGCGCCCAATGATTACTCATCAGTCCTTTAAACCTCCCGTGGCTCCCAGCCTAAAAAGAGCGGCGGGAATGTTCCCAGCAGTGGATGCCCCATTCCGTTCAGGAGATCGAAGCATCGATGAACCCGATTCATAAGAAAAGCGCTTTGGACCAATCGACCAGCCTCATTCTGGCTGCTTACGATCGGGGGGAAAGTCTCCTCTGGGGACGCTACGAGGCTCAACTCCCCCTCTGCGCCTTCACTGCCAACGGACTGAATTGCCGGAGATGCTTTCAGGGACCCTGCCGGATTAACCCTTTCGGCGATGAGCCCCAGCGCGGAGTCTGCGGCGCGGACCGGGATCAGATCGTCATGGAGACCCTTTTTCAGGCGACCCTGGGGGGGGTCTTGGAAACCGCTCGATCGATCTCCCTCCTGGAGGAATTGGCGCTCCATCAGGAGCTTCCTGACCTGGCCCCTGATCTGCCCCCGGAGACTCGGGAACGGCTTTCCGGACAGGGGATCTTGCCCGTCCGGAAGGATCAACTTTGGGGAGCGCAGAACAGCTTCTTCTCCCACAAAAAATACCTGGGAAGGACCCTGAAGGACCTGAGTCGGCTGGGGTTGATTAACTATGGATTGCTGAAAAATTTAGCGACCCTTAAGGATTCCCTTCCCGGCCGGCCCTTTTCTTTCGACCCGGAAGGAGCCAACCTCCTCATCGTTGGGCAGGCTGGTTTAAAAGACCTCATTGCCTTGCGAGATCGCATCAGCGAAGAATCCAAGGGCCAAAAGGTCAACCTGTGGCTCCAAGGGACCAAGGGCCCACCGGTTTTCCCGTCCCTTGCCGATCAGGGCTCCCCCGAGATGATCCTGGCCATGAACCTTGATGCCCTGCTCATTTTCCCCGATGCCGGCCTTCCTTCCCTGCAAGAGCTGGCCCAAAAGTGGGAAATTCCCGTCGTCGTTGAAGAGGAAAGCAAGCCCCCCGGGGATCTCTTCAAGCAAGCCCTTCGACTGGCTCTTGACCATCAGAAGAAGAGATCTCACTTGACTGCTGCCCGTATTGCTCAGCCCCCTTCCGGGAAATTATCCTTCGAGAACATCGAAGATACGCGGGCTGCGCTGAAGGCCGGCCGGGCGAGAGGGGTTCTGATCCTGTGGGGAGAACCCAATCCCCAGCAGACCTTCTTCGAGAGAACCTTAACCCTGCTGGAAATCGCCCTGAAGGAGAGACTCCTGGTCTTCATGGGAGGAGATCTTGCCGCCCAGGGCGAATTTCTGCGGGAGGAATGGGGCCGTAGGGCGGGGAAGAAAACCGCGGGCCCGTCGGGGTCCGTCTCCTTCGACGGGGTGCGGTTTCTGGATTCTTGCGCGGACATTCCCAAGCTCGTCGCCTCCCTGCGGACTTTGAACCCCGGGAAGGAATTTCAGCAAATGCCGGTCGTCGTTTCTTTCCCGGAATTCTTCCGGACCTCCACCTGGGCCGCGGCGGTGAGCTTTCTGTCCCTGGGATTTGCCGTGCAAGTGGGAACCAAGCTTCCTTTCTGGGGAAGCCCGTCTCTTTCCGAGGTCCTGTTGAAGGACTGGCCTTTGGTCTCTGGAGGAGCCCTCTTGGCTTCCCCTAGCCTGCCGAATGCCCAATCGCAGGCCCGGGAGATAGTTGCCCATATCCAGTCTCGAAGCTTTGAGGGATGATGCCCCGAAAAACAAGAAAATCTCCTGCACCCAGCCTTCAGTACGTGATCATCGGCAACAGCGCCGCCGGAATTTCTGCCGCCCGGCAGATTCGGCGCCATGATCCATGGGGGAAGATCACCATCCTCTCGGATGAGCCTGCCTGGGGTTATTCCCGCGTGTTGCTCCCTCTCTACATCGCCGGGAAAATTAACCGGAAGCGGATGGTCATCGCCTCCAGGAATGATTATGCCGCCCTCCGAATACGCCTGGTGGCCAACGACCCGGTCGATTCCATCGATCCCCGGGGGCAAAGGATTCATACCCGCAAGGGAATCGGGTTCCCCTATGACCGGATGCTGATCGCCACCGGTTCTTCGCCCCGGGCATTGGATGTCCCGGGGAATGATCTCCCGGGAATCCACTACCTCCGCAAAGTAGCCGACGCCGAGGAAATTCGGAAAGACCTCCCGTCCTCCCGGGGCCCGGTGCTGGTGGTCGGAGGCGGGTTGGTGAGCGTAAAAATCCTGGAGGCTCTGCTCCTCAAGAGAAGGAGGGTCCACATGGTCATCTCCTCGGACCGGATCCTCTCCCAGATGCTGGATCAAAGGGTCTCCCGCATGTTTCTGGATGCCATCGGGGGAAAAGGCGTCTCCGTGAATCTGCATACCGATGTGCGGGCATTCGAGGGGAGGGAAAGGGTTGAGGGAGCGCATCTTTCCGACGGGTCGTTCCTCCCCTGCTCCCTGGTCATCATCGGAAAAGGGGTAAAGCCCAACGTTAACCTCCTGCGGGAAACCGGGATCCGGTTGAACGAGGGGGTCGTCGTCGATCATCGGATGGCGACCAGCCTTCCTTCCATCTATGCCGCCGGGGATGTTGCCGAAGCTTGCGACCTGTTGCAGAAGAAGCCCCGGGGCCAGGCGATCTGGCCGTTGGCGGTCGAGGGAGGATGGGTGGCCGGTTCGAACATGGCCTCCGCACCTTCCACTCTCGCCGGGGGGCTGAGGATGAACGTAGTTGAACTCATAGGGATGAGAGCCGTGTCAGTAGGGGCGGAAGAAGGAGATCAGGTCCTTCGTTATTCTCCACCCGGAGGTTCAGTTTACCGCAAGCTGGTATTCTCTCAGGGACGGGTAACCGGGTTTTTACTGGCCGGAGATATCCGCTGCGCGGGAGTCTTGACCTCCCTGGTGAAGAATGAAACCCGGGTTTCCACCGCCGCCCTGGAAGAAGGACTGGAGCATGGATTTTCCTATTCACCCAGATTCCGTGCCCTCCAAGGCGAAATTTCTGCTGGCGCAATTAGGGATTTTTAGGCATTTTAGGTATTTCGAATTCCATAGATGTACTCTGTGTTCTCTCTGCCTCTGTGGTCAAAAAGGAATGGAAATGAAAATCGACCCGGGAAAATGCGTCGGCTGCGGCCAATGCCGATCCTACTGCACCATGTGGGGCGGGGTCATGCGCCCGGAGAGACATCCCAAGAATCCGGCCCGGGTGATCACGGTCATTGATGAGGATGAGTGCGTGGAGTGCAGCGTCTGCCTGCGGAGCGGCTGCTGCCCTACCGATGCCCTGTTTCAACCATCCCTGGCCTGGCCGAGGATCGTCCGGAAGAACTTCAGCGATCCCCTGAAAATCCACCCGGAGACGCGCATCCCGGGACGGGGAACCGAGGAGATGAAGACCAACGAAGTGACCGGTCGCTACCGAAGGGGAATGTACGGAATGGCCTTTGAGCTGGGCCGTCCCGGCGTGGGGGCGCGGTTCCACGATGTGGAAAAAGTGGCCAGGGCCCTGGCCACCGTGAACGTGGAATTCGAGGAGAACAACCCGGTTACCAAGTTGATGGTCGACCGGAAAAAAGGGTTGATCAACCCGGAGGTGTTGGGAGAGAAAGTTCTGTCGGCAATCGTGGAATTCATGACCCCCGTGGACAAACTCCCACAGATCCTGACGGTTCTCGACCGCGTCTCCCGGGAGATCGACAGCGTTTTTTCGGGGGACATGATTACCCGAATCGCTCCCGACGGTTCGATTCCTTCCCTCGACCATCTCCGGGAAATGAACCGTTTCATCTCCGTCAACGGCAAGAGCAACGTCGGACTGGGGAGGCCAAGGGCGGCCGAATAAGTTTCGGGTTTCGAGTTTCAAGCTTCGAGTTAGAAAATAACTGGATTTTCCTCGTCGAGGCCTTTAACCCGGACCCTGAAACCCGAAACTAATTTTAGGCATTTTAGGCATTTTAGGCATTTCGAATTTTAGGATTGGGGAGTTTCCCGTGACCCACACTCTTCATCGACGCGGCAGCCGGGAAAGCCTGGACTGCGACTACATCGTCTTCACCATGTCGGCCAAGGGATTCAACGAAGAAGGCTCGGGGCAGAAGATGCGGGAGTTTCTCAGCATCCTTTTGAAACACCAGCCGGTCAATTACGGGGACATGCTCACCGGAAACTGCCATGTCAAGTCCCGGGAAGAGATCTATGACAACATTCAGGACACCTCCATCATTCATGGGGTTTTCTCGGATCCTCGAGTCGTGTCAGACGTATTAAGAGAGTTGAAGGAAAC
>PMCE01000448.1:6374-10916 GCA_003154025.1 Syntrophaceae bacterium
CTTCCGGCGGAGGAGGTCCTCCAGCTGACCACCATGTGCGGCCACGGGATGGTTCCGGTCAACCTGGTGGAAAAGATCGTGGGGGATGTCAAGCGGGGCAGGAAAACCTACCGGGAAGCAGCCCTCGAGCTCACCCGCCCCTGCCATTGCGGAATCTACAACCCGGTCCGGGCCGAACGTCTGTTGCGAAGGCTGGTTCCGCTGATGGTTTTGGCGGGCTGAGAGAGAAAGGTCTCAGGCAGGGTCGGTGTGTCGGTGGAAGTGCCTCGGGGAGAAAATCTCTTGATAAAAGAAAAAATATCCGTCCTCTTTCAGCCCTCCGGGAGAAGGGGCGAAATCAAAGCGGGCAAGACCGCCCTGCAGGCCGCTCAGGAGTTGGGCGTCCCCTTGGAATCCGTCTGCGGCGGAAAACACACCTGCGGAAAATGCAAGGTGCGNNTACCGGTTGGGCTGCGTCGTCCAGTTGTACGAAGATGCCCTGGTCTTCATTCCCGAGGAGAGTCGCGGGTTCCAGCAGGTTATCCGCAAAGAAGCCAGGAACATATCGGTGAAGCTGAATCCCGCGGTCAGGTCCTACCCCGTCGAACTCCCTCCCCCCACGCTGAAAGAGCCCCTGGCCGATCTTGAGCGTTTGCTCATGGCCCTGCAAAGGGTTCACGGGTTGACCAATTTGAGCATCGACTTTTCCACCCTCCAGTTTCTGCCCCAGAAGTTGCGGTCCGGGGAATGGAAAGTTACGGCGATGGTTTGGATGGACCGGGAGATCATCGACCTCCAACCCGGGAAGGTCGAAGATGTCTACGGAATCGCCGTGGACATCGGAACGACCACCGTGGCCGTATACCTATGCAATCTGCGGACCGGACAGATTGTCTCCTCCGGCTCCATGATGAATCCCCAGGTGGCCTACGGGGAAGATGTCATGGCCCGGATCACCTATGCCATGGTGAATCCCGGGGAAGGCCTGAAACGAATGCAGGAGGCCATCCTCACGGGAATGAACGTTCTGATCCATTCCGCCGTCGAATCAGCCCGGATTCCCCCGGAGGCCGTCCTGGAGATGACCGTGGTCGGGAACACGGCCATGCATCATATTTTTCTCGGAATCGACCCCCAATCCCTGGGGGTTTCCCCTTTTCCCCCCGCCGTCCATCATTCGCAGAACGTAAAGGCGAGGGACCTGGGGCTGAAGATTCATCCCGCCGCCTATGTCCATGTCCTTCCCATCGAAGCGGGTTTCGTGGGGGCAGACAACGTGGGGGTGTTGATCTGCGAGACTCCTTACGAGAAAGATGAGATGGCCCTGATCATCGACATCGGGACCAATGGAGAGCTGGTCCTGGGGAACCGCCACAAGCTTCTTTCTTCTTCCTGCGCCACCGGCCCGGCTCTGGAAGGGGCCCACCTCCGCTTCGGAATGCGTGCTGCTCCCGGAGCCATCGAGAGGGTGCGCATGCACCCGGATACCTTCGAGGTTCAATATAAGGTGATCGGCCAGGAAAAATGGAACGTCCGATGTACTCCGGAGGAGATCCAGGCCCGGGGCATCTGCGGCTCCGGGATCATCGAAGTCGTGGCCGAAATGGTCCGGACCGGGATAGTGGAGAAGAGCGGAAGAATCAACGGAAACCTGTCCACCCCGCGCCTGCGCAAGGTCGAAAAAGGCTACGAGTTTGTGGTTGCCTGGGCCGCGGAGACGGCGATCGGGCAGGATATCACCGTCTCCACCTCCGATGTCCGGGCCGTGCAACTGGCCAAAGGGGCCCTCTATTCAGGGGCCAAGATCATGATGAAGGTCCTGGGCGTGGATCGGCTGGATTCGGTCATTCTGGCCGGCGGCTTCGGCAGTTATGTCGATCCGGAGCGGGCCATGATCCTGGGAATGTTTCCGGATTGCGACCTGAAAAGGGTGATCTCCGTGGGCAATGCGGCCGGAGACGGAGCCCGTATCGCTCTGCTCAACCGGGAGAAACGGGAGGAAGCGGACCGGATTGCCCGCGGGGTGGAATACATCGAACTGACGGTCTATCCGGAGTTCACCATGGAATTCGCCGAGGCNNGGGGAGAAGGCTGAACCGGGGGATTCATTCATTTATTCCAGAAGGAGCGCAAAATGCAAAAATCGTTCGTTCAACTCGAAAACGGAAATATGGCCTACGTGGCCGGAGGAAAGGGAAAGCCATTGATTCTCCTCCATAGCCTGAACATCTCCGCCGACTCCTGGGAGAAGGTCTTCGGGGCTTTGACCCCGCATTTCTCGGTGTATGCCCTGGATATGTTCGGCCACGGGGATTCCGAAAAACCCACCAGGAATCTGCTCATCGAGGATTACGCCCGGAGCGTAATCCAGTTCATGGACCGGATGAAGATCGATAAAGCCGACATTTGCGGGAACTCCGTGGGCGCTCTGATCGCCGTGGAATTGGGGGCCGTGTACCCCCAAAGGGTGGAAAAGCTGATCCTGGTGGGCTGTCCGGCAAGGGAGGCGTGGGAGAGAATGGAGCGATTCGCCTTTTCCTCCCTCGGCTTTGACGCCCGCGGGAATCCTCTTCCCCTTTCGCTGACCGAATTGAAGATGACCTTTCCCCACCCTACCCAGGAAGTGGCGAGCTGGTTCAACCGGCTGCGAAGCAAGGCGGGGGTGTGGGTAAAAAAGACCATGATTGCCATCTCTCTCTACGACCCTTTTCCTAAATTCCCCCAGATTCAATGCCCGACCCTGGTCTTCTTTGGCGACCACGATGTATTGAAAGAAAAAGAAATGGTCATGACCCAGCTGATCAAAGGGGCGAAGAGCGTCATCATTCTCGACGCCGGGCATGTTCCCCAGATGGATCAACCCCAGGCTTTTTTGAGGGAGATTATCCCCTTTTTGAAATCCTGAACCGGCAAAACGGAGGAAATTCCAATTTCCAAAACCCAAGTTCCAAATAGATTCCATTATGCAATCCCCAATGACCAGAACTTGGGAATGACCAAAATCCGGACTTCAGGGCCTGCCTGGTTGGAATTTTGTTCATTGGTGTTTATTCGTTATTGGGTGCCTGGATTTTGTTCCTTGCTTGGAGTTTGATGCTTGTAATTTGCCGGACTCCGGGATCGAAAGGTCATTATGTACAGGAAAAAACCTTACCTCTTTTTGTTCATCACCCTGATGGCCCTGGCTTCTTGCGCCAGTCCCCATAAGGTGATGGTCCTGTACGAGCGCTCCGGAGCGCTGAAACCCGGCGACCGCGTCATCTGGGAAAATCAGGCCATCGGGTCGGTCGGGGATTTCCGGGCGAATCCAGCGGGCAAAACCGTCGTCCCCCTGCGGATCAAGCCGGATTTCCGCCAGGCCTTAACCGATCAGAGCCGTTTCTCCATCCAGGCAGACCCGGATCGTCTTGGAAGCCAATCCGTAAGGATGGTTCTTCTATGCTCCACCGGGAAGCCCCTCCCCGATGGGGCCGTTGTCGAGGGGAGTACGGCTTTTTCGATGCTGATGGAAAAGGGAAGCCGCGGGCTCCAGGGATTCCCGCAAATCCTGCAGGATGCCTTGGACCGTCTGGGGGAACAGTTGGACCGCCTTACCGATCGGGAATGGCAAAAGGAATTGGAGAGCCAGCTGGATTCCTGGACCCGGGAGCTCGAAAGATCGGGCGAGGAGACCCGTCGCTACTTCCAAAAGGAGGTTTTGCCCAAGCTGGAACGGTCCGTTGAGGACCTCTTACAAAAACTCAGGGAGTTGGGAAAAGAAGGGGACGGGAAATCTCTGGAAGAAAAATTTGAAGACATGAAACGGTCCCTGCGTGCTTAGGGGCGGGACCCTCCATCCCCCGGGTTGCCAGATCCAGCCAGCATCTCATTGAGGATTTCAAACGAGGGGAGATTTTTCTCCGACCGGTTTCGCGGGCTACCCTGCTTACCTATCACTTGGGGGCCCCAAACCCAGAATCAGAGCGCGAGGACTTCAAATCCCGCCCCGGTGATCTTCCCCCAGGAAAAGGGACCGCTCACACTTCCCTCGGCCCTGAATTTATCGATTCCCTCCTTCACCTTGGCGACGAGCGCTTCCGGCGAAGCATTCGCCTTGCCCATCTGGTTCAGCTGATACTCCAGCCCCATCCTTCGGGGCAGGCAGAAGGCGTGGCCGATTTCGTCGCCGTCAAGCTGGGGAAGCTTCTTTTTCGTCCAGAGGTAATAAAGCCGGAAAGGCCGCTCCCGGTCTCGTTCGGTTTTGCCGGCCAGGATGAAAGAAACATGGTGGATGGGATCGATGGGCAGAATCTCGCATTTTTTCCTCATCAACCTTTCATGCTCCGTGGCGAGGTAGGCCAAACTTGCCCCGTAAAGGTCCTGGACATCGATCAGTCCCTCCCCCCGCAGGAATTCTCTCAAGGATTTTCCCATCTCCACTCCCTCGACGGCACCGGCAGCGATCAGCGCGCAGGCAGGAGAAAGGGGGATCAGACGGTCGATGGACAGGGGGACTTCTTCCCCTTTTTCGTTCACCTGGATCCCTCGTTTTTCCGCGGCCAGGATGATTCCGTGAACGGATTG
>PMCE01000448.1:10987-11199 GCA_003154025.1 Syntrophaceae bacterium
TCAGAGGTTTGACCCGATGGCCGGACTCGATCCGTGTTGTCAGCCGGCGAGCTGGGGAATTAACCCCCGATCCCCGCGGAGAACAAGAATCTCTTCTGTCCTAGCACATTGGCTTCCTTCCATACGGGCCGGATTTCCACCACGCAGATAGTTTCGGGAAGGAGCTTTCCCCATTCCTCCGTCCTAAGCGCAGGAAATCGGGCGGGCGCATT
>PMCE01000291.1 GCA_003154025.1 Syntrophaceae bacterium
TTTGGGATCTCTTTGCCAAAGCCGAATGATCCGGCGAGGGGTCTCCGATTTTCCAATGAGTAAGAAGACCGAAAGGAAAGGAGACGCGATGAAAAGGGCGGTATGTTTTTGGGCATTGATCCTGATGTTCTTGATGATTGGCGGGTGGGCGATGGCCCAGCAGGAGCCGATCATCTATCCGGCCAAGGGGCAGAGCAAGGAGCAGATGGAGAAAGATAAATACGAGTGCTACAACTGGGCCAAGCAGCAGACGGGGTTTGATCCCATGCTGGTTCCTCAAGCTTCTGCTCCTCCCCCCGCGAAACAGGCGCCCAAGGGGGGGCTTGTAAGGGGGGCCGCAGGGGGGGCCGCAGTTGGAGCGGCTGTCGGTTCTTTTTCCGGGGAGGCAGGGAAGGGAGCCGCTATCGGGGCCGCCACCGGGGGTGTGGTTGGGGGAATGAGAAGAGCGGGTCAGAACCGGCAGCAGGAGGCGGCGGAGCAGCAATGGGCGCAGCAGCAGGCAGCCGAATACAGCCAGAAGCGCAATACCTATAACCGGGCTTATGGGGCGTGTCTTGAAGGCCGCGGCTATACGGTAAAGTAAGGAGGAGAATATGAAAGGAATCGGATGGTGGGGAATGAGTCTTTGGATTCTTATGATGTTGCCCTCATTGGTTTTTGGAGGGGATTTGGATGGTTCCAAGCCTGTGGTTTGCGCCATCATGGAGACTTTCCAGTGTGCGCCGGGGGAAGACTGCATCCGGGGAAATGCGGAAAGCGTCGGGCTTCCCTATTTTTTCCGAGTCAATTTTCAGGAGAAAAAGATCCTCGCTTCACGGGAAGGGAAGGAGGAAACGACGAAGATTGAGCGGATAGAGCGGCAAGGAGGGATGTGGATCTTGCAGGGAGTTGAGCTTCGGGGTTGGACGATAACGGTTTCGGAATCGACGGGGAAGATGGTTCTGAGCGCGGCGGGCGACGACGAGGGGTTCATTCTCTTCGGGGCCTGCACCGTGAAATGAAAAACCGTGAGGTTTTTCTCAACCCCCGCTTTACCCCAACCCCTCACTTTAACCCTCCCCTTCCGAGGGAGGAGGGGTGGGGGTGGGTACGCTTGGAAAATCAATCCCTTTCGATCTTCATTCCCCCTCACCCACGCCCTCTTCCGCGAGGGGAGAGGGGAGATAATTTATGACCAAAAGCAACAGGGTTCAATAGGAGAAATGGTCGAAGCGGGATCGTAATACGCGATGGCGCGCCAGTAAACACATTCTGTGATCGGCAGTCCAAGCCGGGCTGCCGGTCGCTGGTGATAACTGGACGAAAAGCCAGATAGGGAGGTGAAAGATGAAGAGGGCCTATTTGCCGCCGGGTTTCTTGACCGCTTTACCAGGTCAGAAAAGGCTCAGATTTATCTTTTGCGTTTCCCTCGTGATTGCGCTGACAGGGCTGTCAGAGGTCCGGACACCCGTATGGGCGCAGGAGGCGATCTCCCAGGAGGGACCAACCCCTTCGTCGGTGGACGAAATCATCACCCCCATGTCACGATCCTTCGAGGAAAAAAAGCCGCGTGTAGGGCTCTTCCCCCGGCTGAGAGAAGAGTTGAAGGATACAACGCCCTTTCTCAGGGACACGAAGCTCGATCTTAATGTGCGGACGTATTATTTGTGGCAGGAGAATACCGGCGTCGGCAATAAAGAGGCGTGGGCCATCGGGGGTGCTCTTTCGTACCGATCCGGCTGGTTCCTCGATCACTTCGGGGCGGGCGCCGTCCTCTACACCTCTCAGCCTCTCTATGCCCCGGACAGTCGGGATGGGACTCTCCTTCTGGCACCCGGTCAGGAAGGGTACACGGTATTGGGCCAGGTTTATGGACGGGTGAAACTCGTTGAAGACAATTTTATAAATATCTATCGATACGAATACAATACTCCTTATCTCAACGCCAGCGATAACCGCATGACCCCGAACACCTTCGAGGGGTATACCTTTCAGGGAGCCGTCGGAGGCGAGGACGGTGAGCCGCGATTCAAATATGGGGGCGGTTACATCGACAAGATTAAGCAACGTAACGATTCCACGTTTACGTCCATGTCCGAGGCTGCCGGGGCAACGGTGAAGCGAGGGGTTTTCCCTGCGGGGTTTAACTTTTCCTATGGCGGGTTCCAGATCGGGGCCATCAACTACTATTCGCAGGACATCNNTTTCACGGAACCCAGGCAGGAACAATGGTCAATGTAAGTTATCGGAAAGCGGTGCTGACCCTCGCCTATACGAATACCTCGAAAGGAGCCGACATCCAATCGCCCTGGGCACTCCCCCCGGGTTACACGGTCTCCCAGGTGAAGTTTTTTAACCGGGCAGGCGAGGAGGCGTTCATGGCCAAGGGGTCCTTTGATTTATCCCGCCTCGGTCTGGAGGGGATCACCGCTTATGCCCTCTGGGTTCACGGGTGGGGTGCAGTCAATCCCGTAACCGGTTCATCCGTGTTCCAGCAGGACGAATACAATGTTGATGTACAGTGGCGCCCCAAGGACCTTTACCTGAAGGGGTTTTGGCTCCGGGCTCGTTATGCCCGCGTGGAATCGCGAGATGGGACTTCGGCCGGATTCCCCATCAACGATGTCCGCTTCATCATCAACTACGATTTTTCAGCATTCTGAACGCCCCCAAGGATTTGCAGAGGTCCAGAGGGACCCGGTGCGCCGGGGGCAGGAACGAGTCCAGAAGCGGCTCCGCCGCATGCCGGAGCTACGGAACGAATGGGAATCAGCCCATGAAAAAAAACAGACGCACATTCCTCCAGGGTCGAGCTGGCGGCTGTTCGCGCCAAAGGCCTCAAACCGACGCGCGATTGCCAGGCGGAATCCGCGGCCCCGGCCCTGCAGTTCCACTGACAAAGCTGCGGGGAGTTTGAGGGTCGCTGGAATCGGCCGGCGATCAGGCGGGGGCTGATGTACAACCTGACCCGGGAGGGATCGAAGTTTACGAAGCTGGGCAAGAAGAAATAGTCGGATGCTGATGCCGGGAGTTCTGTGCTTGTTCGTTCTCCCCGGGTGTGGCGGGTATTGGATGGTCGTCGATCCCACCACGAAGAATGTGTACTACACGGAAGAAGTGAAAGAGAGTAAAAGCGGAGCGGTGAAGTTCATCGACGCCAAGACGGGGAAAGATGTAACCCTCCAGAAATCCGAAGTGAAGGAGGTTACTAAGGACGAGTTCAAAGCGGGAGTGGGAAAGAAGTAGCATTTCCAGGTGCTGGGGGGTTGGGAAGAAGACTCGGGAGAGGGAGAGGAAGGGGGCACGACACTGGTCCCTTTCGGGTTGCCGCTTAAAACAAATCGAAGAGAGGAAATGCGAAGAAAATATTTGCCCAAACCAGGTCAACGAATTTGAATGATAGGTGTGGAATAAAGAAAAAAAGGAGGTAAGTATGAGAAAGGTGTTTATCTTCGTGATGGTTGGTGCTTTCCTGATGGCTTTGGGGATCGGGGCTTTTGCCCAGGAGAAAAAAGGGGGGGCCGCTTCCCCGGAGAAGTCTGCCCCGGCGGAGAAGAAACCAACGGTGGAGAAAGAAAGGGTGACCACCGTTAAGGCCACCGTTGAAGCCATTGATCTTCAGAACCGGGTCGTGACGCTGAAGGGACCCAAAGGAAATGTCTTCGACCTCAAGGTCGGAGAGGCAGTGAAGAACCTCCCGCAGGTGAAGGTCGGGGACGAGGTAGTGGCCAAATATTATGAGTCCATCGCCCTTAAGGTGATGAGCCCCGGATCGGCGGAAGGGGTGAAAACGTCAGAGGCTGTGGTGGCGGCGAAGCCCGGGGAGAGGCCCTCCGGGGCCATGGCGAGACAGGTAACCGTGACCGCCACGGTCCAGGACATTTCTCCCCAAAAGATCTATGTGACGCTCAAGGGACCGGAAGGAAAGATGGTGGAGGTCAAAGTTCGGGATCCGAAGAACCTGGAGAATGTGAAGGTAGGCGACCAGGTGATCGTCACGTATACCGAAGGAATGGCCATATCCGTCGAAAAACCGAAGGGAAAAGCCAAAAAATAATGAGGCCCTGGCAAGATTTGATGGCCTCGTAAAAAATCAGAAATATTCCCTCTCCCTTGAGAGGCAGTGTCGTAATTCGTCATGCCCGCGGAGGCGGGCATCCAGGCGGCTTTAGACATCAATAATTTCAAAGATCTGGATTCCAGCTTTCGCGGGAATGACGACGTTTTTGCCTTTGCGGCGCAGTCTCACCCGGGAGAGGGTGGGGTGAGGGTGATAGAACAAGGGAATCCAACAACTTATTTTCCCCCCTCCCCTTGTTCCCCTCCCGCTAGGGGAGGGGAAAACTATTTTTTACGAGACCATCAGATTCGCTTGTTCGATTTCTTGAGAATCTAGCGTGGGGACAGAGTTGTGGCTCCAAAGAGAGGAAAGGATGGATTCTCTTATGA
>PMCE01000038.1 GCA_003154025.1 Syntrophaceae bacterium
CTTGCTCTCGAAGATTCCGTTGACCAGAAGGAGGAGAGCCAGAAGGCCCCAGATGATCAGGAAGAAAATGGGCCGAAAAAACCAGCGTTTCTTCTGCTCCGGCCCTTTTTGGAGGAAGGCCATCGTCGGTGTGCAACTCCGTCAGTATTCCCTTCCCCATCCCCGGCCCCGTCCCGGCATCATGGACGGACCGTACATTCCTCCGGTGTGGGGGGGAAGGAGTTTAATCTGTTCCGGGGTGAGAACTTTCCGCAATTCGATTTGCAGCAGAATACCGCGTTCCTGAATTTTGGATTCCAGGTCGGAGATCTCCCTCTGTTTATTGATGATCGCCTGGGGCTCAGAATCCGGGTTCCGGAGGAGATCGCGGAGGTCGAACCGTTTAATCAGGAGTTCGTTCCTCCAGGTCAAGGTGTCTCGCAAGAAAGCTTCGCGAAGATCCTGGAGTTTGGCCGATTGTTCCGGGGTTAGGTTCAGCTGGCTCGCCCAGTCCATCATGGGAGAGTTCATCGGGCCCATCATGCCCCTGCCGCCCCGGTCTTCCCATCCTTTTCTTTCCGGGGGCCCTTGGGCCGCCGCGACCTGGGGGGAAATGGCGATCAATAATAAAAGCAGAAGAATTTTCCCTACTCTATCCATTCCTTAAAACTCCATCGCTTCCCCTACCATTCCGAAGAAGAATTTTTCCCCGAATTCGGAAATCAGACGGGCGGCGGCTTTCAACCCCGTGCAATGAGAGACTCCCACATGTTCCACCTGAAATTTCCTGAGAGTCTTGAGGGTCTCTTCCACTTGGGCAGGAGAGGCAAAATCCAAATGGGTCCCGCCGAGGATGGCGAAAATCTTCTCTTGGCCGGTCTTTTCGACCACCCAGTTCAAGATGTTGATCATCCCGGAGTGGGCGCATCCCAGGAGCACGACCAACCCCCTCGGGGTCTCGATCACCAGAGACTGATCATCCAGAAACGGGTCCGGGATCAGACTGCCGTCTTTCTCGGCGAAAAGCCTTGGGTCTCCTTTTTCGAAGGAGTTCTTCCGGGGGACCTCCCCGGTCAGGAACATTTCCCGTGTCACTTCGCGGAAACCCTTCTCCAGGATGAACCTCCCCCCAAGGCTCTCCAGGTAAGGACGGACGAACTTCAAACCCGCATACCGCCGGACTTCCTTGCCATCCTTCCGGGAGATATTGTAGCGCACCGAGAAAATATCCGGATGGGCCAGGATGTCCACCCCTCTCAGAACCTCCAGGATGGAGGCCAATCCCCCGGTGTGATCGTGATGCCCGTGGCTCAGGAAGATTTTCTGGATGGCCAGAGGGTCTTTGTCGAACTTCAAAAGATTCAGGATCAGACCTTCCCCGCGGCCCGTGTCGAAAAGGAAATTCCCCCTTTCCGTTTCCACGTAAGCCGCAAAGCCGTGTTCTCCAATCCCGCCCTTGAAGGTGGCCGTGTTTTCGCAGATGACGGTGATTCGACCTTTCATACCCCACCCAAAGTTTCGGGTTTCGAGCCTCGGGTTTCATGTTCTTAACCCGAGACTCGAAACCCGAAACCCGAAACAGGTTGTTTCTAGAAACAACCGAGTTGGCAGTTGGCGATTTTGATCTTCAGTTGGTTGAGCAGGTTTCCGATCTCTTTCGTCGACACATTGCATTCCTTGGCGACCTTGAAGGCCATGGCGCAAGGGATTTTGCCGTCCTTGGCCGCATCTTTCAGCTTGGCAATGATCTCTTCTTCTCTCAAAGCGTTCTCCCCCCTCGGAAAAGATTCGGACTGCCGGTTCCGGCCGAATCCGCTCTAAAAATATAACACAAACGAAGAAGCCGGGAAAAGACAAAAAAGGGAGAGCCCTTTCGGCTCTCCCTTGCTGGAAGGAGGTTGAATGAAGTTTCTAGTTACCAACGGGGGCAGGAACCGGGTCCCATTCCCCGCCCGGGCCCCATTCCCCGCCCTGGGCCGAAGCCGCCTTTCATTCCGCCGCCGGGACCGAACCCGGGTCCGAAGGCCTGGACCTGGGCCTGCTGTTCAGGGGTAAGGACTTTCCGCATTTCCAGGCGATTTTTGATACCCTTCTCCTGCATCTGCGCTCTCATGGCGCTGACTTCCTTCTGTTTGGCCAGGATTTTTTCCTGGTCGGGATTGGTCTGGGCCCACAGCGTCCTGAGTTCCAGCTGTTTGAGCTGCATTTCATTCCTCAGGGGAAGGGTTTCCTTGAAGTAACTCTCCCGCATGGCCTGCAGCTTCTGAGTCTGTTCGGGAGTTAAATTCAGATTCGCCCCCCAGGAACCGCGGGGTCCAGGTCCCATGTCTTGCCCGGGACCGTAGCCGGCGCCGGGGCCGGGGCCATAACCCATGCCTCTTCCCCAACCCTGGGCCATGGCCACTCCTGCAGTGACTAACACGGTGACTGTCAAAACAGCAACGATCATCTTTTTCATCTTCCTACTCCTTTCTTTTTCTTTCCCGTTTTCACGTTTACGCGTCGCACTTGTCCTCTATCGTTAGCAACCTCCGTGCCAACCAAGGAAAGAGCACCTTCCCCA
>PMCE01000261.1:0-4591 GCA_003154025.1 Syntrophaceae bacterium
GCCTGTTTCCGGATTTTCCATACTTTCATCTGCCCATCTCTCTCCGGATCGGACTTTTCCCCTTCCCTGGAGCCTCCAACTGCAGTATGGCCCGTGAGGAATGTCCTTTCCCATACTCCCGCAGCTTTCTCCCATGACGGGCACCGTTCTTGCATTCTTAAGGCCTTCAAATTGAACTTCGGGAGGAAACCAGGAATGAGAAGAACCTTCTTTGGTGGGTTGTTTCTTGCCATACTTTTTTTCCTTCTGCCGTTTTCCGCTTCTGCCGCTCAAGTCTCCGAGGTGGAGCCCAACAACAAGCCCGAACAGGCAACGCCGATCCACGTGGGAGATACGGTCACGGGGAAGGTCCATCACTACGACGTCGATCTTTTCCAGTTAACCCTGCCCGAGTCGGGAATCGTCACTTTGAATCTTTCCGGATTGCCGCCGGAGTGCAAATTTCGGATCGACAGTAGCGGGTTTTACTACCGCAACCCGCTCACGAACCCGGTGGGCGGGTTGGTGAGTGAACCCGGACAGCCGGCCACCTTCTCTTTTTCGGCTCAGGGGAAACAGAAGGGCCTCATCCGGGTGGAACTATCCGACCCCAAAGGGGGCCTCTGCTCGGGCAGTGATTGGTGCGCCGTACAGTGCAGTTCGAACGGTCCTTACTACCTCTTGCCCTTCATCGACCGGGAGTCGAAGAACGTTCCTTCTTCCTACTCGGGAAAGCCCGTCCTGCCCCCCGTTCAATACCGGTTCCAGGTGACCCTGGAGCCCCTCCCTGATCCCTACGAGCCTAACTATGAAGAAGGGGTGGCCAAAGAGGTTCAGCTTCAAAAAGGACTGATCAAGACCATCCCCCTGGGGAAGGAGATTACGGCCTATCTCTTTAATGAATACCCCTGGCCCATGCGGGGAACCAAGGGGTACGAAAACACCACCGCCGCGGGGGGGGAAAACGATGTGGATGTTTACCATGTGAGGCTCGACCGCCCCGACACCGTAAAAGCGACTCTCCGAGATTTCCCCCCCAACGTGAACAGCCGGATCATGATTTCCGACGCCCAGGGCTGGGAAGAATCCAAAACAGGCGCCATATCCTTGGAAAGGAAGGTTGCCAAGGCCGGAGACGTCTTCATCGAAATCAGCAGGGGCCGGGAAGGAACTCCCCTTCCCTATTCCAAAAACCCCTACAAGCTACTTGTAACCGCAGGGACCGCGGCCAAAGTCGCCTGGGCCGAAATTATCCGCTCGGGCAAACCCTTCAAGGTGTTCTTCGATGCGGCCACGACCAAATTCAACGATGAAGGCTGGCTGGGAGCCAACGACCCCATGGGCACTCTCAAGGGGGGAGAAACCTACACCGTCCAGTTGAACCCATCCACGCAGGAATGGAAGGTGACCGGTTTCAACGAGGGAACCGGAGGGGTGGGAACCTGGACCTATCAGGGCGCCAGCCCGGACAATTGTCAGCTCAATCTTTGGGGGAGAATCTACCTATTTACCCCCGAAGGAAGGGTGATCGACCAGGATTACGGATGGGTGGGACACCTGCAAGAATAGGAGAGACTTCTCAAAGGGGCGACCGGCCGGTCGCCCCTACCGAATTTTTCACCTAGGATTTTATCCCCCGGATTCCCTCCGCCGCCGAACTTAGAGCCGCTCTGAGAATGGCCAGCTCGTGGCCGACCTCGATGAACTTGCAGCCCATCTCGATGTACTTCTTGGATTCCTCCACCCAGGGCTCGCCGATTCCGATCCCCACGAACTTCTTGTGCTTGGCCGCCGCCTCGCAGGTTTTCTTGATGGCATCCTGGACCTTGGGGTGATTTTTCTTGGTCACTCGGAAACCCAGGGACATGCTGAAATCCGACGGGCCGAAAAGAGCGTAGTCCAGCCCTTCGATGGCGAAGATCTTGTCGAGTTGGGCCACGACCTGCTCATTCTCCACCATGATTCCCACCATCAACTGGGTGTCGCTCCAGTCGGCAAAATCCTCGCCCGCCCTTGTTCCCCAGCCGCCGGCAAAAGAAAACGTGCTCATGCCCCGGTGCCCCTTGGGGGCGAATTTCGAAGCCTTCACCACCGCCAGCGCTTCTTCATAATTATTGATGTCCGAAACCAGTACCGCACCCGCTCCAGCCTGGAAGATTTTGGAGATGAGATAGGGGGCCCCTTTTTCCACCCGGACCATGGGCGTGACCCCCGTGAGCGCGGCCGCCCGCAGCATGTGCTCCATCCCCTCGTCCCTCCGCCAGGAGTATTCGTTGTCGATCCGGCAAAAGTCCAGGCCGGCGTATCCCGTGACTTCCACGGCGCCCGGACTGTAGGAATCGATGCAGGTCCCCACGGCGACCTTTCCTTCTTGCATGACCTTTCTGAACTTGTTCACTCTTTCCATGTTTTTCCCTCCCGTATTTTTTTAATTGTATCCTACCCCTTCTCAATCATCTTTTGCAATTCGTAATGCGCAATTCCCAATGCGCAATGCGCAATTTTCCGTCGTCGCCCTATTCCTTGGTCAGGGGAAGCAGCTCTTTGATCATCGCCTCGTACTCGTTCCAATACTTGCCGTACTGGGCGGGGTCCATGTAGCGGATGGTCAAGCCCATGTCGGCCATGCGTTTCTTGTGTTCCTCCGTGGCCACCGCTTTTTTGATCGCTCCGCTCAGGATATTTACCACCTCTTTGGGGGTGCCCGCTGGGGCCGCGAACCCGCGGGAGGAAGAGCTATAAAGTTTGTACCCCTGCTCCTCAAAGGTCTGCACCCCCGGGTAGAACGGACTTTGCCGGTCATCCATGATCCCCAGGATGCGCACCTCTCCGCTTTTGAACTGTCCCAGCAGATCTCCCACGTTCCCGCAGAACACCTCGATCTTGCCCCCCAGAAAGGCGGTCATGGCCGGGGCGCTGCCTTGGGAAAAATGCACCATGGCAAACTGGGCCCCGGTCATCTTCTGGAACTGGAGGATGCCGAAAGCTTCGTCGCTCTGGACCCCCGTCGTGGAGATCCGGATTTTCTTCGGATTCGCCTTGGCGGCCTCGACCATCTCCTTCAAGGTCTTGAAGGGGCTATTCGCCTTGACCGCAAAGAGCCCCGGATCAATCACGTGCAGCGCCAGGAGATCGAAACTCTGCCGCGTGTAAACAGCCTTGCGGGCCGGGTCCAGGTAGGTGACGACGGAGGAGGGGAAGTTGGTGTTCCCGATGGTGTAGCCGTCGGGCTTGGCCTGGGAAAGCACCGTGTAGGCAATCTGTGAGCTTGCACCCGGTTTGTTCACCACCACTACGGATGTGCCGAGCTCTTTTTCCAACCCGCCGGCCAGTATGCGGGCTCCCGCATCGCTGCTGCCCCCTGCGGCAAAGCCCACCAGGATCTGGATGGACTTGCCCTTCTGGGGNNGACCGCCAGGGTGCCCACGATCCTTCCGAAATAAAAGAAACGATGACCTAACATCTTCTAACCTTCCTTTCTTAATTTGGAGTGCGGCGATGTGTCGCCGCTTTCAGAAGGCGCGACGCGTCGCGCCGGCCGGCGGGCGGACCAGCCCGCAAGCCCCGAAAAAGCCCCGTCGTGCCGGCGCGCTCTAAAAAATGAAACCACCCATCTTCCCTTCTTTCGCTCTGACCGCGTCATCCTCGATTCTCAAACCTGTGCTCATGTTTATAATAGCACGGAGAAAGAGGCCCCTTGCTCCGCCTTCCTTATTCCATTCCCCTTCCTCGTTTCCAACTCCTCATCGCTCAGTCCTCATCCCTCGTTCCTTTCGATTCAATCCCCCTCCTCCCCGGTCAGGGCTTCCTTCTTTCGCCGGAAGAACCTGAAGGCCGGCGCGACCAGGATCAGGGCCGCCAAAGCCAGAAGAACAACGGCGATGGGGGCCTGCAGGAAGATGCCGAGGTCCCCCTGGGACATCTCCAGGGACTGGCGCAAAGACCGTTCCATCATCGGCCCCAGGATGAGCGTCAGCACGATGGGGGCCAGCGGAAAATCCAACTTTCGCAGGAGGTACCCGATTAACCCGAAAAGGGCCATGATCAGCACATCGAAGGCGGTGTTGCTGATACTGTAGGCGCCCACCACCATGAAGGCCAAAATGACCCCGAAGAGAAGGCCGTAGGGTATCTTCAAAATTTTGACCCAGATGCCGACCAGGGGCAGGTTGAGGATCAGGAGGATGACGTTGCCCACATAGAAGCTGGCGATCGTCCCCCAGGCCACGTCGGGATGCTCTTTGAAAAGAAAAGGGCCGGGGATGAGCCCGTGCATCATGAACGCCCCCATGATCACCGCCACGGTGGGGGAGGCGGGGATGCCCAGGGTGAAGAGCGGGATGAGGGCCCCGTTGGCGTGGGCGTTGTTGGCCGTCTCCGGTCCCGCCACTCCCTCGATCACTCCGCTCCCGAACCGCTCGGGATGCCTGGAAACCTTCCGTTCGGCGATGTAGGACAGGAACGAAGAGGCCGACCCGGTCATCCCCGGTACCAGGCCGAGAAGGGTGCCGATGACGCTGCCCCGCAGGATGGGCCCGACGGAATCCCGGATATCTTGCCGGGTGGGAATGAGGGAACTCATTTTGGCGGCGAACACTTGCCCGAACTGCTT
>PMCE01000261.1:4675-5049 GCA_003154025.1 Syntrophaceae bacterium
AATTCCACCGGGCCGAACTCCAGCGCCGTCCGGGTGAGCGGTCCCGCCGCCAGCACCAGGGCGAAGGTGGCGATCGTCCCGCCGATAAAGGAGCCGATGGCGGCAATGGCCAGCGCGGCCCCGCCCCGCCCTTGCTTGGCCATCGCGTAGCCCTCGATGCAGGTGATCGCCGAGGCGGCTTCGCCGGGCACGTTCAGGAGGACGCTGGTGATGGTCCCCCCGTATTGGGTTCCATAGAAGAGCGCGGTGAGCATGATGATGGCGCCCGTCGGGTTCATTTGAAAGGTCAGGGGGATGAGCATCGCCACGCCGGCTACCGGACCGACCCCCGGGAGCACGCCGATCAACGTCCCCAGCACCGACCCCAGGAAGGC
>PMCE01000261.1:5072-5449 GCA_003154025.1 Syntrophaceae bacterium
GGTCACCCAGAAGGTCTGCCGCCCCAGCACCATCAGGAGGAACAACAGAAACAGAAACATGGTCAGCTGAAACCCGAGGAGATTCATGAGGCCGGCCATGGCCGCCAGGGCGGCGAGGATGGACAGGATCCGCACGATGCCCGCCCGGGGGGGGAGGAAAGCGCCGCCTTTCGGCTTCCCCGACCGACCGGACTCATGAACGAGCCAGGCGAGCGAAAGCCCCCCCATGGCGATTCCCAGCCATAGGGGAAAGAAACCGGGGCCGGGCCCCAGATTGGTGTAGTACTCCAAGTTCCAGGACTCCCATACGACAAAGACCGAGAGGACCCCGAAACAAAGCGCCGCCATTTGATAGATCCTCTGCATGTTTCTCTATT
>PMCE01000014.1 GCA_003154025.1 Syntrophaceae bacterium
CCCTATTACAACGAGTATAAGAAAGTATACGGGGAATACCCCATCGCCTACACCAACGGGGTGGCCTATGACATGGTCATGGCCTGGGCCCACGGGGTGAAGATAGCGGGCAAGACGGATCCCGACGCGGTGGTGACCGCCATGGAGAAAAAAGATTTCAAGTATGAGGGGGTCTGCGGAGAGATCGAATACTTTGACGAGATCCATAACCCCGTCGGAGGGGGATGGGGCAAAGGGGAGCCCTGGGGCTGGGTCGCCTACCAATGGGGAAAAGACGGCAAACCCGTGATCTTCTGGCCTAAGAAGTATAAGACCGGCGAAATGATCATCCCGGATTGGGTCAAAGCGGCGCAGAAGAAATAAAGATCATCCCAACCCGGCATGGCCGGAACCAAAAAGGTCTTATTTGTCTTTTGCATGTAGGGGCGGCCCTATGTGGCCGCCCGCAATAGGGCAACCACGCAGGGTTGCCCCTACAATTTGTCACCATTTTGGGTACTAAGATAGAAATAGGTTGGAGGGCGGGCTGGGCCGGACGTGGAGCCCGGCCCGAAACGAAAGGAACCTCATGGTCCAAACGGTTATTATTTTCGGGGTTATCTGGACAGCCCTCTATTGCCTGATCTCCTTCGGGTTCTCTTTATTGTTCGGCGTCGCCCAGGTGCTGAACCTGACCCACGGCATGATCATCATGAGCGCCTGCTACGTCGCCTTCCTGCTGGTCACCGGTCTCAACTGGTCTCTGGGGTTCAGCCTGATCGGGGGGGTCCTCGGGTCGGTCCTTTTGATTCTGATCATCTATCTGGGGTTCATCAAGAGGCTGCTGACCGCCCCCCACACGGCGATGCTTCTTCTCACCGCGGGATTGGCCAACGCCTTCCAACAGATCGTCATTCTCACCGTGGGACCGCAGAACAAATTCGTCCCCACCATGATCACCGGGGGGACCACGGTATTTTCCGTCGCTCTTTCCAATCAGCAGATCCTGAGCGTCGTCGTGGCCTTTGCCCTGGTTGTTCTGCTCGTCTTGTTTTTCCAACGGACCAAGATGGGGCGGGCCATTCGCGCGGTGACCCAGGATCGAAGCACGGCTTCCCTGTCGGGGATCAATGCGGAGGAGATGTACCTGGTGACCATTATCATCGCCGGGGTTTTGGCCGGGGTGGCCGGGCTGCTCATCGCGCCGATCCAGACTGTAACGCCGGAAATCGGCTGGGAGATGATGGTCACCGCCTTTACGGTCACCATCCTGGCCGGGCTGGGAGGGCCGATCTGGGGGGTTGTCGTGGCCTCGGCCATCGTGGCCTACGCCGAGATCATCACCGCGTTTCTCATCGCTCCCATGCTCAAGGAGGGGGCCGCTTTTGTTATCATGATTCTGACCCTCATGTTCAGGCCCCAGGGGCTTTTCGGGAAAGGAAGGCTCTAATGGAGTCCATCCGCAAAGAGCTCTTTTCCATCGTGATCGTGGGAGTCATCTCCATCGGGCTGGTGGTCGTGGCCCCGGCCTCGGACTATGATTTTTACCTGATCGGCCTGCTCACCTCCGCCTGTTTATGGGTGGTCTATGTGGTCTGCTGGGACCTTCTGGCGGGTTATACCGGGATGTTGAATTTCGGGCAACTGCTCTTTGCCGGGGTGGCGGGTTACACGGTCGCCCTGATCGAGATCCACCTGAAATTGCCCCGGCCCTTCACCATGTTGATCGGCTTGCTCGCCGGAATCCTGTCATCCCTTCTGATCGGACTGCCTTCTTTGCGCGTCCGTTCCACTTATTTTGCCCTGGTCAGCTTTGCGGTTCTTTTGGTCTTCTTCCGGATCACCTTGACCTTTGTAGAAATCTTCGGGGGAGATTACGGTCTGAGTATCTCCCGGGTCTTCAGCCGGGATATCCTCTATTACACATCCATTTTCCTGATGGCGGTTACGGTGATCACCCTGAGGCTGATCGTAAAATCGCGGATCGGCATGGCCCTGCAGTGCATCCGGGAGGATGAAGAGACGGCCCGGGCGGTAGGCATCAATATCCAGCGGTACAAGCTGATGGCCTGTGTGATCAGCGCGTTCTTCACCAGCCTGGCGGGCATATGCGGATTTTATTACATGGGGCATGTGGGGCCCGAGGTTTTCGGGATGATGGGTTCTTTCAATGTGGTCATCATGGGAGTGGTGGGGGGGGCGGGAACCATCTTCGGCGCGGCCCTGGGAGGAGGGGTCCTTTCCGTTCTCCTGGAGTTCATGAGGCCCGTCGCCGAATACCGGAACCTTGGTTATGCCCTCTTGCTGGTCGTGGTCGTCATGATCTCCTCTCGGGGGATTTGGGGCAGCCTGGCTTCCTATTTTAAGAAAGGATCATCTCCAAATTAGTTGAGAACCAAAGAAGGAGCAGTTCTAAAATGGCAGGTGATCTCGGGGGACCCAAAGAGTTTGACCTTTCCGGGATGCCTGAGTCGTGGCCCGGGGGCAAGGGTCTGGGGTTCAAAAAGCATCGGCCGGGTGATCCCTGTCCCCGGAGGCTGGGATCGGCTTCCGCCTCAGGAGGCGGACCGGTCGGGCGACCGGGGCCGGTCGCCCCTACAAGGACGAGA
>PMCE01000096.1:0-1968 GCA_003154025.1 Syntrophaceae bacterium
CCAGCATATCGGCGACTGCTACCCGGTCCTCCGGAGGATAAAAAATCTCCACCCGTTTGTCCCGCGGATGGAGACCGAGGCTGCGGGGAACCTCCAGCATCTGCTCCACCGTGTGGGCTTTCCAATCGGGGGGATGGACCAGGTGATCATAAATTCTGCGCTTCCACCAGAGCCCCCGGGGGTGGTATATTCCCACTTTGACCCGGGCGCCGCTGGCCAGGCACATGAAGGCTCCCCGGTCTCCCTCCGTCAGGTTGACCGCGAGGTCGAATTCCCGCTTGCGCACCTCGCGCACAAATCTTCCTTCCCGGGCGATTCTCTTCCCGAAGGGCAAAGTCTTCCATTGCGGGTCGAACACCAAAACTTCGTCGAGAAGAGGATTCCCGGTGAGCATCTCCTCCGTGCCGGCATTAACGCCCGCAGCCAGGTACGCCCCGGGGTAAGCTTCCCGGAAGGCCCGGATGGTGGGAACCATGAGCAGGACGTCCCCGATATTACGCAACCGGATCAGCAGGATCCGCTTGACCGCTTCTTTGCTAATATCCAGGCTTTCCACTCTTCCCGATCTCTCTCAGCTTGGCGTACTTGGCGAAAGTATAAAAGGAATACAAGACGGAGAGCACCAGCCCATCGGTTCCTTCCAGAAAACCGGCGCGCAGGATATACATCTGCAGGAAGGTAAGGGGAGGGCGAAAAAGGACGTCGGCCAGACGGAACTTTCTTCCTTCCCGATTCATCTCCCGGGCCCCGAGGGTGGAATAGCGGTCCATCCGCTGCAAGAAGTCCGCTAGGGTCCGATAGGTTTCATGAATCAAGGGCTGGGTCAGGGTGAGAGTTTTTCCGTGGATATCCACCCGCTCGTGAACCACCCGCTCCCCGAAGCGTCCCCGGCTTTTGCGGAAAAGCCTCAGGTTCAAGTCCGGGTACCATCCGCAGCGGCGGATCCATCGTCCGAGGAAGAAATTCTTTCTCGGGATCCAGTATCCATCGACGGAAGGTTCCGTCGCCAGACTCTCTTCCATCTCCCGCCGCACCTCGGGGCTGACCCGCTCGTCGGCGTCCAGGCTCAGGACCCATTCGTTTCGGGCCTTTTCAATGGCGCTGTTTTTCTGGCCCGAGTACCCTTTCCAGTCCTCGCGGAAAACTCGCGCCCCGTATTCCTGACAGATCGCTAAGGTGCGATCCGTGCTGCCGTTGTCCACCACCACGACTTCATCGGCCCACTTCACGCTCTCCAGGCAGCCCCGGATGTTACGCTCCTCGTCCTTGGTGATGATGGCTATGCTGATCTTTTCCATTTTAAAGACAAAATTTAACCGCGGAGATCGCAGAGAGCGGAGAGAAAAATTTCAGGCTAAAAAGCCCAAAAACCACTCGAAAAAGTCATGACCGGTTGGGGTTTTTGAGTCTTTTCATAATCTCTGCGGTCTCTGCGTCCTCTGTGGTGAATATTCCTTTTACTGCTTTTCCAGAGGGAGCGCTTCATCGATGAGCATGATGGGGATATCCTCTTCGATGCGGTAGATCAGTTTGCAGTGGTGACACACCAGCTGACTCTCCTTCTCCCGGTATTCCAGCTCTCCCGTACAGCCCGGGTCCCGCACGCACTTCGGGCAGGCCAGAATCTCCAAAAGGTCTTTACTCAGGGCCATATAACCTCCATGAAATAGTAAGTTGAGAGTTGGGTGTTGAGAGTTGAGAGTTGAAACAGCTCGCTTTTACAACTCCCAACTCTCAACTCCCGACTCCCAGTTTTTCTAATGCCGCCTTCAGGACTTCTTCCGCCGTGATCGCACTCATGCATTCCAGGGTGGTGCATCTCGCCTTGAAGCATGGGCTGCAGGCCAGGTCTTTGCGGATGACCAGGTTGTGGTCGCCGTAGGGGCCCGTCCTCCAGGGGGCCGTGGGCCCGAAGAGGGCGATGAGCGGAGCCTTCACCGCTGCTGCCAGATGCATGGGGCCGGTGTC
>PMCE01000096.1:1998-29885 GCA_003154025.1 Syntrophaceae bacterium
CACCGGTTCCGCATCCTGGGGACTCCCCGTGATCACCACCGAAGCCTTTCTTTCCGTGAGAGCGGAGATCAGCCGGGAGAAATTCTCCCGGGGCCATTGTTTGGTCTCCCATTTGGCCATGGGATGAATGACCACCAGCGGCCGGGAGAAGAATCCCTTTTGCCGGAGGAGATTCTCGGCCTTCAGCGGAAGATCCCGGGAGAGGGGGTACTCCAGAGCCGCTTCCTCCACCGGAACCCCCATTTGGGAAACCAGGTTGAGATATCGTTCCAGGGCGTGCCGCTCGATGCTCAAGGGTTTATACCGCTCGTTGGTAAATAGGTAATTCCCCTCTTCGGCGATTCCCGCCGATCGTTTAAACCCGATCTTGCGCTTCCCCCGGGTCAGCATGACCAGGAGACCGCTCTTCAAGATCCCGTGGTTATCAATTACCAGGTCATACTGCCGGCTTCGCACCTCCCGGACGAACCGTCCGATTTCCTGCAGGGTCTCCCGGAACTCTCCTTTCTGCAAGAGCCGCTTCAACCACGATTTTCTCCGACTCACGATCACCCGGTTCAGGGCCGGGTGACCGAAGAGAAGATCACTNNCTTCCACCAACCAGTCGATGCAGGCCCGGGGGTACCGCTTTTTCAAAGCCTCCACCATGGGAAGGGTCTGAATGACATCGCCGATGGCGCTGAGCTTGACCACCAGAACGGTACGCGGGTCACCGACCCCGGCGGAGTTCATGGCCGGTCCTCGCGTTGCATCAGCCATTGGACGGCCTCATGGAGATCCGCGGCGATATGCGAAGGCGGGCGGGGCCAGTTTTCTTTCTTCGCCAGAGCCTCCCGCCCATGTCCGGTCAGGAGCAACACCGTTTCCGCCCCGATCCGTTGCCCGCACTCTACATCCGAAAAATGGTCCCCGATCATATAGGCCGAAGAAAGATCCAGGGCCAGGTCGGCGGCGGCCTGTTCCAAAAGCCCGGTCGCCGGCTTCCGGCAGTTGCACGACCGAAGGTACGGGCCAACGCCATCGGTGGGATGATGGGGGCAGTAATAGATCCCGTNNGTGATGACCACCACTTGGAAGCCCCGCTGGTTCAACAGGCGAACGGCCTGGCCCGAACGGGGAATCAACTTCATCTGTTCCACGACATCCAGGTATCCCACTTCTTCACAGATGGTTCCGTCACGATCTAAAAAAACGACCCGGTTCTTTTTCTTCATAGCAAGCCAGTTGATCAAATGATAGAGAATCGCTTTGGGTCAATCTTAAATTCCAATCCCGCGAAACGCGGGACCAAATCCCAAGCACCAAATTCCAAACAACAAATTCTAAACGATCTTTGAGCTCCTCTGCGAGTAGGTTTCGGTCATTGGAATTTGGGAATTGGTTTTTATTTGGAATTTGAAAATTGAAAATTGGAATTTTCCTTTTGCTCATGAGACTCCCATAGATTCTTCACTCCTTCAAAAACCTCCTCCACGGATATCGCTTCCATGCACTCCCGGCTCCGCGGACACTGGGTCTTCAAGCAGGGTGCGCAGGGGATGGATTTGTAAATGACCCTGCTGTTTCGACCCAGCGGGCCCGTACGCGAAGGATCGGTGGAACCGAAAATGGCCACCAGCGGGACTCCCAGCGCCGCGGCTACATGCATCAGACCGGAATCATTGGTCACGAAAACCCGGCATCGGGCGATGAGCGCCATAGCCTGGGCCAGGGTCGTCTTCCCGGTGAGGTCTACGGCTCCATCTCCCGCGATCTCGCCAATTCGGGCGGCTGTGGCCCCGTCTGCCGCACTCCCCAGGACCAAAAAACGACCGCCCAGCTCCCGGTAAATCCGCTGACCGAGCAGCCCAAACCGCTCGGGAAACCACTCCTTGGCCGATCCATACTGGGCGCCCGGGCTCATTCCCACATAAGGCCCATCCCCTCCCCCCGCGGATTTCAAGATGGCTTCGGCCGCCGGAATTTGATCCCGAGGAATTTGTAGAGCAGGCATTCCTTCGGCCGCCGGGAGGCCCAAAGAACGGATGAGATGGAGGTAATACTCGACCTGATGCCCTCGTTTCGCCCTTCCATCCACCGGTACCTTATGGGTCAGGAGGAATCCTCTCCCGTCGGCATTGTAGCCCACCCGCCGTGGGATTCCCGCCAGGAAGGAGACAAGGGCGGAATCGAAGGAATTGGGCAGGTGGAAGGCCAAGTCAAAGAGGTCTTTTTTTAGATCTCGCGCCAGCTTCCATCTCCCCCGAATCCCGTCATGAACCCCCGGGCTCTGGAAGAGGATCACCCGTCGAACCCCCGGGTATCCCGAATACAATTCGGCTACCCACGGTTTGGCCAGGATGGCCACTTCGGCCCCCGGCACTCCCCGGCAGACCGAGGCGATGGCCGGCAGGCTCATGACCGCATCTCCCACCCAGTTCGCCGAACGGATGACGATCCGGCGGACGCCTTCCCAGAGGTTGGGGGCAACTTCTCCCATGGCTTCACATGACCTTCCCCGGGTTGGCCTGCCAGGGCCGGGTCTTCCACCGCTGATGGACCCACAACCAGTGATCCGGGTACTCGCGGATGTACCTTTCGATGACCCGGGTGAAAAGCTGCGTGTTCTGGACTACATCCGATTCTTTATTCCCGGTCCGGATCAGGGGAAGCTCGGGCTCGATGATCACCCTGTACCGCCCATCTTTCTCCCGGAGGTTGAAAGCGGGAAGGACAGCGGCCCCGGTTTTTAGCGCCAGAAGAGCCATCCCAGTGTTGGTGCAAGCCTGTTCCCCGAAAAAATCCACGAAAACCCCTTCCTGCCAGGCCATATTCTGGTCCAGCAGGATTCCCACCACCTTACCCGCCCGCAGCAGCCGCAGGATCTGTACCATAGCTTTTTGTTTGGGGACCGCGCGGTTTCCCGTGCTGGTGCGAACCTGCTCCACGACTCCATCCAGGAAACGGCTGTCCAGGGGGCGGAAGACCACGTGGCAGGGTTGACCGATGGCCAGGGGAAAACCCGCAGCCATCCATTCCCAGTTTCCGAAGTGGGCCGTGAGGAAAAGGATCCCCTTCCCCTTCTGGTAGGCGCGGGAAAAATTATCCCGTCCTTCGTAATAGATGAAGGATTCCAGCAGCCCCTCCTTCAGCCGGGGAGTGTACGTAACCTCGGCAGACACCCGTCCCATGTTTCCGAAGGCCGAACGCGCGATCCTCTTCCTCTCTTCCGCTCCCTTCTCCGGGAAGGCCAGCGCCAAATTCCGCAGGGCAATGCGCCGGTGGCGATCATCCAGGAGGTAGAGGAGGCGGGCGAACTTTTCAAAGAACGAGATCCTCCATCGAAGGGGAATCCGGTTCATGGCCGCAAGAAAAAGCCCTGCTGAGCGGGATTGTTTTTCTCCGGTCTCCTCCTTCATGCTTTAGGGCCCAACCGCCCAAAGAGGAACGTTTCAAAGCGGGAATGATCATCACCCTGGAAAGCATGGCGCACCGATAAAGCCCAAAGAGGGATCCTCCCCCGGGAAAAATCCCTCAGCCGCACCATATCTTTTTCCGTCGTTACCATGGCCTCTGCTCCGACCTGTCCGGCCACTCTCCTCAGCCGTTCCAGATCTTTTTCCTTATAGGGAAAATGATCGGGGAACGGTTGGAAATGCAGGATTTCAGCGCCCAGCTCCCTCAGGCTCTTTTCGAAGGACTCAGGCTTGGCCAGCCCGCAGAAACCCAGGATCCTTTTCCCCCTAAGGTCCTGCGGAGATCGAATCTTCTCTTCCCCCTCGACCTGGATTGCTTGGGGATCGTACCGGACCCGGAATACCGGAATCTCCTTTGAAAGATTCATGAATCTTTTCCCTAAATTATTAATAATATCATCCCCTCCCCCCTTTGTCAAAACCACGGCTTCGGCCCGGCGAACCTGGCTCAATGATTCGCGCAGCTCCCCTCGGGGAAAGAGCCTTCCATTGCCGAAGGGAGACGAAGAGTCCAGGAGAAGAAGGTTCATATCCCTCTTTAGCGCCAGGTGTTGAAATCCATCATCCAGGATGAGGACTTGAGTATGAAATTGATCGATCGCGTACCGCCCGGCTATCCACCTCTCCCTTCCCACGATCACTGGGATTCCCCGAAGCTTCTGGGCCAGAAGGCACGGCTCGTCCCCGGCCTGGCGCGGACCCAAAAGGACCCTTTCTCCGTCGGATACCACGGCATAGGCCCCCTCGTAACTGCCCTTATACCCCCGGGAAAGGACGGCCGTGCGGTACCCCCGGTTGTGGAGCATCTCGGCCACCAGGCAGACAAAAGGGGTCTTGCCCGTCCCGCCCAGGGTGATGTTGCCCACGCTGATCACCAGGCAGGGAAGCGAACGGGTCCGGAAAATCCCTTTCCGGTAGAAGAAAACCCGGGCCGATACCACCCAGGCGTAAAGGAGGGATAAGATCGATAGGGGGGCGAGCAGGATCTTCTGAAGTTTACTTTCTTGGGGATTGCTGATGAGGCGATGCAGGAAATTTTTCAATTTGGCCCTTGATCTGCTGAATCGGTCTTTTCCCCCTAGACCGTTACCGGCTTCGCATTCGTTTCCAAAGCGGCCTCTGTCCCCTCAGGGCGGTCTTTGAATTGCAACAGGTAGAGTTTATTGTATTCCCCGTCCATCGCCAGCAGTTCTTCGTGGCTCCCCTCTTCCACGATCTGCCCGCCGGATAGGACGACGATCCGGTCGGCTTTGCGGATGGTGGAGAGACGGTGGGCGATGACCAGCGTGGTCCGGCCCACCATGAGGTATTCCAGGGCTTTTTGCACCTCGATCTCCGACTCGGAGTCCAGGGAGGAAGTGGCCTCATCCAAGATCAGGATGGGGGCGTTCTTCAGTACGGCGCGGGCGATGCTGATGCGCTGGCGTTCTCCCCCCGACACCTTCACCCCCTGTTCTCCGATGATGGTGTCGTAACCTTTGGGGAGATTCTGGACAAACCCGTCGGCGTAGGCCGCTTGGGCGGCCTTCACCACCTCTTCAAAGGGCTGGCCCATTTTCCCGTAGGCGATGTTGTTCCGCACCGTGTCGTTGAAAAGAAAGGTCTGCTGGGTGACGATCCCGATCATGGACCGGAGCGATTCGACCTGGGTTTCGCGGATATCCACCCCGTCGATCAAAATCTCCCCCTCGGTCACATCGTAGAATCTCGGCAGGAGGTTGACCAGCGTGGTCTTCCCTCCCCCGCTGGCACCCACGAAGGCCACCATTTCTCCGGCCCGGATGTTCAGGTTGACGTTCCTGATGACCCAGTCTTCCTCGTACTTGAAGGAGACATCGCGGTATTCGATTCCCCTGGAGACCGAGGGGAGAGCCTTGGCTCCCGGCTTGCTCTGGATCTCGGGGGGAGTGTCGAGGACCTCAAAGATGCGGGCCGCCGCCGCCAGCCCCTGCTGCACCGTGTTGTTGACGCCGCTCAGCCGCTTGACCGGTTCGTAGAGCATCAGGAGGGCCGCCAGGAAGGAGAAGAAGGTTCCCGGGGTCGATATCCCCTGGACCACGTTGTATCCTCCATAGAATACGATGAAAGCGATCCCCAGGCCGCCGAGGAACTCCATCAGGGGATGGGAGATGGACCTCACCCGGGTCGATTTGATCTGAATCCCGAAAAGCCTCCGGTTCTCCTTGGCAAAGCGATTCCGCTCGTAATCCTCCATGTTGAAGGCCTTGACGATACGGGTTCCCATGATCGTCTCCAGGAGGATGGTGGTCAACTCGGCCATGGCCGATTGGCTGCGGGTGCTGTAACCCCTTAGCTTTCGGCCGAATTTGACGATGGGAACAACGGCCAGGGGGAAAACGACCATGGCGATCAGGGCCAGCCTCCAGTCGCGGTAGAAGATGACCCCCACCAAGCCGATGAGGGTGAAGACATCTTTCAAGAGGCCGGTGACCGCGTCGGTGACCGCTCCCTGAACCATGCCCACGTCGTTCAGGATGCGGGACATGAGGGTTCCGGTCGGGTTCTTGGTGAAGAAAGAGAGGGATAAAGACTGGACATGGTTGTAGATCTTCTCCCTCAGGTCGGCGATGATCTTCTGGCCCACGTAAGACATGAGGTAGGCCTGCCCGTAATCGAAGATCCCCTTAAGGATAAAAATTCCGATAATGGCCAGGGGAATCAGCTTCAGCATGGCCAGATCTTTTTTGAAAAAGACCTCGTCCAGGACCGGTTTAACCAGGAAGGCGGACCCCGCGGTAGCCGCGGAGACGAAGACCATGCAGACCATGGCCCCGGCCATGTATCTCCAGTGGGGCTTGACGAATTCTAAAAGACGGCGATAAAGATTCATAGGAGCAGGAATTTAGCTCATAGCTGATAGCATCTGCTATGGGCAATTTACTATGAGCTATGAGCTTATTTTGATCATCTCCATTGCTATCCTGGCCACCCGTTCAGCAGCCCCCGGGGAACCCAGCCTCTCCCGCACTTGGGCCAGACCGCGAATCATCTCTTCGCGGTAAGAATCGTCCTCCAGGATCCGCAGGGCCTCCCGGGCAATTTGCTCGCCCCGGGCCTCGGTTTGAATCAACTCGGGAACGAGGGCTCGGTCGGCCACGAGGTTCACCAGGCCGATCCATTTGACCTTGATCATCGCCCGTCCGATCCAATAGCTGAGCGGGGACACCCGGTAGACGATGACCATGGGCTTCCCCAAAATGGCCGTCTCCAGGGTAGCAGTTCCCGAGGCCACCAGGACCAAGTCTGCGGCCCGAACGACTTCATAAGTCTTCCCCTGCACGACCTGGATCCGGCTATCCTGGGAGAGCAATAAATCCTTTACCTCTCCCGGATGGATGGAGGGGGCCAAGGCCACTAAGAATCGGGCTCCGCTTTTCTTCCGGGCGATGAGTCGGGCGGCCCGTATCATTTCCGGCAGGATAGACCTGATTTCTCCGTGCCGACTCCCGGGCAGCAAGGCGATCAAGGGATCCCCCTTCCATTCTTTTCCCTCGGGGGAGAGGGAGGAATCGCCGGGCTGCCCCAGCGTATCCATCAAGGGGTGGCCCACGAACTCGGCCGCCAGCCCCGCTTCCCGGTAAAGGGGGACCTCGAAGGGAAAGATGACGGCCATCCGGTCTACCCTTCGGGCGATGACCCTGGCCCGTCCCGAGCGCCAGGCCCACACCTGCGGGCTGATGTAGTATAAAACCGGGACTCCGGCCTCCCGCGCCACTCCGGCCAGACGCAGGTTGAAATCAGGGAAATCGATCAACACCAGGAGGCCGGTCTCCCCGTTCTGGACCAACCTCTTCAGAGACCGGTAGGCCCGCATCAGGTCCCCGAGCCGACCCAGGACTTCCGTAATTCCCACCACCGCCAACCGGGAAGAATCGACGAGAATCTCTGCTCCCGCCCGTCGAAGATGATCGCCGCCCATGGCCCGCACCTTGATCGCCGGGTCCATGCTCCGGAGCGCCTCTACCACCTTCGCCCCGTGGAGGTCGGCCGAGGCCTCTCCGGCCACGATCAAGATGTTATTCTTCTCCGACGACAAGGCTATTCTTTCTTCTCGTTCACCGTCCCCTGGAACCGAGAATTCTGGAGGCTTTCCTTAATTCCGTAAAAGGCGGCGATGGAGGGGATCTTCTTGATGTTCTCCTGGATCTGTTCGCTGATCCGGGTGGCCACGGCCAGGGCGTTCCGCCCGTCCTCTCCGGTCACCATGGGGGGAGTGCGACTCAGGCAGGAATGAACGAAAGAACGGATCTCTTTCTCCAGCGTGTCCCCCGGCTCAACCTCGACCTGCTCGGCGCAGAGCTCGAACCTCTGGTTTGCGGCGCTGAAGACCCGGTGGTACAGGGTGATTTCCTTGGAAGCATAATCCAGAGTCAGATAGGTCTCCGGCTGGAAGACCCGGATCCGCCGCCGGTCCTCGAAAGAGATCCGGCTGGCGGTGATGTTGGCCACGCATCCCCCGTCGAATTCCACCCGGGTGTTGGCGATGTCCACTTTTTCCGAAAGCACCGGAATCCCCACCGCGTGGATCTGTTTGATCGAGGAGCGCACGAAGCTCAGGATGATATCCAGGTCGTGGATCATCAGGTCCAGGACCACGTCAACCTCGGTTCCTCGTCCCCGGAAGGGAGTGAGTCGATGAGACTCGATAAAGATGGGCGCTCGGATCTTTTCCCTCGCGGCCAGGACCGCCGGGTTGAATCTTTCCAGATGGCCCACCTGAAGGATTCGTCCCCTTTTCCGAGCCAGTTCGATCAGCTCGTCGGCCTGCCGGATCGTGGTGGAGATGGGCTTTTCCACCAGGACGTCGCATCCGGCATCCAGAAATTCCCGGGCGATGGAGTGGTGCAGGTCCGTAGGCACGACCAGGCTCACCGCATCCACCTTTCCCAGGAGGTCCCGATGACTGGCAAAGGCCTCGGTCCGCAGCTTGTCCGCCCACTCCTTCGCCCGCTGGGGGAGAACATCGGCCAAGCCTACGAGGTCTGCTTCGGGGATAGCGGCATACTTTTCCGCATGGAACCTTCCCAGGTAGCCGATTCCCACCACCCCCACGCGAAGTTTCCGCGCAGCGGGATTCCTGCGGTCCTTCACATCCCGATAAGGCATATTCCCTTCTGATTCGCCCGTTCGATCACTTCTCTTTTATCCACCACGATGGTTTTTCGTGCTTCCACCGCCAGAGTCGTCGCTCCGGCTTCCTCCAGGATCTGTAACGTCGTCGGGCCGATCACGGGCAGGTCCAGCCGTCGATCCTGGCCGGGCTTGCATACCTTGATCACCATGACGTCCCCTTTCCCCAACCGGCCGCCCCGCTGGATGGTCTCATCGGTTCCTTCCACGGCCTCCACCGCCAGCACCATCTGTTCCTTCACCACGATGCACTGACCGATATCCAGCCGGCCGATCCTCTTGGCCATCTTCCAGCCGAAGGCCAGGTCTTTTTCTTCCCGCCCCGTGGGCTTCCGGAGGGTCCAGCAACCCGCTTCCGCCAGGGCCTCTTTCATATAGGGGGCCGGGCTGACCACCCGGATTCCCTCTCCTTCCATCTCCTCGGCGATGGCCCGCAGGATGGCATCGTCCTTCTTGTCTTTCAGCCGCAGGAGGACCCGCAAAGCTCTTTCATCGGGCCGGGCCTGGGAAAAGAAGTAAGTCTTCGGCACTCCCCCGATAAAAACGGCCCGTTTCGCCCCTTCTTCCTTGAGGATGGCGATGATCTTCCCGAGCTCCCCGACGTTCACCCAATGGAAGGAGTCTGCTCGGTTTTCCAGATCCTCCCGGCTCAGCCCCCGGTGGGCGATGGCCGCTACGCGATACCCGCGGGTCCGGAGTTGCGAGGCCAGGAGCAAGGGGAGTTCCCCATTCCCGGCAATCAATCCCACGGCCCTTCTCATCGGCACACGCCCCGTTTTGAACTCTTCAAGAATTCGAGAAGATGCTGGACCTCGGGAACCCCCGGAACCTCTTCCTCCACTCGACCTATGGCTTTACGCAGAGTCAAATGGGAGCGGAAGAGGATGCGGTAGGCCTGTTTGAGCGCTGAAATCGTCTCCTCGGAGAATTTGTGGCGCTTCAGCCCCACCAAGTTCAAGCCGTAGAGGCGGGCCCGGGATCCCGCGGCGATGGTGTAAGGAGGAATATCCTGGGGGATTCCGGAGAGCCCTCCGATCATGGCATAGCATCCCACCCGGGCAAACTGGTGGATGGCCACCAACCCCCCGACGATGGCGAAGTCCTCGACATGGATATGGCCCCCTAAAGTCGAGTTGTTGGCCATGATGACCTGGTTTCCGATCTTGCAATCGTGGGCGATATGGGAATAAGCCATGATGAAATTCTTGTTTCCCAGCACGGTCTCCCCTCCCCCTTCGACCGTCGCCCGGTGAATGGTCACGAATTCGCGGATCAGGTTGTCGTTGCCGATGGTCAGTCGGGTCGGTTCCCCCCGGTACCGGATGGCCTGAGGAGCCGTTCCCACCGATACAAAGGGAAAGAGATGGCATCGTTCCCCGATGGTCGTCCATCCCTCGGCGACCACATGGGAATCGAGCATCGTATCCCTGCCGATCTGCACATTCTCTCCCACGACGCAGTAAGGCCCGATCTTGACCCCGGGAGCAATTTGCGCATGGGGATGAACGATGGCGGTAGGGTGGATATCCAAATGGGTCTCCTTTTAAAAGCTCATAGCGGATAGCGGATAGCTGATGGCTCATAGCTCATAGCAAGGAATTGCTCCCTAACGGCTATGAGCTATCAGCTATGAGCTTTCTTCTGGATCGATTCTTCCATTTGCGCCATTCTTTTTTCCAGTTTATCCAAGGCCCTTTTCATCTCCGGCAGTTTTCGGAAGGCGGCCTGGGCACGGAGCCACTCCCGATGGGGGAAGGCCGGGGTTCCGGAAAAGACTTGACCCGGAGCCACGTCCTGCGCTACGCCCGATTGGGCTCCGATCATCGCCCCTTCTCCGATCTTGACGTGCCCCACCACGCCTACCTGCCCGCCGAGGGAGACTCGGTTGCCGATTTCGGTGCTCCCGGCGATTCCCACCTGGGCGACGATGATGGTGTCTTCGCCCACGGTGACGTTGTGGCCGATCTGGACCAGGTTATCCGTCTTNNCTCCACATCGTCCTCGACGACCACGATTCCCACCTGGGGAATTTTTACATACCTGGCCCCGTCACGGGCAAAACCGAATCCGTCCCCCCCGATCACCGTCCCCGGGTGGAGGACGACTCTCTTGCCCACGAGGCATCGATCCATGACCACCACGTTCGGGTAAAGGACCGATTCCTCGCCTACCCTGACGGATTCTCCCAGATATACTCCGGGATACAAGATGACCCGATCCCCCACTTCGCAACCGTCCCCCACGAAGACGAAGGGGAAGATGGAGACATCACGGCCGATCTTCACTCCTTGGCCGATGAAGGCCCGGGGGTCCATTCCCCGGGGGGGGCGGGGTTTTGTTTGGAAAAAAGCCTGAACTTTGGCATAGGCCAGATAAGGATTGGGGGTTCGGATCAATGGTCGGGGAAACGGGGGCAGGCTGGCGGGCACGATCACCGCCGAAGCCCGGGTTTTTTCCAATCGGGAGATGTGTTTGACCTCGGCCAAGAAAGTAATTTCCTCCTCCCCGGCCTCCTCGATGCTGGCAATTCCCTGAACCCGTAGGGATCCATCCCCCTCTACCTTCCCTCCCACCAGGGCTGCCAGTTCATCCAGCGTCGCCTTTCGGTCCATTCCTTCCCGCTTTCCCCGCTTCATTTCGGTTTTGGGGCGTTGGCCTGTTTGATTACTTCATCGGTCAAATCCAGCCCTTTGGAAATGTAAATGATCGTGGGCTGGTTAGGTTCCAGGATGACCGTATATTTTCCTTCCTCGCCGATCGTTTGAACGATCTTGGCCAGGTCTCGAAGGACCTTATCGGTATATTCCCGGTCCCTTCTGCGGATATCCTCCTCGAAGTCTCTCTGCAACCGTTGCAAGTCCCGCAGCTTGGCCTGATAATCCTTTTCTTTCTCCCGGCGGACGCTCTCGTTCATGACCGAACCGCGTTTTTCCAGGTCATCCCGGAGTTTGTTCAACTCTTTTTGCTTGGCCTCGAGGGTTTTTTGCACTTTATCGACTTCGCCGCTCATGGCTTTCTTGGCTTCCTGGCCGGCCTCACACAGGTTCAAGGCCCTCTGCATATCCACAAATCCGACCTTCGGCGGATCCGCTGCCCAGATCACAGAACTAAGCGCCATTCCCGCAATACAGTTGATGATGAAAATTCCTGTCTTTTTCATGCGCCTCTCCTCAAGAGAATATTTCGGGCTCCCGCCCATCCACATCGTATTTTACCCCAAATCTCTTCCCGTGGAAAATTAATAGAGCGTCCCGACCGTGAAATCCCACGAGCTCCTGCTTTCTCCCGTTCTGGGGCTCAGGTTGTAGCCCCATTCGACCCGGAGGGGGCCCATGGGCGAAAACCAGCGGAACCCGATCCCTACGCTTTTTCGCAGGTCAGTCAAATCGTACGGCTGCGCCACGTCCCAGACGTTTCCGGCGTCGAAGAAGAGCAGCCCTTTGAGCTTGATCTCCTTGGCAATGGGAAAAATCATTTCAAAATTGAAAAGAATTTGTTTATCCCCGCCGATGACTTCGCCGGTCGGGGCTGTGGGCCCGACGCTGTAGGCTTTAAACCCCCGCAAGGTATTAATGCCCCCCAGCCGAAACCGTTCATAGAGGGGAATGGGGTGCCCCTCGTTCCCGGCGATGTATCCTATGCGGCCTCGCAACCCGTAGGTAATCTGGGAGAAAGGAGTATAATAATAGGACATAATGGTCTCATACCGGGTGAAGTAGTTGGTTCCTCCCAGGGGCCCTCCGGCATATTCGACCGAAACGCTGGCATCCCATCCCTTGGAGGGATCAAAACGGTTGTCCCGCGTGTCCCGGCGCAAGGCGCCGTAAATACTGCTGGTGGTTGATTTTCCCGACTGCTGCGTAATGATATCAGCGGACCCGGGCTTCACATTGTAAACATCGACCATTTCATATCGGTATTGGAAATAATCGCGCACGTTTTCAAACAAGGGCATTCCGAACCTCGTCAGCCCTCCGGTCCTCTTGACCGAATAGTCGTCGTAATCCCGGTAGTTGTTGAACAGGTCCCCCCCCCCGAGAACCTGGGTATCGAAGAGCCGCGGCTCGGTGAAGCTGAGGGTGTAATACCGGGAAATGGCGCCGAACTGAACCTGGGCAACCGCCTTTTGGCCCTGGCCAAAAAGGTTGTTCTGCGAGAGGGAAAATATGGCCACCGCCTTGTCGATCGAGGAGTATCCGACCCCGCCGCTCAAGGATCCGGTAGGGGCCTCCTCCACCTGGACGTTTACGACCATCTTGTCATCGGCGCTTCCCTTTTTGGTGTTGAAGTTTACTTCTTTGAAATATCCCAGGTAGTTCAGGCTATCCCGGCTCCTCTTCACCGCTGTAAGGCTGTATAATTCCCCCTCCACCGTGCGGAGGTCCCGCCGGATGACCCGGTCCCTGGTTTTGGTATTTCCCAGGATGTTGATGCGTTCAAAGTAGACCTTGTTGCCCTGGCGGATGTCAAATACCAAGTCCACGAGAGGCTGATTCCCGTGGGGGATCGTCTGAGGGTTTACATCCACGAAAGCATATCCCTGGTCGGCGTACCGGTCGGTGAGGTTGGAAATACTCTTGCGAACGTTCTCGCGGTTAAAAATTTCCCCGGGGTAGAGAGGAACGAGCTTCATGAGCTCTTCCTTGGGGGCAATGAGGTCCCCCTGGATCTCCACCCGCGCCACTTTGAACTGGCGTCCCTCCTCCACCGGAATGATGAGGGTAATCCCTCCCCGCTCGACGGTTACCCTCGGCTTGCCCACTTTGGCCTCCAAAAAACCCTTCAGGAGGTAGAAACCGATGATGGTGTCGAGATCTCTCTCCAGGATGTCTTCCTTGTAGACTCCCCCCTTGGTGAACCAGGATAAAAGGCCCACTTCCTTCGTTTCGGTGAACTGCTTTTTCAGGATTTCATCACTGTAGTGGAGGTTCCCGGAAAAGGTGATTCTTTTCAGGGGGACTTTCTGATTCTCCTGGATCTTATAATGAACAATGACCTCGCCTTTGCGGAAGGTCTCCAGGGTATACTGGACTTCGGCAGCGAAATAGGATGCCTCCTGGTATTTTTTCCTGATCCGATTCACGTTCTCCTGGACGGCGTTGAGGTTCAGCACGGTCCTGGGTTTGAGATCGACCGCTTCGAGGAGGTCGCGGGTCTTGAGATTCTTATTCCCGGAGAATTTTATCTCTCTGATGACGGGCTTTTCATCCACCACAAAGACGATGGCTTTCCCCCGGTCCCAATCCCGTTTTTCCACCCTCACATCCTGAAAATAGCCCATCTGGTAAAGGGTCTTCAAATCCTCCCGGATCGCGGAAGGAGAATAAATATCCCCCTCCTTGACCTTGATCTGGGCCCGGATGGCGGTTTCCTCGATGGCCCGGTTTCCTTCGATCAGGACTTTGGCCACGGTCTCCTTCTTCAAAATCTTCAGGCTCACTTCCCGGCTCAGCTGGCGGGCCATGGATTCCAGGTCTTCGGGGCCCCTTCCGGCCCTGAACGCCGAGGCGGCAACGCCTTTCTCATAGACGTCGAGAATGCGGATATCCATGCTGACCGTGCCGTTGACCTGAGTGATCGATCCCAGGACCACAAAGTCTGCTTCCACCCTTTGCCCGATTACCCGGGCCAGGAGTTCATCGATTTCGACCCGTCCGGTCTCTTCCAGGACTTTCAGAATTTTGTCCTCGTCCACCAGAACAACCTGTTCATCCTTTTTCATCTCGGAGGAGAGAGTTTTGGCCAGCCGGGTTGACCAATCCTTCGCCTTTTCCCGGTCCCGGGCATAGACCTGGAACGGAAGGATCCCCACCTTCATCACTTCCTGGCCATAGACTCTTCCCTCAGTCAGGGCGAGGAACAGGAGGAAGATGCAGAGAATTCGGGCCAGAATCCGTTCTTTCATGGAAGAGTTCTGTTTTCCTCGACCCTCGGATCAGGATTTTTCTCGCCGGCCGGGAAGGCCCGCGGGCGGCATGGTCTTATCCGCGGCGAGGCCCGCCAGCGGAAAATCAACTTTCTTCCCTCAGCCAGCCGTCGGCCAACCGCACCCGGCGATTCAATCGGGAGGCCAACATGGGATTGTGAGTCACCATGACCAGGGTGATCCCCTGCTCACGGTTAATCCCCACCAGGAGGTTGTGAACTTCTTCGCCGGTCTGGGTATCCAGGTTCCCCGTGGGTTCGTCGGCCAGGATCACTTTGGGCTTCAACATCAGGGCCCGGGCCACCGCCACCCTTTGCTGCTCGCCACCGGAAAGCTGTCCGGGCTTGTGGTGCAACCGGTCCCCGAGGCCCAGTTGAGAAAGGATTTTCTCCCCTTCCTTCCCTGCGGTCCTGGGGCTCATCCCCTGAATCAAGCCGGGCATCATGGTATTCTCCAGGGCGCTGAANNTCCGGCAGCAGGTGGTGAAACTGAAAGACAAACCCCACCTGACGGTTGCGAAGCTGAGCCAACTCGGCGTTCGAGCGGGCGAATAGGTCCTGTCCCTGGAAGAAGACTTGCCCATCGCTCGGCTGGTCCAGGGTACCCAGGATGTGGAGGAGAGTACTCTTTCCCGCCCCGGAAGCGCCTTCGATGGCCAGCATCTCTCCCGCCCGGATGGTCAAATCGATTCCCTTTAAGACCTCGATGACTTTTCCGCTGGCCCCGAAGATGAAAGATTTCTTTAAATTTCGGGTTTGAATCAGGGGGAGATCCCCCGCGTCATTCGACAGGCTCAGATCATTCCCTCCTTGGCCGGGCTGTTGCGGAAGACCCCCAGCATGCGCAGCTTGTTTTCCAGGCGTGCCTGCAGGGAATCTTCCAGGACCTTCAGGGTTTCAGGATGTAGGGCCACGATCCGATCAAAGTCCTCTTTGCCCAGGCGAACCAGTTCGGCGGGGCGCAGAGTTCTCACCGATGCCGTCCGCGGCCTCCCGGTGATGAGGGAGATCTCTCCAAAGTAATCCCCTTCTTTCAGCGTGGCCAGAATCACCTTCTCTTTTTGAGAGTCCGAGGAGAAGACCTCCACTTCCCCGCTCTTGAGAATGTACAGGCATTCCCCGGGGGCCCCCTCTTCGATCACCACGGTTTCCGCGGGGAATTCCTCCAGGCTCACCGCCTCCAGGATCTTATGGCGCTCCCCGGGAGAAAAGGTCTGGAAAAGGGCGGAAGCGGCCAGGAGATTGTCGAGAACCCGCTCTTTGTAAAATTTAAAAAGGACCTTGGAGACGCCGGGAAATTCTTGGATGATCTTCTCCATGTCCCCCTGGGTAATCTCCAAGACTTCCGTATCCGTCAAGGATTCCACCGTAGCCTGCCGCCGGGCGTTAGAGAAGAAACCGAACTCGCCGAAGAAGTCGCCTTCCTTCAATTCATTGAGGACCGTCTTCTCTTTACCGGCGGGTCGGCGGGTAATGGCCACTTTCCCCCGGCTGATGATGTATATGGAATTTCCCGGGTCTCCTTCCCGGCAAATGGCTTTCCCCTTGGCAAACCGCTTGACCTGAATCTTCTCCATCACCCGGGAAAGCTCCTCCTTCTTAAGGTCGGAAAAGAGAGGGATCGGGGGGAGTGTCCCGGCCCTTGCGGCCGGGGGACTGGCTTCCATCTCCAGGGGCGCCGGGATTTCTTCGCCGGGCTTTCCCCACTGGGCATACAATTCGGCAATCTGGTCGTGAATTTTGGAACGGGTGGGGTCCAGACGGAGGATGAGCTTGTTGAGGGCAATGGCCTGGATCAGCATCCCGTTCTTGGCGTACTCCCGGGCGACTTCATGGTAGGTCGCGATGGCCTCCGTCCGCTTCCCCAGCTTTTCCTGGAGATCTCCGATCCGGACCCGCAGATGCAGGTTCTTGGGGTCCTGGGCCGTTTTTTGCTCTAGATCCTTCAGCTCTTTTTCGTTTTTTCCCCCGAAGAGCAGGTTGTCAAAGAATCCACCCATTCAGCCCTCCTTCGCCCGAAATCGACCGCCAGACCTTTGGATGAAAAACGAAGTCTTCAAACCCCTCCGCCCCTCATTCATACCTCAGGGCCTCCGCCGGGTCCAGCCGGGAGGCTTGCCAGGAAGGGTAAAGAGTCGCCAAAAAACTGATCCCCACCGCTGCCAGGGCGATGAGCAAAAAGTCGACCCCGTTCACCTTCACCGGAAGGTGGGAGATGTAGTACACATCCCGGGGCAGGGAGATGAACTGGTAGCTGGCCAGGATGCGGCAGATGAGATATCCCCCGATCAGGCCGATGGCCGTCCCCACTACGCCGATGATCAGACCTTCGAGGATAAAGATTCTCATGATGGACCGGGCCGTAGCCCCCATAGATTTCAGGATGGCAATGTCCTTGTTCTTTTCCATGACCACCATGATCAGGGTGCTGACGATTCCGAAGGCCGCCACCAGCACGATGAGGACCAGGATGATGAACATGACCGTCCTTTCCAGCTTCAGGGCGGCGAATAGACTTCGGTTCATCTGCATCCAGTCTTTGGTCCAGAACGGGAACCCCAGATCCTTCTGGATTCTCCGCGCCACATCCTTCACCCCGTAGATGTCCCGCACCTTCACTTCCACTCCCGAGACCGTGTCTTCCATCCCCAGGAATTTCTGCGCGCCCCGCAAGGAAATGTAGGCCAGGGTGGTGTCATACTCGTACATCCCGGTGTCGAAGATTCCTTTCACCCTGAATTTTTTCATCGGCGGCCCCATCCCCATGGGGGCCAAGGCTCCGGTCGGGGAGACGACCACGATCGGATCGTCGAGCATCACTCCCAGGTCCTGGGCCAGCTCTTTGCCGATAAAAATTCCGGGCTGGGCAGAGGCGTCATCTTTTTCCCCCAGGCTGTCCAGGGTTCCCTTCTTCAGAGTAGCCCCGATGTTGATGACCCCAGCGGCCGTGGCCGGGTCGATCCCCCGGAGGACGATCCCGCGGGCATTACTCTCGGAGGTGATCATGGCCTGGGTGAAGATGAAAGGAGTCGCCGCAACCACCCCCTCCACCCCCTTGACCTTTTCCAGGACCTCCCGGTAGTCCCGGATGGAAGACCCGTGCTGAAGGATCACCAAGTGGGCATTGGTCCCCAGGATCTTGTTCTTCAGATCGTCTTCGAACCCGCGCATCACCGAAAGAACCACCACCAGGGCCATCACTCCCAAGCCGACTCCGGCCATGGAGAGCAGGGTAATCATCGAGATGAAGATCTGCTTCCGTTTGGCTTTCAGGTAACGAAGACTGATAAACAGCTCATAGCGCATAAATTAGCTCATAGCTCATGGCTCATAGCCCGAAGCTCATCGTCGTTCCTATGAGCTATGAGCTATCAGCTATCGGTTATTCTTTTTCCGGCCTCAACTGGGGGAAGAGGATGACGTCCCGGATCGAGGGCGAATCGGTCAGAAGCATGACCAGGCGGTCGATACCGATCCCTTCTCCCGCCGCCGGGGGCATTCCGTACTCCAGAGCCCGCACATAGTCTTCATCCACCAGGCCGGTCTCTTCGTCCCCCCGGGCTTTGGTCTTGGCCTGTTCCAGGAACCGGATTTTTTGATCCTGGGGATCGTTGAGTTCGGAGAAGGCGTTGGCGATCTCCCGTCCGCTGATGTAGAGCTCAAAGCGGTCCACGAACTCCGGTTTCTGGTCGTTCCTCCGGGCCAGCGGTGAGTCTTCGATCGGGTACTCGGTAACAAAAGTAGGCTGGATCAGATGAGGTTCGGCGATCTTTTCAAAAAGATCCACCCACACCCTGCCTAGGGACTCGTTCCCTTTCAATTCCAACCCCGCATCTTTAGCGAAGGGCAGGATCTTTTCCCGATCCCGCAACTCGTCCTCTTTCAACTTCCCGAAGGCCATCAAGCCTTCCTGAATGCTGAGGCGCTTCCAGGGGGGCTGGAAGTCAATGCGCGTCCCCTGGTACTCCAGAGACATCTGTCCCTTGACCTCCTGAGCCAGAGAGGAGAACATGGCCTCGGTCAAGTCCATCAGGTCACGGTAGGTGGCATAAGCTTGATAGAATTCCAGCATGGTGAATTCGGGGTTATGCTGGGTGGAGATCCCTTCGTTGCGGAAGTTCCGGTTGATCTCGAAGACCCTTTCCAGGCCGCCCACCAACAATCGTTTGAGGTAGAGTTCCGGCGCGACTCGCATGTACAGATCCATGTCCAGCGTGTTGTGATGGGTCTTGAAGGGACGGGCAGTGGCCCCCCCGGGGATGGATTGCATCATGGGAGTTTCCACTTCGAGGAACCCCCGTTGGGTCAGAAACCTTCGGAGGAAATCGATAGCCCGGCTTCGAACCAGGAACACTTCCCGGGAATGGGGGGTCACAATTAAGTCCACATACCGCTGCCGGTACCGGGTTTCTAGGTCGGTGAGGCCATGCCATTTTTCCGGAAGAGGGCGGAAGGATTTGGCCAGAAGGTCCACTTCTTCCACCATGAGGGTGAGTTCGCCGGTGCGGGTCCGGAAGAGCTTTCCATAAACCCCCACGATATCCCCGATGTCCAGCCGGGAGAAGACCTGAAAACTCCTCGGGCTCATCTGATCCCGCCGGAAGTACCCTTGAATTCTGCCGGTCCGATCCTGGATGTGCCCGAAGGCCGCCTTCCCGAAGTTGTTCAAGCGGATCAGTCGGCCGGCAACAGCAAAGCGATCGTTCAGGTCTTTGAAGTCCTCTTCCCTTCGATTGCCGTGAAGCCCGCTGATCTCTTCGATGGAATGGCTGACCCGAAAGGCGTTGGGATAAGGGGGAAATCCTTCTTCTTTCAGCTCTTCAAGCTTCTTCTTCCGCTGTAAAAAAAGTTCTTTTAGTTCCTCCACGTTTCACTCGTCCAGGGAAAAGTTTTAGCCCCCCCTTGCGAATATCCGGATGGGCGGGCTTTGTAGAATCTCGAATCAATTTTCGGGGTTCGCCCCAAAATTTCATTAAAAATATCCCAATTCCCCTCAGGAGTCAATCATAAATGAACCCTTCGAGTGCGGATTGCGGAATGCGGATTGCGCGATTCTTAAACGGGAAGGCAAAGAGCCAGCCGAGAGATTTTTCGAAAATGTAAGCTTATCTCCTGGTCGTAAAAACTCCCGGAAATAGAAAGAGAAATGGTGCGGAAAGCGGTCAGTCTTTCATAAAGTCGTGGCGGGTGAAGAGAGACTCTATCTCGTAGCCGTAATTCTTCAGGTTTTCCCGGCCCCCTTCATCCCGATCCACGATGGCCAGGACGCGGGCCACCTTCAACCCCTCCTCTTTGGCCCTCTCGATGGCTTTCATGGTGCTGCCGCCGGTGGTGACCACATCTTCCACGATCGCCACTCCGGTCCCCTCGGGAAGGTTCTGGATTCCTTCGATCCACAGCCCGCGCCCGTGCTTCTTGGCTTCTTTCCGGATGAGAAAAGCAGGGATGGGATTCCCTTCCAGATAGCTGACGAGGGATACCGCCGTGGCGATGGGATCGGCCCCCATGGTCGGGCCTCCGACTCCCTGGACCTTATCCAGGGAACTCTTTAGTCGGTCGAATAAGAGCTTTCCCACCAGATATGCCCCCTCAGGGTGGAGGGTCACGGGTCGGCAGTCGATGTAAAAATCGCTTTCCTTGCCCGAGGTCAGGATGAACTTGCCTTTTTTGAATCCCTTCTCTTTCAACAACAGGAAAAGTTTTTCCCGCAGGTCCATAGATCCTCCCTAAAAAAGGCCCGAGGTTCGAGGCCAAGGGCTCAAAACTATTTTCTGCTTGTTCTTCCTCGTGCCTCAAAAACAGGTTCGAGGTTCGAGGCCCGAGGTTCCAGGTCAAGGACCCAACACCACCTTCTTCTAGTTTTTCCTCGGGCCTCGAGCCTCGATCCTCGGGCCTTATTTTTATTTCTTGAAAACCCTCTTGAATATCGTATCAACGTACCGCAACGAATGGGACCGGTCGAGGCACTCCTGGATTTCCTTCGCCTTCAGATGCCGGAGGATGGCCCGGTCTTTCAGGAGAACGCCCCTGAAATCCTTCTTTCCCGCCATGACCTGGAACGCCGCTTTCTGCACCAGAGCATAGGCCTCTTCCCGGGTTAACCCCTTCTGCACCAGTTTCAGCAGGACGCCTTCGGAGTAGATCATCCCCCGGGTCTTCTCCAGATTGGCCTGCATGTTCTCCGGATAAACCACCAGTTGCTCCATCATCCGGGTCATCCGGTCCAGCATGTAATCGAGGAGAATGGTGCTGTCGGGGCCGATCACCCGCTCTACGGAGGAGTGGCTGATGTCTCGCTCGTGCCATAAGGCCACGTTCTCCAGGGAGGCCCAGGCATTTCCCCGGAGAACACGGGAGAGGCCGGCAATGTTTTCCGAACCGATGGGGTTTCTCTTGTGGGGCATGGCCGAGGACCCCTTCTGCCCCTTGGTGAAAGGCTCTTCGGCTTCGGAGACCTCTGTCCGCTGGAGATGGCGAATCTCCACGGCGATCTTCTCCAGCGAAGCCCCGATGATCGCCAGAGTGGTGAAGAACTCCGCATGGCGGTCCCGCTGGATAATCTGGCTGCTGATGGGCGCAGGTTTGAGCCCGCACTTCTTGCAGACGTAGGCTTCCACCTCGGGAGGCAGATGGGCGAAGGTTCCCACCGCTCCGGAGATTTTGCCGTAGCCCACCCGTTCTTTGGCTCGACCCAGGCGTTCCAGGTTTCTTTCCATCTCAGCGTACCACAGAGCTACCTTAAGGCCAAAGGTCGTAGGCTCGGCGTGCATTCCGTGCGTGCGTCCGACGATGGGGGTATAGCGGTATTCGAAAGCCCTCCTCTTCAGCGCTCCGAGAAAAGCCTTCAGATCCTCTTCCAGAATGCCGGCCGCTTCCACCAGTTGCATGGCCAATGAAGTGTCCAAAATATCCGACGAAGTCATGCCCATGTGGAGGTAGCGGGCCGCGGGTCCGACCCTCTCGCTGACCGTGGTCAAGAAAGCGATGACATCGTGCTTGACGATCTTTTCCACTTCCTCGACCCGGGCTACATCGAAACCCGCCCTCCTTTGGATCTCCTTCAGGGCCCCGCGGGGAACGAGCCCCAGGTTGGCCATCGCCTCGCAGGCGAATACTTCGATCTGCAGCCACTTCCGGAAGCGGTTCTCCGCTTCCCAAACATCGGCCATTCTCTTCCGGGTATATCTTGGGATCATGTCTTTCCTCTGCCGTTTTTTCTCCGAAAAAGTAACAGCTTCCCCGGTCAATGTCAAGATATTGAAAGGCATCAAAGGCATCAAAAAGCAACGCCTCGGGAAATGACTTTTCAGAATGCTTCTGCAAACGGAGATGGTTAGACCCCTTCTCCGGCTTCCTGCAATCTCGACTCTTTGCCCGAAGAAGAAAAAAGATGGAAAAACCCGTTGAAATTTCTTGACGAAAAAATTTTTTTTCAGTACTTTAAAATTCCCAAATTGTATGTCCCCCGGCGACGGACAATAAGAGAAAAACAGGGTTCATCGCCGGTTCATCCGCTAAAGGCGGCAAAAGCCGAACCCAGGAGACTTCCTAGTAGATGACCGAGAGGCTTACCACCGTCCCTTTTAATTTCGGCGGTCTTTCCCATGACCAATGCCGGTGGGAGAACTCACGGGTGGTCTTTATCCCCGTTCCCTACGACCTCACCAGCACCTATCTGGCTGGCTCCCGACGGGGTCCACTGGCCATCATCGAGGCCTCCACCCACATGGAGCTCTTCGATGAAGAGTTGGACCAGGAGACCTACCGGGTGGGTTTCCATACCCTGGACTCCCTGGAAGCCACGGCCGTCGGCCCCGAAAAAATGATCGCTCTCGTTGAGAAATATGTGCACCGGGTGGTTCGGGCGAAAAAATTCCCCGTCCTCCTCGGAGGGGAGCATTCAATCACCCTGGGAGCGGCCCGGGCCCTGGAAAAGAAGGTTCCCCGGATTTCCTTCCTCCAGCTCGACGCCCATGCGGACCTGCGCCCGTCGTATGAAGGAACTCCCTTTAGTCATGCCTGCATCGGCCGGAGGCTGGCCGAACTCGGGCCACTGGTCCAGGTAGGCATTCGAAGCCTTACCCGGGAGGAAAATCTTTATATAAAACGAGGAGCGGTCAAAACCTTTTTCTGGCATCGTCTGGAAGAAATTCCCCACTGGGAAGGAGAGGTTCTCCGCTCACTCGCCCAAGAAGTCTACGTAACCATCGATCTGGACGTCCTCGACCCGGCCATCATGCCGGCCACGGGTACTCCCGAGCCCGGGGGATTGAACTGGAAGGCCCTTACCGCGCTCCTGCGCCGGGTAGCCCGGGAGAAGACAGTGGTCGGGTTCGACGCGGTCGAACTCACCCCGATTCCGGGGTTGGTCGCCCCTGATTTCCTGGCGGCCAAACTGATCTACCGTTTTCTGGGCGAAATCTTCGCTCCGGCCCTTGCCAGGGGAAACCGTTCTCGTCGGTAAAGGAGAGTTGAATTGGAAGCACTGGTCCCGCGAAAACTTTTCTTCACCAAGGGGGTGGGAGTTCACCGGGAGGAACTCCGGGCCTTCGAGCTGGCCTTGCGGGATGCGGGGATCGAAAAGTGCAATCTCGTCCATGTGTCGAGCATCCTGCCCCCCCGATGCAAGATCATCTCCCGCACCCAGGGGTTGAAGGAGTTGACCCCGGGAGGAATCACCTTCTGCGTCTTGGCCAGGTGCAGCACCAACGAACCCCGGCGACTGATCGCCGCATCCATCGGCTGCGCCATCCCTTCGGACCGGAACCAGTACGGCTACCTGAGCGAGCACCACGCCTTCGGCCAGACCGAAAAAGAATCCGGCGATTATGCCGAAGACCTGGCGGCGGCCATGCTGGCCTCCACATTGGGAATCGAATTCGACGAAGACAAGGGCTGGGACGAAAGGAAAGAGATCTACCGGATCAGCGACAAAATCGTGAGGACTACCAACATCACCCAATCCAGCATCGTGAAGACGGGCTGGGCCACGGTGGTGGCCGCGGGAGTCTTTCTTTTCTGAACCCACCCCAGAAAGAGGCGAGGATCTATGAGAGTCGGGTTCTGCTACAACCTGAAGAAGACCAGCGATGAACCCTTCCACGCGGACCTATTTGCCGAATGGGACGACGCGGAGACCATCGGAGCGGTCCGCTCGGCCCTGGCCCGGCGGCACGAAGTGATCCCCATCGAGGGCGACGAAGAGGCCTTTGAGAAGTTCAAAAAATACCGGCCCCAGATCGTCTTCAACATGGCCGAGGGAATGCATGGAACCAGCCGGGAATCCCAGATCCCGGCCATGCTCGAGATGTTGCAAATTCCTTACACCGGTTCGGACCCTCTCACCCTGGCGGTTTGCCTAGATAAAGCCATGGCCAAGGTGGCTCTCAATTACTACGGCATTCCCAATACATCTTTCGTGGTCGTCTCGGATGACCGCAAAAAGCACTCCTTCCCCACCTTTCCCCTCATCGTCAAGCCCCTGTACGAAGGGTCCAGCAAGGGGATCCAGAACAGCTCCCTGGTGCGGAATTCCAAGCAGCTGAAGGAGGAGATCCACCGGGTCCTGACAGCATACCATCAGCCTGCCTTGGTGGAAAAGTTCCTTCCCGGCCGCGAGTTCACCGTGGCCCTGCTGGGGAACGGGAGCCAAATCGAAGTCCTGCCCATCGTGGAAATAAAATTTGAAGAGCTGCCGGGGCATATCAACCCCATCTACTCCTTCGAGGCCAAATGGATCTGGGATACGGTGGAGAACCCGCTGGAGATCTTCGCCTGCCCGGCCAGGCTGTCGGCCAGTCTGAAGAAGAAAATCCAGTCGGTCTGCCGGGCTGCTTACCTTGCGCTGGGCGTGCGGGACTGGTGCCGGATCGACGTCCGCCTCGACGAGTCCGGGAAGCCTTTCATCCTGGAACTGAACCCCCTGCCGGGGATTCTTCCCAATCCCGACGCCAACTCCTGTTTTCCCAAGGCCGCCCGCACCGCCGGGATCAGCTACGGCCAGCTCATCAACCGGGTTCTGGACATCGCCTGCCGGCGAGTTGGACTGAAAGCATGACGCCCAAAACGATCCTCATCCTCTACAGCCTGCCCCATCCCTTTCTTCCCGACGGGTCGGTCGATGTTTTCGGCCCCAAATCGGTCATGGCCCGTCTCCAGGCGGTGAAAGAGGCGCTCCTCTCCCTGGGCCACAGCGTAAAGGCCATGGAGATGAAAGAGGATTTGCCTCCCATGGTGGGAAAAATTATCCGTGCCGGCGCCGAACTCATCTTCAACCTCTGCGAAGAATTCCATGGCCAAAGCCGACTGGAGATGAACATCGCCGCCCTCCTGGAGCTTTTGAACATCCCCTTTACCGGATCTTCGGCCCTTGTCTTGGGGCTGTCGCAGGACAAGGGGAAGACCAAATCCATCCTGGCCCACTACGGTGTACCGACCCCTGCCTACCGGGTCTGGTCCCCAGAAGAACCAGGAATTTCTTCTCCATTACGCTTCCCCCTGATCGTGAAGCCTCTTTGGGAGGATGCCAGCCTGGGGATCGGCAACGATGCTCTGGTGAGCGAGCCTGACGCTCTTTGCCAGCAGGTCGAAAAAATCCATCGTCTCCATCATCAGCCGGCTCTCGTGGAGGAGTACATCGACGGCCGGGAACTCAATGTCTCCATCCTGGGGAATAAAGCCCCCGAGCTCCTCCCCATATCGGAGATCGATTTCTCCACCCTGCCCCCTGGCCTGCCCAAGATCTGCGGCTACGAGGCGAAATGGGTGGAGCACAGCCCGGAGTTTGATCATACCGTTCCCCTCTGCCCGGCCTCTCTTTCCCGGGGGGTGGAAAAAAAGGTCCGGGAAGCCGCCCTTCAGTCCTACCGGGTGATGGACTGCCGCGACTACGCGCGGGTGGACATCCGCCTCGGCCTGGACAGCGTCCCCTATGTCCTCGAAATCAACGCCAACCCCGACATCTCCCCCGATGCCGGCATGCCCCGCTCGGCCAAGATGGCCGGGTATGATTATACCCAATTGATCGGCCGCATCGTAGAACTGGCCTGCGGCAGGAACCAGCTCCTCAAGGATCCGCCGAAAGAAAGTCCCCATGAATGAAGAGGGGGACAAGCCTAAGATCGATTTGGACTGGGACGACGAGCACGTCCTGCCTGCGGTCCTCTCTCCGGACACGGAATTCGTCTTTCAACGAATGACCGAAGAGACCCTGGGGGCCACCGGGGTCGAGAATTCCCATCGGGTGCTCGATATCGGCTGCGGCCGGGCCCTCGATGCCGCAGCCCTGTCCAGGAGGGGGGGAAGTCTCTTCGGATGTGAACCCTCCCGAGTCATGTTGCGGAAGGCCAGGGAGGGGCTGCAGAANNGTCTGCAAAGGGGCCATCGATCACTTCCTGAGCCCCGACCGGGCCGTGGACGAGATGTCCCGGGTGGTCTCGCCGCAAGGAAAGGTGGTCATCTCCGTGGCCAACTTTGAAAGTCTGAGCTGTTCTCTCTCGCGAAGCCTGAATCGTCTGGTGCGGCGTATCTGGGGGCGAGACATCCCTCCTCCCCGCATCTGGGAAATCCCTAAAGACCACACCCATAAGTTCGATTACCCCACGATCTTTTTCCTGGCCAAGAAGTATTTGCAGGTCGAATCCGTCCGGGGGGTTTCTCTCCTTTGGGGATTTCCCCGGTGGTCGAATTTCTTGAAACGGCTACCCCACCCATTTGCCTTGATTCTTCTTCGATCTCTGGATAAAATCGCCAACTGGTACCCGGATTGGAGCGACGTGCTCATCCTCGTAGGCCGGCCGCGCAATCATCATCCGGGAAAGGAAAGGAGTTCTTGAGATGGCAGATACCTCACGCATCTGGGGTGGATTCCTCTGTGCGGCCATCGCCGTCGTGGCGGTGATCTTTCTCTGGGGGATTGCGGCGCAGAGTTACTGGGCCCTGGCGATCCCGGTGATGCTTGGTTTTCTGGGCGTCCTGGCCATGGGCTTTTGGATCGGATGGACCATCCTGACCATCAAGACCGCCCCCACCGTGGCTGAGCCTTCTCCTCCCGTGCCGGCCCCCGGCGAGAAGCAAACCGCCGGTCCTTCACCGCAGCAGAAAAAATCTGCCTAGGGGCAGAGGATGAACATTTGCCTTCTCTCATACCGCGGGAATCCCTATTGCGGCGGGCAGGGAGTCTATTTATATTTTCTGTCCCGCGAACTGGTCAGGATGGGGCATACCCTGACCGTCCTGTTCGGTCCGCCGGGTCCCTGGCCCATGCCCTGGGCGCGGATGATCCCGGTGGAGAGCCTGAACCTTTGGGGGGTGAGGCGAAATTTTCTCCCCCCTGCGGTTCCCTGGCGGATCTTTCGCCCCTTGAACTTCTTCGAGTTCGCCGTCACCCGGTTCGGGTTCTTTCCGGAGATGTTCATCTTCAGCCTCCGAGCCATGCGGGTTTTGCAGAGCCTTTTTCCTGGAAACGACTTCGACCTTTTCCATGACGTCCAATCCCTGGGATACGGGCTTCTTTTGGTGAAGCAATTCCGCCGTCCCCTGGTCACTACGGTGCATCACCCCTTGACCGTCGATTTTCGCCACAGCCTGGAGCGGGACCGGAACTTCACGGAGAAGTACTACACCCTGGTCTTTTATCCTCTTCGCATGCAGGGGAGAGTGATCCGGCGTTGCGACCGGGTGCTCACCTCCTCCCGGGAAACGGCCCGGGAGATCGAACGGGACTTTGGGGTTCCTGCCGAACGGATTCGCAACGTGGCCAACGGGCTGGATACGGAGCTTTTCCGGCCGGGGAACGGCACTTCCCGAAAACCCCATCGCCTTCTCTTCGTGGGCAACACGGACGACCCCAAGAAAGGCATCCGCTACCTGCTGGAGGCCATGACCCATCTGCCGGAGAAGGTCCACCTGACGATCGTGGACGACGGGGCTCCCGTCAAGACCTTCGCCCCGGACCTGGCCCGAAGACTGGGGCTCGGCGGCCGAGTCACGTTCAGCGGAAAGCTTTCCGCTGAAGACCTTCGCCACGAATACCAATCTGCCCAGGTCACCGTAGTCCCTTCTCTCTATGAAGGGTTCGGGCTCCCGGCCGCTGAATCGCTGGCCTGCGCAACTCCGGTCGTCGTCACCACCGCGGGAGCCCTTCCGGAAGTCGTGGGAGAAGAGGGAACGGGAATCCTCGTCCCGCCCCGGGACGCCCGGGCCTTGGCCGGGGGGATTCAACAGGCTCTCGACGACCCAGGTCAGAGGGAGAAAATGGGAAGAGCCGGGCGTGAGCGGATGGTGAACCTGTTTTCCTGGAGGAGCGTAGCGGAACGGACCGCCGAAGTTTATAGAGAACTGATGAGCTCATAGCTC
>PMCE01000096.1:29969-30115 GCA_003154025.1 Syntrophaceae bacterium
CGTGGAAATCCCTACTGCGGGGGCCAGGGAATCTACCTCACCTATTTGGCCAACGAACTGGTAAAACTGGGGCACGAGGTGCATGTCCTTGTCGGTCCCCCCCTTCCCCTCTTCCTGCGGGGATCGGTCGTCCACCCCATCGAGAA
>PMCE01000041.1:0-1702 GCA_003154025.1 Syntrophaceae bacterium
TCTCCAACTTGGCGAAGGCCTTCCGGGTCCGGGTCGAATCGGGCATGGTCACCAGGGGGTTGCCCGTCTGGACCACCACCATTTTCACCGGGTAGGGCGATCCCTCAAGAATGGCATCGATCAGGCAGCCCGAGACCTGGTTGCCCCAGGTTTCGCTGAAAGTGTTGAACAGGGGGTAGTCGCGGGTAATGGGAACCACCCCGGCGGGGAGCCGATCCTTCAACTGGATGTTGCGCACCGGTATCGGTTGCGGCAGCACGTCGCCGCCCGGTTTGTCCAGATTTCCGGTCAAAGCACGGAGCATGGCGATTGCCCGACNNTCATGTCCAAGCCGTTGCCGTCGATGATGGATGCGGGTTTCGTGGTGGCATAGAGACGGGCCACCTGCTTGATCTGATCGACGGTCAGCCAGATTTTCCCGGCGACCGCCTCGGCGGAATATTGGGCGGCAACCTCTTTGAGCCGTTCAAATCCGGTCGTATAGCTTCCGACGAACTCCACATCAAAGAGTTTTTCCTTGATGATCTCGGAAATCATCGCCATGGCGAGCAGGCCGTCGTGGCCCGGCTTGATCTGCAGCCACATGTCTGCCTGGCGGGCAAGGGCGGTCTGCACGGGGTCGATCACGATCAGCGTTGCCCCCTGCTCCTTGGCATGGTTGATGGCCTCGGCCGCACCCAAGGCAGTGTTTTTGTCGTTCTTGCCCCAGACAATTATGCATCGGGCGTTCTTCGCCTCCGGGAAGGCCATGGCCCCGTAAGTGTAGGAATGAGCGAAATCGCGGTCCACAAAGCAAATGGATCCGTTTCCGATGGTATTGGGAGAGCCGAAGAGGTTCATCAGCCGGTTGGGATAATCCCAGGGCGCTCCCCAGTCGGCGGCCATGCCCCGCAGCCAGGCAACCGACTGTGCCCCGGATTCCTCCCGATGACGGAGAAATCGGGCGGCTACCAGATCGAGGGCCTCATCCCAGCCGGCCTCCCGGAAGCCCGAACCATCGTCCTTCCTGATCAGTGGAGTCGTCAATCGCCGGGGGGAGTAGACAATATCGGACGCCGCGGCCAGCTTGGGGCAGGACAGTCGTTTTTCGGGGGTAAGAAAGGATTTCCGCCAGGCAGCGATCAGGCGGTTATCCACCACTTCGGCCTCGATGGGGCAGCAGGAAGAACAGAGACGACAAACGGTATGATAGATCATTGGCTTCTCCTATCGGCAGACATGGATATAACAGCTCAGAATCAGCTCATAATGATTGCTGTGGGTGCGGATTTTCCGCCAAACGTTATCAGGAGTCCCGCCTGCCAAGCCGGCGCCAGTTTTCCCCGGTTCCCGGACAGCAGCGCTGCGATGTTTGCACAGTTCCCCCCTGCATAGCGCCCCTCCGCCTTGCTGCCCAGCCACTCATCGACTGACGCGACCTTGTCCACCATGTTGAGCGAGAGAACAACACAAAGGGTCTTTTCCTGAATCCTCACCAAACGCGCAAACACACTTTATCTACGCATACAAATCCCTGATGTCAAGACCCCTGAGGGAGAAAATATGATCATGACCAATCTATACAATCGATACAATCTCCTGTCCCGCCAAAATGAGAATGTCCTAAATAACCAAAGTAGAAATGTCCTAAAGTAAGGCTGTAATTTTCCCGAATGGAGGGAGGGTAATTATGGTCGGAAGGGACATGATTGTCATGAGTATA
>PMCE01000041.1:1731-2890 GCA_003154025.1 Syntrophaceae bacterium
GAGGGATTATCCACGGGTTACGTGGTCGGCCATCGAACCGGAGATTGCCTGAAGAGATACGAGAGAGGGTGTTATTTCTTTATCAGGAGCGATATCCCGATTTTGGTCCTACGTTCGCGACGGAGAAGTTTTTTGAGAGAGAGGGAATCAGCATAAGCGATGAGACGTTGAGGATGTGGCTGAGAGAAGCAGGACACTGGAAGAAGAGACGGAAGATGTCGGCCTTCCGGCAGTGGCGGCCGAGGAGAGAGTGTTTTGGAGAGATGCTTCAGATGGACGGATCTCACCACGATTGGCTTGAAGGGCGGGGGCCGGAGCTTGTGTTGATGGGTTCTATCGATGATGCCACGAACACCACCTACGGACGGTTTCACGATTATGAGGGGACACTGCCGGCGATGGACATTTTCAAGGGGTATGTAGAGAAGTATGGGCTTCCCATGAGTGTTTACCTGGACCGGCACACGACCTATAAATCTTCCAAGAAGCTTAATGAATGGGATGAAATAGAGGGGATAGAGTCTCTGAGTCAGTTTGAGCGGGCGCTGAAGGAACTTGGGGTAGAGGTCATTCATGCCTTGTCACCACAGGCCAAGGGAAGGGTCGAACGTCTCTTCGGGGTGCTCCAGGACAGACTCGTCAAGGAGATGCGGTTACGAGGCGTCAAGACCAAAGAAGAAGCCAATGTCTTTCTGGAAGAGTATCTGCCCCGGTACAATAAGCGGTTCGGGGTTCCTCCTGCCCATGAAGCCGATATCCATGTAATGCTTCCCCGCCATGTCGATCTGGACAAGTATCTGTGCATAAAGACCGTAAGGACAATCAGGAAGGACAACACCATCGCCCTTGACGGCAAACTTTTCCAAATAGAGCAACGGGCCGGTAAGAAGGTGGTTGTCGAAGAGAGAATCGACGGCTCCCTCCTTGTGATCAGCAACGGCATGGCCCTAAAGCATAAAGAGATTACGGAAAGACCCCATCAGGTGGTGGTTCCCAAACCGAACAGCAAAGAATACAACCGGCCACCAAAACCTTCACAGGACCATCCATGGAGAAGACGATGGCAAATCGAAAAACCGGCTCCTCATCACAGAGCGACGACCTGTTAACCAAATAGGACATTTCTACTTTGGGAGGAATAGGACATTTCTACTTTGGC
>PMCE01000405.1 GCA_003154025.1 Syntrophaceae bacterium
GAAGCGACTCAATTGTACACACAGCTTGCCGAGTCGACGGACAACAAGCTCGCCATCGCGGTGCTTAAGGACATCGCCGGTGAAGAACTTGTTCACGCCGGAGAGTTCCTCCGTTTGCTCCACGAGCTGGCTCCAGATGAAAAGAAATTTTATGCAAAAGGCGCCAAGGAAGTCGAAAAAGCAATCGAGGAGTCGAAGTAGAACACTGCCCACAGGCCACCCAACCAACGGAGGAAAATGAAATGTTGGTGCGGAAAAAAATGGATACCAATGTAATTACCATCACCCAAGATGAGCGGGCGACGGTAGCCAAAAAAATCCTCAAGGAAAAAAATATTCGCCACCTGCCGGTCGTGGCAGGGAAAAAATTGATCGGTCTGGTGACCAATATGGATATTCGCAAGGCCGAAGCTTCTCCCGTTCCTTCCTTGGGAATTCACGAACTCGGGGACTTGCTGGAAAAAATCACGGTCGGGGAAATCATGACCCGGAATATTATTACCATTTCCCCCGATATATCCATAGAAGAAGCCACGACCCTCCTTCATGACAACAAGATTGGTTGCCTCCCCGTGGTGGAAGATGGCAATCTAGTGGGAATCATCACGGAAGACGATGTCATGGAGATCTTGATTGATGTGATGGGAATGAAGGAGAAAGGGAGCCGGATGGAAATCATGGTGGATGATAAACCCGGAGCCCTGGCCGATCTGACCCGGATTATCAAAGAAAATAACGTGAACATCGTCAGCTTGCTTACGGATAGCGCGGAAGACCCGGGGAAACGATTGGTGGTCTTCAAACTGAAGACTTTCTATTTCACGCCAATCCAGAAAGCCATGGAAGCGGCCGGATTCAACGTGCGCTATGCCAGCATCGAAAAATGAACCCCTTTTTGATTTTCGCAGGGGAATTATAACTCACCCTCGGGCCTTCTTTGAAGTAATATTTTGGGGGATGGCGTGAACATTGCGGCCCGGTTAGAAGGTTTGGCCGATGCGGGGGGAACTGCTGAAGGCCACTCCTCTTCGAGGTCGGTGGAGAGAAGTTCCGCGTGCCATTAGGAGGGAGGTATATTGTGGAAAACAAACGTCGGATCGGCGCAGAAGAAGCCCAGCAGGTCGGCGTCACCTTGGGCATAAACCGGAAGAAGATCGATCTCGAGCAGTTCCGCCGCGGCCTTGAAGTTGAGCTGGAGCATGGTACCCGAGACCCGGAGACGAATGTCACAAACGATGACCTCAGCCTTACGGGCAAGATTGCCTGGGCGCATCTCAAGGAATTCCCAGACTATTACACGCGCTTGGACAAGCTCGAAGCGGAGGCGGATGCCTATTGGGCGTCNNGTAATCCAGACTCTGAAGAACGGTCCATACTTGGTCAAAGGGGAGATTGAACTCAAGGATGCTGATGGCAAAACTACCCCGACCAAAGATAAGCCATGTGCTCTTTGTCGTTGCGGGCAGTCCCAAAACAAGCCGTTTTGCGACGGCTCGCATGTCAAGGCCGCGTTCAAAGGATAAGGCTTAGCTTACAAAGATAAGGTGGTAAACTATGACGTGGATCTACGTGATGGAAGAGGAGACATTGCCGGAGGGCGGCATGGCGCCTGTTTATCCGCTGGGAATCAATGTCGTCGTCGCGCGCGTTGGAGGAAGTGTTTATGCCGTGGCCGGCAAGTGCGCGCACATGGCATGTCCGATGTTTACCGGAACTCTCGACGGTTATACCCTCACCTGTCCCTGCCACGATTGGCGTTTTGACATCAGATCAGGTCAATTTCTAGATGCGCCCGAGCTAGGCCTCGCGGTTTTCCCCGCGAAGGCCGAGGCGGGCAAACTGTTTGTCAGCCTAGGCTGAAAGGAGAATGCGATGAAGAAGGTTTCCATGTATACGTTGTCCACCTGCCCCTGGTGCAGGAAGACCAAGAAGTTCTTTGCCGAACACAACATCCCGTTTGACTTCACGGATTACGACCTCGCCGACGTGGCGACACAGGACAAGATCATGCGCGAGCTTGAGGCAGAGGGGGTCAACGGCTTTCCGTTCGTGCGGATCGGCGATCAGGTCGTTGAAGGCTACCAGCCGGATCGTTATGCCAAATTGCTGGGCATATAGGGGGTCTCTGATGAATGCTGAAGCCAGAAAGAGGGCATTGCGCCATTTTTTCCAAAAGGTTATCGAACCGATGGGATATAAGCTTACACCGGACGCGGAACTGGCGGAGTTTTTGCTCGAACAAGAGGTAAAGCTCGAGGCCAAACATGGCGTGCCCTTTTGTCCCTGCCAGCCGATCCGGCGCGACCGCCCTCGTGACATGCAGATCGTATGCCCGTGTATTCCGTTTCACCGCAAGCATTTTGACGCAATGAAGCGCTGCTGGTGCGGACTGTTCGTGCATCGGGACATCACTGACCCGGACAGCTTGCCGCAGGTACCCGCAAAGGAGATAGGTATTGAGTAATAATTTCGTCAAGGCGATCAGGACCACCGAGATTGCGCCCGGAGGAATGAAGTCAGTTGAACTGAACGGCCGCGAGCTTGTGATCTGCAACTGCGGCGGGAGTTTTTATGCGATTGACCGGCGCTGCGGGCACATGAACGCGCCGCTCGAAAAGGGAACACTTGAAGGCTCAATCCTCACTTGCCCCATGCATTGCGCCCAGTTCGACGTCACTACTGGAGAGGTGCTCTTGAGCTTCGTGCATCCCTACCTGGGAAACGAAATCCCTCCGCCAAGGACAAGAGCATTTCTCAAGAACGTCGGCATGCTCATGGAGCACATCCATACGGAACCCATCGGCACCTACAAGGCGAAAGTTGAATCCGAGTGGGTATGGGTTGCGCTTTAGCGCGACTCGACATGGCGGCGGAGGCGATCTATTTACGGGGCGTGTCCGGGTATCAGAGCACCTATAGCGCTGAACCGCTTGAGAAGGCTTACGAGAGGCTTAAGTCTGAATTTCCTTCCAGTGAGTGGGTCAAGCGGGCCAAACCATATAGCCTTTTACGATTGGAGAATAAGTGTCTCCAAGAAAGCCTCTCTAAGCAACTGATACACAAATATCATATAAAGAAGGGCAGGGTCAGAATTGGCCCTGCTTTTTGCCCCCTACAGATAGTAGTTTGAGCTTTTGGGCAAAAACTTGCGACTACTGCTGAGACTGTCGAAAAAGGCCAAATAGCGAATTTGGGTGATTTTAGCATTCTTAAAAATCAACTACTTATAGGATCCGGAAGACTACAAAACGGCCAGTTTTAGGGTTTTTCGACAGGCTCGCTATCTTGATTTGCTTTCGGGAGGGCGAAAAAAATTCTGATATTCAAAAGATATATAGAATCGGGATACGTCACATCTCTCGGCAATCTTCAATGCAGGAATAATCCCTAGGCTCAACAGCAGGTGATGTAGAGAATTAGAGACAACCTGCCGCTGTCCGAAGGGTTGGATCCTTCAATTCGTTCCTAATATTTCCCCCAGTTTCAATTTCTGTCTTTTCCATTCATCCCTTTTTCTTTGGGGGGGCGGGCTTTGCCTTGGCCAGGGAAAGGCATAGCTTCCTCAGTTGCGACACGCGTTTCAGGCGGGCGGTCACTGCTTTGGCCGACAGGTCAACTTTCATCGCTGTCTTCTTTCAGTCTCTGGATGTCGTCGAAATCCTGCCCCGTACCCCTCAGGGTTTTCAGAAAAATCAGTCCTCCGCGGGAAACGACCCGGGGTTTCCCCTTTTCCCACTCCACTTCCTGGCAGGTATGCCATACTTTCTGAATGGATGGTGCCACGACAAGGAAATCCAGAGAAAACCAATCGCCCGTCTCTTCGTCCTTTTTGGAAACCCGGCGAATTTCTATCGCCCCCCCCCGTCAAAGGCCATCGGGTTGGCCTTCCTAAGGTATCCCCATCCATTAGCGAGGGTTTGGACTTTTTCCAGGGATTCTCTCTGGATCAGGATGTCAATATCAACGGTAGAACGCGGTATCCCTAACAAAGCCAGCGCCAGACCTCCGCAGAGTGCGTAATCGATCCGCGATTCATCCAGCTTGTTGATAATAGACTTCAATTCTTCGTATAGACCCAGCATCGAATGTCCCGATTTTTTTCGCCACCATACCATATCGGGAGAAAACAGGTAATAGGCCGGAGGAACGAGGGTGCGTATTCCGCTGATTCCGAGGGTATAAGAAAAAATAGATTTAGTCGATAACAGATGAAATTGGGTCCAAGAGGGCAACAAAATTCTTTCATGCTCATCGTTGTAGGGGCGACCCGCCGGGTCGCCCCTGCATGGTGCGATGAAGCAACCTTCTTTGGTTCCGGCTATGCCGGGTTAGGATATTAGCAGTTTGCGGGAGAACTCGAATCTGGCAGTCATTGCGAGGAGTCCCGCGAAGCGCGGGACGATCCCGCCAGAGACGGGACAATCTCAAATTGTTTGATTTTATTATGAATGCGATCGCTTCCCCCTCCAGGGCGGGGTCGCAATGACACTCAAGAGAGTTTTTCAGCAACCTGTTAGAAAGCTGATGGAGAAACCCGGGACCCCGGTCCAAGTTTGCCCCTTCGGCTCAGGGGAGAAACTCGGCCTTTCCCGTCAAAAAAAAGATTTGATCTTTTATCTCCATCTGTGCTAATCAATTGAATATACTGATTTAGGGTAACAGGACCAAGGTTTCGAACCTTTCGGCGGAGTTGGAAGCCTGTTCACCTTAGCAGGGAAACGAGCAAAAGGGGGAATTCATTCCATCCCCGTGAGAACCCACGGGAAGAAAATTGAAGTAAGACTGGGGACCTTCGAGGGAGGGGCATCTTGCCAAAGGATTCGCGGGGGTTAACCGCGCGGCCTTCAACCTCAACGAGATTCGCCTTTTCACTGTCGGCCATCGATTCCAGCGGACCGAACTTTAATCGAGTTCCTTCCCGCAAAATCAATTCCGGCTAAGAGCAGTCCGGTTGGGGGGCGGGCTTCGGGCGCTCCGGCCCCAAGCCTGAATGATCTGCCCCCAAGAAGAACCTCCATCTTCCTTTTGCCTCCCTGAGCCCAACTGATAAGCGGGTCGGGCCTTCGAATTTTGGGAACTGGCCAGGCGCGCTACTTTTCTTCTCCTCCTTCGAATTCCTGTCCGGGAAGCAGGATTTCTTAATTCCTTCCCTGAGGGAGGGAGAATGCCGGGGGTATTAGAGCGGGTTTCCACGCTCTCACGTTAAATGGAGGGAGAAAATGGACTTCGATTTGACCCAAGAACAAAAGATGTTTCAGGATATGGCCAAGGAGTTTGCGCAGCGCGAAATTGCGCCGATCGCCAGGGATCTGGACCGTAACGAGAAATTCCCCCACGACCTCATCCCCAAGATGGGAGAACAGGGACTCTTCGCCGTCAAGATTCCGAGCGAGTACGGGGGCGTGGACCTGGACTGGACCACCCTGGGACTGGTGGCCGAGCAGTTTGCCAGCGTGGATTTTTCCACGGCCCTGACTTACTACATCCAGACTTCTCTGGAGGCCATGCCCATCCTGACCGCCGGCACCGAGGAGCAGAAGAAGAAGTACGTTCCCGCCCTCGTCCAGGGGAAAATCATGGGCTGCACGGCGGCCGTGGAGCCCAACGTGGGCAGCGACGCCACATCCGTGGAGACCTCCGCCGTCCTGGACGGAGATTCCTGGGTCCTGAACGGGAACAAGACCTGGATCACCAACGCTACCGTGGCCGATTTTGCCGTCGTCCTGGCCCAGACGGACAAGAGCAAAGGCCACCGGGGGATCTCCACTTTTGTCGTGGACAAAGGGACTCCGGGTTTTTCCAGCACCAAGATCACCAACAAGCTAGGCTGCCGGTCCACCGACACGGGCCAATTGTTCTTCCGGGACTGCCGCATTCCCCGGTCCAACCAGCTCGGCCCGGTGGGCAAGGGAATGTCCACGGCCCTCACCTGCATCGAGCACACCCGCTTCGGCATCGCCTGGTCGGGGTTGGGCGTGACCCGGGGCTGCCTCGAGGCGAGCATCAAGTACTGCCAGGAACGCAGCCAGTTCGGGAAGCCCATCGGCAGCTTCCAGCTCATCCAGGAACGAATCGCCGATATGGTCGTGGACCTCGAAGCCTCCCGGCTGTTGGCGTATCAGGCGGCCCATCTCAAGGACAAGGGTCTGCCGAGCTCGCGCGAGGTTTCCATCGCCAAATACCACAATATCGAAGTGGCGGTGCGCGCCACCAAAACGGCCGTGGAGTTACACGGGGCATACGGGTATACCGATGATTTTCCGGTGGAGAGGTTCTACCGCGACATCATCGGTCCTTTGATTTTCGGGGGAACGGCCAATATCCAGAGGCTCATCATCGGACGGATGACCCTGGGCATCGACGCCATCTCCCGCTGATCCTTGAGGGACGGGCCTCTCGGGGATGGCTCAGAGACGCAGGTCCTCTCCGATGCGGATTTTTGGATTTGTTCAAAAAGTGCGTGTTGAATTAGTTTTCAGAATTCATTCATCGATTGGCAGAGCCGTTACAAAGAGATAAGATTTTCCCCGGGACGACGGACCTGCCAGAAATCCCCCCTGCCCCCCTTTAGAAAAGGGGGGTTGGGAGGGATTTCAGAGATGGGTTGGCCCAAAAAAAAATTCTTGTCAAGTGGCGAAATTTTTTATGTTCATGGCTCCCGGGATTCATCACCTCCTTTTCGAACAAAGCCGGATTTTGCAATAAAGATAGGAAGGTTTCTCTAATGGATAAATTCGATGCTGTTGTGGTCGGGGCGGGCCCGGCCGGATGCGCCGCCGCCTACACTCTGGCCAAGGCCGGGCTGCAGGTATTGGTCTGCGAGCGGGGGAAATACGCCGGGGCCAAGAACATGTGGGGCGGCGCCTTCTTCGGCCCCCAGATGTATGAACTCTTTCCCGACTTCCCCAAAGAGGCTCCGGTCGAGAGGTTCGTCAACCGCCACACCATTACCCTCCTCGACCAGGAAGACGGTCTGACTTTCGATTTCCGGACTCCCGTCACTCCCACTTCTCATCACGGGTTCATTACCCTGCGGGCCAAATTCGACCGCTGGATGGCCGAGAAGGTGGAGCAGGCCGGGGCCATCGTGGCCACCAGCCTGCAGGCGGACGATCTGATCCGGGAAGGGAATGCCATTAAAGGGGTGAAGGCGGGGACCGAGGAATTTCCCGCGGACGTGGTCATTCTGGCCGAAGGGGTCAACTCGTTGCTGACCGAAAAGGCCGGACTCCGCAAGCCCGACTTGGCGCACGATATGAAGCAGGGGGTCAAAGAGGTCATCCGCCTGCCCCGGGAAATCCTGGAGGAGCGCTTCCAACTCCAGGGGGAAGAAGGGGCGGCCATGGAGTTTCTGGGCTCCTGCACGAGGGGGCTCCCCGGGGGGGGATTTCTCTACACCAATCGCGATAGCATCTCCCTCGGCATCGTCGTGCAACTCAGCGCCGTTCTGGCCAAGCAGGTGAAGATCTCCGACCTGCTGGAAGACTTCAAGAAGCATCCGGTCATCCAGCCCCTGATCCGGAAGGGCGAGCTGGTAGAGTACTCGGCCCACCTCATTCCCGTATCAGGCCTGAAGATGATGCCCCGTCTCTTCTCCGACGGCGTGTTGGTCGTGGGGGATGCGGCGGCCCTGGTCCTGGGGACCGGGTTGATCCTGGAGGGGGCCAACTTTTCCGTCGCCTCCGGCGTGGCCGCGGCCAAAGCCGTCATCCAGGCCAAGGAGAAGGGAGACTTCTCCCAGACCGCGCTGCAGCAGTACGAAAAGCTGTTGCAGGAAGGGGGAACCCTGCGGGATTTCCAAACTTTCCGCCGCGCCCCCGAATTCCTGGAAAACGAGAGAATCTACGCTCTCTACCCGCAGTGGGCCTGCGGGCTGGCCCGGAAGATCTTCACCAACGACGGCAACCCCCGCCGGAATACGTTCCAGGTCCTGAGAGAAAGCATGAAAGGGAAATTGCGTCTCGGGGAGTTGATCTCCGACGCCCTGAAAGCGAGGAAGGCCATTTGAAAGTCGAAGATAAACTGGCTCTCAATAAGTTCGAGATCGACAAGGAAGTGCACATCTTGGTGGACGAAAAGCTCTGCCAGGCTTGTGACCTAAAGCCGTGCCTCTACGTCTGCCCGGCCGAATGCTACCAGCTGCGGGAAAACCATGTGACCTTCTCCTACGAAGGTTGCCTGGAATGCGGCAGCTGCCGTATGGCGTGCGATCGGGAGGCCATCCGGTGGGTCTACCCCCGGGGAGGGTTCGGCATCTGTTATCAATACGGTTGAAGGAGGGAAGATGGAGATTATCGTTTGCGTCAAACCCGTTCTGGACCCGGATTTGCCCCCGGTCAAATTCGCCGTCGATCCCAAAGGCAACCGGGTCATTCCTCCCGAAGGAATGCCCCCGGTGATGAACCCCTACGATGCACTGGCCGTGGAAGCGGCCCTGCGGATCAAAGAGGCGAAGAAGGCGGGAAAGGTTACCGTCCTCACCCTGGGGGAGGCCGGCGCCGACAGTGTGATCCGCAAAGCCCTGGCCATGGGAGCGGATGAAGCCGTAGTTCTCTCGGACCCGGCTTTTGCCGAATCCGACGGATTCGCCACCGCCCGCATCCTGGCCCAGGCCATCCAAAAGCTCGGCAAATACGACCTCATCCTCTGCGGGCGCCAGGCCGCAGATTGGGACCAGGGAATCGTCGGAAGCGCCCTGGCGGAATTTCTGGGCATCCCGGTGGTCACCCGGGCCAAGGCCGTCGAAGCCGCCGACGGGAAAATCAAGGTCGACCGGGTCGTGGCCAACGGATTCGAAACCTTCGAGGTGGCCTTGCCGGCGCTGATCACGGTGAGCAGCGAATTCGGCCAGGCCCGGATACCCTCGGGCTGGGGAATCATCAAGGCGGCCAAGAAGCCGATCCCCGCGTGGGGTGCTTCCCAGGTGGGAGCGGACCCCGCGGGAGTGGGAAAGGCCGGAGCGCGAAATTCTCTGGTAAAGCTCTACATCCCTTCCTACCAGAGAAAATGCGAAATGGTGACCGGAGAGACCCCGGCGGAAGCGGCGGCCAAACTGGCCGATAAGATCGCCGGTTTCAAGGCCTGATGCGGAGGGAAGGGACCTTCGCCTTTCGGCTTTGAACCCATGAAACTGACCTTCCCACCCGGCCGCTATGCTTCTCTAAGAAGGGAAAGGGTGGAAAGGAAAAGAAAAGTACCTAGGAGAATCAAGTCATGGCCGATAACAAAGGAATTTTGGTCGTTGGAGAAATCGAGGAAGGAAAGCTGGCGTCCATCACCAAGGAGCTCTTGGGCGGGGCCCGGCAGATTGCCGATTCCACCAAGGAAGAAGTGAGCCTCCTCCTCATCGGAGAGAAGGCGTCTTCCCTGGCCCAGGAGGCCATTACCCAGGGAGCGGACAAGGTCTACCTCGCCGCTCACCCCACCTTCGCCGAATTCCACGGCGAGGCCTACACCTTCCTGGTCAGCGAACTGTGCAAGCAGGTCCGGCCCGCCCTGTGCCTGATGGGCCAGACCGACTGGGGGCGCGACGTGGCCCCCCGGGTGGCCGCGCGGCTGGACGCGGGACTGTGCATGGACTGCGTGGAGGTCAAATTCGATCCCGAGCAGAAACAGATCCTCCAGTCCCGTCCGGTCTTCGGAGGAAAGGCCATTGCCGTCATGGCCTCGGCGGCGGGAAAGATGCAGGTGGACACGGTCCGGCCCAAGTCGATGGCCCCGATGGCCCCGCAGGCAGGGCGCTCGGGACAGTCCACACCCCTATCCCTCAGCTTCGATCCCTCCCAGCAGAAAGCCAAAATAACCAAGCGGGAAAAACTGGCGGCTGAAGGGATCAAGCTGGAAGAGGCGCGGATCATCGTGGCCGGAGGCGGGGGCATGGGGGGCGTCGAAGGGTTCGCGATGCTCAAGGAACTGGCCCAGGGGCTGGGCGGCGCGGTGGGCGCCACCCGGGTTCCCGTGGATGAAAAGTGGGTCCCCCTGAGCCAGGAGATCGGCCAGACGGGAAAGATCGTCAGCCCCGAACTCTACATCGCCGTGGGCATCTCCGGGGCCACCCAGCACATCACCGGAATTCTCAGCTCCAAATGCATCGTGGCCATCAACAAGGACGCGGATGCAAATATCTTCAAGGTGGCCAACTACGGGCTGGTGGCCGACTACCGCCAGATCCTCCCCACCCTGATCGAAAAAATCAAAACCGCCCGTTGATGGAAAAAGGAGTCCCTCCCCTCCCGGGGAGGGACTCCACCTAACTGTTTAGCCATTTGATTAGGCCCTTAAACCCCAAATCTTGCGCGAAACAAACTGTGGGGGCAACCCTCCGTGGTTGCCCCCACAGTTTGTTATCATTTTGCGCACAAGTTAATTCTTAAAGGACTATGGAGCAAAGATCTTCCCGGAAGGGCGATTCGGAAATTTGTACCTGCTGGCTCACTCGATTCGAATGTTATTGCCCCTACCTCGTTACGAGGGAACAATCTTGGGATCTATATTGGCTAGAATCGAAGTTCAGCCATCCTTCTTTGAGATATATTTTTCCTGAGCCTCCATCACGGCTGCGTAAGCAAGGCCTTTCGGCTCAACGATCCGATTTTGTAGCCTAAGCCATAAGGGGTCCTTCTCCAGGACGCGGCGCGTCTTTTCATGCTTCTGTTCCCAAGAAAGCTTCTCATCTTCCTCATCAATTCTCTCGCGCCTTTCGCGCATCCAGGAAACAGCGTCAAAGCTATCCTTCATCGGGCAAAATCTCCCTAGGCGTGCGGATCTCAATCATCCCATACCCTTGTTCGAGATTCACTGCATTAAACAACCGTATCCTGCCAAAGTTGACGATATGCCTGAAATTCCAACTCACCATAACATCAACGCGGCCTATCGTCGCCAAAGCAACGTGAAGAGCATCGGATCGGCTGCCGGGACCGATTACTCCATGAGCCAAATAAGCCTCTGCTAAGGCATAAGCCTCCGGAATATCTGTCAGGACGATTTGATGAGCCTCAGGAACATCGAGAAGCCTGGCGCGAAGCCTTTCCGGTGCTTCCTGAATCTCCCGTAAAGTGTGTTCCGAAAGAACTTGCACATAGTTTCCCTTGATGAAAAGATTCCATAGTGCGCGGCTTGCTTCGGCAAATTCGACATCTTCGCAGCCGCCGATCACGGAAGCATCCACATAATTTAAAAACTTCTTCACTTAGACTTTCCCAATGCGAATAGCAGGAAGTTTTCGCTAAAACCCAGGTTATTTCCAATTGAATATTTACAGATTCATAGGGGGGAATTCAAGTATATTTTGAGACAGGCTGACGACGGACGAAAGCGGGCTACGGGATTCCCCCTTTCAGCGACCCCGTGATCTTCTGGACGCAAGTTTTTTCCCCTCACTCCTCACTTTTTTCCCTTCACCAGCTCAATGATCTTCTGGGCCGCCTCCCGCATGGACTTGTAGGTGAGGATGTTCAGGCCGGACTCTTCCAGGATTTTTCTTCCCAGCTCCACGTTGGTTCCCTCCATGCGCACGACCAGGGGAATGGTCAGGGGCCGTTCCCGCAGCGCGTCCACCACGCCCTGGGCATAGCTGTCGCAGCGGGTGATCCCCCCGAACATGTTGATGAAGATCCCTTTGACCTTGGGGTCGGAGCGCAGAAGGCCGAAGGCGTTGCGGATCACATCTTTCGTGGCCCCGGCGCCGGCGTCCAGGAAGTTGGCGGGCTCCCCCCCGTAATATTTCAGGAGGTCCAGGGTGGCCATTCCCAGCCCGGCCCCGTTGACGATGCACCCGATGTTGCCCGCCAGGTTCACATAGTTCAGGTTTAACCGGGAGGCCTCCACGTCCCGGGGGTCCTCCTGCTCGATATCCCGCAGGGCCAGGAGTGCCGGATGACGGGAGAGGGCGTTGTCGTCGATGTTGATCTTTGCGTCCATGGCCACCAGATCTCCCCGAGTGGTCAGGGCAAGGGGGTTGATCTCTGCTAGGGAACAATCGCAATCCATAAAGGCCCGGAACAGGGCGTTGGCCAAGGCGGCGCCTTTGCCGATGGTGGGGCCTTGAAGGCCCATGTCGATGGCCAGCTTGCGGCCCTGGAAATTCGTGAACCCGCACCCCGACTCCACGAATATTTTATGGATCTTCTCCGGGGACCTTCGGCTGACCTCTTCGATCTCCATGCCCCCCTCGGAGCACCCGATGACCACCACCTTGCCCTGCTGGCGGTCGATGGTCACCCCCAGGTAAAACTCCTTGGCAATGGGAAGGGCCTCCTCGACCAGGACCCGGCTCACCGGCTTCCCCTGGGGACCGCTCTGGGGAGTCGCCAGCCTCATGCCGAACATGGACCGGGCCACTTCGCGCACTTCCGTGGGGTCCTTGGCCTTCCGGATCCCCCCCACCTTTCCCCGGCCGCCCGCATGGATCTGGGCTTTCACCACAAAGGGGCCCATGCCGATGCCCTGAGCCGCGGCCTCGGCGTCCCGGAGGTCAAAGGCCACCTGGCCTCTGGGAATCTTGACGCCGTAGCGGAAAAGGATTTCTTTGGCCTGGTATTCGTGGATGTTCACGGNNCTTTCTCCGACCAGCTTCTTCTTCAGCTCCCCGATGGCCCAGGTGGGGTTCAGCGACTTGGGGCAGATGGTGCAGTTGAAGATGGTGTGGCAGCGCCAGAGTCCATAGCGGGTGTTCAAAACCGGCACCCGTTCGGCAAACCCTTCGTCTCGGGAGTCGAAAACATACCGGTAGGCCTTGAGCAGCACTGCCGGCCCGAGGAAATCGGGGTTGGCCCAGTAGGAAGGGCAGGAGGAAGTGCAGGCCCCGCAGAGAATGCATTCGTAGGAGCCGTCGATCTTCTTCCGGTCTTCGATGGACTGGTATCGCTCCTTGTCCGTGGGCGGCGTTCCGGCGATGAGGTAGGGTTTCACCTCTTCCAGCTTCTGGAAGAAGTCCTCCATGTCCACCGCCAAGTCCTTGATGACCTTGAAGTGCCTCAGGGGCTCGACCTCGATGGTCCCGCCGCCCAGGGATTTCACCTGGGTCTCGCAGGCCAGTTTGTTGAGCCCGTTGATGGTCAAGGCGCAGGACCCGCAGATCCCGTGGCGGCAGGAGCGGCGGAAGGTGAGGCTGCCGTCCTGCTTCCACTTGATCTCGTTCAGGACATCCAGGATGGTCATCCCTTCCAGAACATCCACCTGGTAGGTCTTGTAGAAGGGGGCCTTGTCCTCCTCGGGGTTGAACCGGTAGATTTTAAAGGTTCGCATCATGTTTTATGCTCCTTTTATCAAACTCTTCAGTCAATGCTCGGGGGATTGAAATTCTTGTAGGGGCAATTCATGAATTGCCCCTACACCGGGGCTTCATTGGCAGGCCCCTAGAACTTTCTTTCTTCCGGCTTGTACCTGGTGATCACCACCGGCTTGTAGTCCAGGCGGATTCCGGAATCGGTCTTCCAGGCCAGGGTGTGCTTCAGCCAGTTGACATCATCCCGTTTCGGATAATCCTTGCGGGAATGGGCGCCCCGGCTCTCGGTTCGCGCCTGTCCGCCGACCACGATGGTCTCCACAAAGTCCAGGATGTTGCCCAGTTCGATGGCGTCGAGGAGTTCGGTGTTGAACCGGTTCCCCTTGTAACCGATGGAGATACCCTTGAACCGCTCCTGCAGCCCCTTGATGATCTCCAGCTGCTTCTTCAGGAGCTTATCTTCGCGGAAGATCCAGCAGTTGATCATCATGCTCGTCTGGAGCTCGTCGCGAATGGCCGCGGGGCTCTCTTTTCCGTTGAGGCTCAGGTACCAGTCGACCTTGGCTTTCGCCTTTTCCATCCCGTCTTTCGGCAGGTCCGCTTTCCCCACCCCCCCGTTGATGTACTTGACCATGCTCCGACCGGTCCGCCGGCCGAAGACCGCGCAATCCATGGTGGAGTTGCAGCCCAGGCGGTTGGCGCCGTGAACGGAGATGCAGGCGCACTCCCCGGCGGCGTATAAGCCGGTCACGGGGGTATTCTTGGGATCCATGATCACCTGGCCTTCCACGTTGGTGGGGATGCCGCCCATGGCGTAATGGGCCGTGGGCTGGATGGGGACGAAGCCGGTTATCGCATCGATGCCGGAGAACTTCAGGATGAGCTCATGAATCTGGGGGAGCTTCTCCATGATGGCCGCACGCCCCAGATGGCGCATGTCCAGGTGGACATAGCATTTTCCGTCGATTCCCCGCCCTTCGTCAATCTCCGACTGGATCGAACGGGAGACCACATCGCGGGGGGCCAGTTCCATCTTGGCGGCGGCATATTTCTCCATGAACCGTTTGCCTTCATTATTGACCAGGTAGCCGCCCTCACCCCGGGCTCCCTCGGTGACCAGGACCCCCGACGGATAGAGGCCCGTGGGGTGGAACTGGACGAACTCCATGTCCTCCAGCGGGAGGCCCGCCTGAAGAACCAAGGCCATTCCGTCTCCCGTGTTGGAGAGGGCGTTGGTGTTCACTTTCCAGGCGCGGGCGTATCCTCCCGTGGCCAACATGGTGGTCTTGGCGTGGAAGACGCACAGGCCGCCGTTGCGCATGTCCCAGGCGACCACACCGGAGCAAACGTTATTTTCCACCAAGAGCCGGATGACGAAGAACTCCGAGTAAAAACGCACCCCGTTCTTGATGCACTGCTCGTAGAGGGTATGCAGCATGGCGTGGCCCGTCCGGTCGGCGGCGTAGCACATCCGCCGGATGGCGCCTCCCTTGCCGAAGTTGCTGTAGTGTCCGCCGAACTCCCGCTGGGCGACCTTGCCCTGCTCCGTCCGGCTGAAGGGACAGCCCATGTGTTCCAGTTCATAGGCCACCTCGATGGCATCGCGGACGAGGACCTCCTGGGCATCCTGGTCCCCCAGGTAGTCGGCCCCGCGCACCGTGTCGTACAGATGCCATTCCCAGTGGTCTTCTTCCGAGCTCCCCAGTGCCGCGGCCGTGCCCCCCTGGGCCGAAATGGAATGGGAGCGGGTCGGGTAGACTTTCGAAATCACCGCCGTATCACGGTACTTGCTGGACTCGAGGGCGGCATAAAGGCCGGCNNTTCAGCGGTCAGCATTCAGCTTTTGGGCTTTCGCTGAAAGCTGACCGCTGACGGCTGATAGCTGCCTTTAGGTCCCGAAAGGCACCAGCGTCACGAATCCCATGATCAGGAAACCGACCCCCACGACCCAGGCCAGCCCGAAAAGGACCACCCGGAGCCCATTGCAATGGACGTAATCCTCCACCATCAGCCAGAACCCGATCAGGATGTGGTAGAGGAGCAGCAAGACGAAGCCCAGATGGAAAAATTTCCAAAAGGGGCTTCCCAGGTCCACCGGGGAGGCGCCGAAATGGACAGCCCCCATATGAATGGCCAGGATGACGGCGATCAGAATCCCCGTGATTCGCTGGAACAGCCAGTGGAACGCGCCGGAATGATTGGATATGGGTAAGGCCATCTCTTTTCCCTCCTAAATCGCTAACAGGCAGGCCGCGAAGAAGACCAGCCCGATAACCATTGTCACCCAGAAGAGCTTCTTGTGGTACAGAGCCCCGTTGCCGAAATCGATGACCAGTTCCCGGATGCCGTTCAGGGTGTGGTAAATCAAGAAGGCCAGGAGAACCACCACCACCGCCTTGTGGGTCAGGAAGTTGCTGATGCTCGCCAACCCCTTCTGGTCGTACTTCATCCCGAACTGGGCCAGGATGTGAAGCAAGAGGTAGATCCCCACGGCGGCCCCGGTGATACGGTGGATCAACCAGGCCCATGCCCCGGTTTGCCATTTGTATAGCATCGATCTTCTCCTTCAATTTTTTCGGGACGCAGATTTACGCAGAAAAGACGGATCAATAATCTTTATTTTTTAAATCCTAAAGATCTGCATTCATCTGCGTCCCATATGCTTTTGTCCAGCCTTATTCCTCGAGCCTCGTTCCTCGAGCCCGTCTTTACCTCGCGTACTGCTTCATGCCCTGCTGGTACAGGTCATTCCCCTCGGTATCGTTGACCACGATCGCCGGAAAGTCTACCACTTCCAGCCGGCTGATGGCCTCCGGTCCGAGGTCTTCGTAGGCTACGATTTCGGCCTTCTTCACGGATTTGGCCAGGAGCGCTCCCGCGCCGCCGGTAGCCGCGAAATAGACCGCTTTGTACTTCTTCATGGCCTCGGTGACCTCTTTCTTGCGCATGCCCTTGCCGATCATCCCCTTGAGGCCGATCTCCATCAGCTTCGGCGAAAAGGCGTCCATGCGCCCGCTGGTCGTCGGCCCTGCGGATCCGTAAACATGCCCCGGTTTCGTCGGGGCAGGTCCCACGTAATAGATGATCTGCCCTTTCAGGTCTACGGGGAGGGGTTTCCCCTCTTTCAATAAATCAAAGAGGCGTTTGTGGGCGGCGTCCCTCCCGGTATAGATCACCCCGGTGATCAGGACCTTATCCCCGGCTTTTAATTTCTCCACATCCGCGTCGGTCAGCGGAGTCTTCAGTCGAATCGCTTGGCTCATTCTGCAACCTCCTTCAGATGACAACTTCTTGGTGCCGGTGGGCGTGGCAGTTAAGGTTTACGGCCATGGGAAAGCTGGCAATGTGGCAGGGAATCAGCTCCACGTTTACCGCCAGGGCGGTAATCCGGCCTCCCAGCCCCTGCGGCCCGATGCCCAGGTTGTTGACCCGGGTCAGAAGTTCCTCTTCCATGGCCGCCAGCTGCGGATCGGGATTCCTCTGCCCCAATGGACGGAGAAGAGCTTTCTTGGCCGTCAGGGCGACCTCTTCAAAAGTCCCGCCCACGCCCACTCCCACGACGATCGGCGGACAGGGGTTGGAACCAGCCTGTTTGACCCATTCCACCACCCGGTTCTTGACTCCCTCGATTCCTTCGGAGGGGCTGAGCATGATGACCGTGGACATGTTCTCGGCTCCCCCGCCCTTCGGGGCCAGGACGATCTTGATCTTGTCCCCGGGAACCAGGTTTAAATGGATAATGGCCGGAGTGTTGTCCTTGGTATTGACCCGGGTGAACGGGTGGCAGGAGGATTTTCGGAGATACCCCTCCTTGTAGCCCTGCCGGACCCCTTCGTGGATGGCTTCGTTGAAGCTCCCCCCGACGATGTGCACTTCCTGTCCCAGTTCAATGAATAAGACCGCCAGGCCCGTGTCCTGACAGATCGCCACCTGTTCTTCCCGGGCGATGCGGATATTCTCCTTGATCTGCTGGAAGACCTCTTTGCCCACGGGAGATTCCTCTTTCTTCTCCCCCTCGTCCAGCGCCTTGAGAACATCCTCGGTCAGGTAGTAATTCCCCTCGATACACATTTTTTTTACCACTTCGGTAATCTTACTGGCGTTGACTTCTCTCATCCCGTTCCTCCTTCTAAATCAAAGAAAAGGCATTCGAGGACTTTCCATTTTCTCCGTTCTCGCACCCGACCACGGGTTGCGCGCAAGTCCTCGAATGCCGTCGAGCTCAAATTTTGCACTCGGGAATCAGCCCATTTTTCATCATCACATCAACCTCTTTCCGAGCCCGGTCGATGATGGCGGAAGATTTCTCGAAGAGCTGCTCTTTGGTCATCTTGACCCGGGCCACCTTCTGCTCAATGGCCTTCATGCCCACGGCCACGGCCTGGCGAGGGAAAACTCCCCGCTCGTCCATGGTGGGGAGCAGGTAATCATTCCGGAGTCCCTTGTCTTCGGCGCACTTGGCGAGTTCCACCGCCGAGGCGATGCACATCTCGTCGGTAATGGTGGTGGCCATGACGTCCAGGGTGCCGCGGAAGATGGCCGGGAAGCACAGGGAGTTATTCACCTGGTTGGGGAAGTCGGACCGNNTCTTTGGCCATCTTCTTGACCCACTCTTTCTTGATCACGTCGGGGCCGGATTTAGCCAGGGCGACGACGGCGTCCGCCCCTTCCATGGCCTCGGCGATGTTCCCCTTGCGCTGTTCCGCGTTGGTAATCTGGCAGAACCGCTGTTTTTCCTTATACTCCGGGGAAATGTCCGTTCTTCCCTTATGCAGCGTGCCTTTGGAATCCACCAGGATGAGTTTGGCGGGGTTGACACCGAAGGAGAGCATCACTCGAGCGCAGGCGATGTTCGCCGCCCCCGACCCGATGAGGGTGATGTGGGCGTCTTTGAAATTCTTGCCCACTACCTTGAAAGCGTTGATAAGCCCCGCCAGGGTCACGGCCGCGGTTCCCTGCTGGTCGTCATGCCAGACCGGGATCTTGGATTCTTTGCGCAGGGTATCCAGGATGTGGAAGCACTTCGGCTGGGAAAAATCTTCGAGGTTGATTCCTCCGAAGCAGGGGGAGATGAGTTTTACGGTCTTGATGATCTCCTCCGCATCCTTGGTGGCCAGGCAGATGGGCCAGGCATCAACTCCTCCCAGGTACTTGAACAGGATGGACTTCCCTTCCATGACCGGGATAGCCGCTTCCGGCCCGATGTCTCCCAGGCCCAGCACGCGGGTCCCGTCGGAAACAACGGCTACCATGTTGCCCTTGTTGGTATGCTCGAAGACCATTTCCGGGTGGGCCTCGATGTCCTTGCAGGCGGCAGCCACGCCGGGGGTGTACCAGATGGCAAANNGCCGAGGGTTTCTTCGACTTTTCCAGCAGTTGCTCTTTCGTCTCCATGTTCTCCTCCTTTTGATTTCCCTGCCGCATTCAATGCCGCAAGTGAATGGTGTGGAAAAATTTCCCCGCGCGATCCGCACGGGAATGGGTTAACGCTCGCTCAATTCCAGAAGGACTCCATTGGTGGATTTGGGATGGATAAATGCGATTTTCGCTCCTCCTGCGCCTCTCCTCGGTTTTTCGTCGATCAGCCGCACCCCCTTTTCTTTCAGTTCTTTCAAGGCCTCCTCGATGTTCTCCACCCGCAGGGCGATGTGCTGGATCCCTTCCCCGCGGCTTTCGATGAACTTGGCGATGGCCCCGTCCGGCGCCGTGGACTCCAGAATCTCCAGTTCGCTCTCCCCNNCCCCAGAATGACGTTCCAGAAGGGAGCCACCTGGTCGATGGACTTCGCCGCAATGCCGATATGGTCAATCTTCAGTATTTTCATTCCTACCTCCGGTTTGGGTTTTACCCTTTATCGACCTTTTTTCGCATCTATGCTCAAGGCGCAAGGCGCAGGGCTCAAGGTAAAGCCAACAATCCCGCCCCCTGAACACTGTTCCAGGCCTTTTTCCCTTGCGCCTCACGCCCTACGCCTTGCGCCGTTTACCTTATGCCTTACGCCGTGTGCCTTCTACCGTGCGCCGTATGCCCTGCGCCGTGCGCCTATACTTTAACTGCCGATTCGTACTCCCCGAACACGCCCCGCAGGGCGTCGCAGATCTCGCCCAGGGTGCAGTTGGCCCGGACGCAGGTCAGGATCGGGACCATCAGGTTGGCGTCTCCCCGGGCGGTCTTCTTCAACTCCTCCAGGGAGGTTTTGACTCCCGCTGAATTCCGGGAAGCCTTGAGTTCGGCGATTCGTTTGACCTGGACTTCCCGGACTTTGGGGTTCACCTTCAGCAAGCCCTTGGGCGGGGCCTCTTTGGTCTGGAAACGGTTTACCCCCACGATGACCCGATCCCCGGCTTCGATCTCCTTCTGGTAGCGGTAGGCGGCATCCTGGATCTCCTGCTGGATGTATCCTTTTTCGACCGCCACCACCGACCCGCCGAGCTGGTCGATCTTGTCGATGTAATCTTTGGCCCGTTTCTCGATTTCGTCGGTCAGCTTCTCGATGTAGTAGGACCCCCCCAGGGGATCGATGGTGTCCGCCGAACCCGATTCATGGGCGATGAGCTGCTGCGTCCGCAGGGCGACCTGCACGGATTGCTCCGAGGGCAAAGCCAGGGCTTCGTCCATGGAGTTGGTATGGAGGGACTGGGTTCCTCCGAGAACCGCGGCCAGGGCCTGCCAGGCCACCCGGACGATGTTGTTGAAAGGCTGCTGGGCGGTGAGGGTGGACCCGGCGGTCTGGGTATGGAAGCGGATCATCCAGGAGCGCGGGTTCTTGGCCTTGAACCGGTCCCGCATGATTTTGGCCCAGATCCGGCGGGCGGCCCGGTATTTGGCCACCTCTTCCAGAAAATCCAGGTGGGCGTTGAAGAAGAAGGACAGCCGGGGGCCGAATTCATCCACGTCCAGCCCGGCCTTGATCGCCGCCTGAACGTAAGAGATCCCGTTGGCCAGGGTGAAAGCCACTTCCTGCACGGCCGTGCACCCGGCCTCCCGCATGTGGTACCCGCTGATGCTGATGCTGTTCCAGTTGGGGATTTCCTTGGTGCAGTATTCAAAGGTGTTGGTGATGATGCGCATGGAAGGCTGGGGGGGAAAGATGTAAGTCCCCCGGGAAGAATACTCTTTCAGGATGTCGTTCTGAATCGTCCCGTTGAGCTTGGCCGCGGGGACCCCCTGCTCTTCTCCCACCGCGATGTACATGGCCAGAAGAACCGANNTTGATGGTCATGGAGGTGGAGACCTTGTCCAGCGGGATCTGGTCGAAAAGGATCTCCATGTCCTTGACCGAATCGATGGCCACCCCCACCTTTCCCACTTCGCCCTGGGCCAGGGGGTGGTCCGAGTCATAGCCGATCTGGGTGGGGAGGTCGAAGGCCACGGAAAGCCCGGTCTGGCCCTGCTCCAGCAGGTAGCGGTAGCGCCGGTTGGTGTCCTCGGCCGTCCCGAAGCCGGCGTACTGACGCATGGTCCAAAACCGCCCCCGGTACATGGTGGGCTGGACGCCCCGGGTGTAAGGAAACTCCCCGGCGAAATTCAGGTCCTGTTCGTAATCCAACCCGGCCACATCTTCGGGAGTGAAAATTCGCTGTACGGGAATCCCCGACGTGGTCTGAAAGACCTTTTTCCGCTCCGGGTTTTTGGCCAGGGTCTTCTCGACCTTCGCATTCCACTCCTTGGCCTGCTTCCCGATCTGCTCGGCTTTCTTCGGATCGAACATAGCCCGAACTCCTCTTCAAGAGGTTCAAGGTCCAAGGCTCAAGGTTCAAGGATTTTGTCTTTTCCTTGTACCTTGTACCTTGCACCTTGTTCCTTGAACCTATTCCCTGCCTTGAATCCTCCGGATCACTTCTTGAATCTGGCTCTGGACCAAATAATCGATGATTTCTTTCTGGCTGTACCGGGGCCTTAGAATCCAGCGTCGCAGAACGCCGAAGACCCCGCTGAAGACCAGGAAATTGGCCTCTAGGAAAGGATCGAATGGGCCTTTCCCCAATTCGCTGATGATCTGTTCAAAATGCTCGACGATCTCGGACTCTTTCTTCAGAATGACTCTCAGGTATTGCTTCTCCACATACCGGGCCTGGGTGTAAGAAAGCATCACCTCGTCTTCGAGCTCCATAGCCACTTCCAGGAAGGCGCGGTAGGTGATCTCCAGCCTTCGCAGGGGGTCGGCAACCATGGACGCCCGGGCCCGCACCTTTTCGAAAAAAGTGGTAGCATAATTTTCAAAGAAAAGATAGAGGATGTCGTCCTTGGAGTTGACATAGTCGTAGATGCTGCCCAGCCCGATTCCCGCTTCTTTGGCGATCTCCCGCACGGTGGCTTTGTGGTAACCCTTTTTCTTGAAGACCTGGATGGCCCCCGCAAGGATCTGCCCGCGCTTCTCGCTGATTAAGCTCTGATCTTTGACCCGAGATTGAACTTGCATTGCCCCTGAAAGGTGAGAATTAGGTTAAAGACTTGGAGCGAACGAATGTTCATTCAGTAATGAGGAGTACCAAAGCCGATACCTCATGTCAAGCAAATTCTGGAAGACTCGAGAAACAAATAAACCCCTCCGGCCGCAAGAGGGAGACCCCGGCTCCAACCCACAACCGCTCTAAACCAAATAGAAATATTGAATAGCGAGTCACTTCATGCGATTTGAGAATTGGTCAAGAAAACGCACTCCCGGGTTGGCAAACGAGACCAAAATAGCCGGGCCGCAGGATTTCCCGGCAGGTTGGGCTGGAATGATGGGGTGTGAGCGCCACTGACGATTAATCTTTTTCATTTTTCACTGACACTCACACTGACACTGACACTATTTCGGAACCATCACCCTCAGGGCAAGCTCGGCGAGCTGGCGGCTGTCCACGGTGGACGGAGCTTCGGTCATCAGGTCTGTGGCCTTCTGCGTTTTGGGGAAGGCGATCACATCGCGGATGCTCTCGGCCCCGCACAGGATCATGATCAGCCGGTCGAAGCCGAAGGCGATTCCCCCGTGGGGAGGGGCTCCGAACCCCAGTGCCTCCAGGAGGAACCCGAATTTCTCCTTGGCCTCTTCCGGCCCGATTCCCAGGGTCTGGAAGAGCTGCGACTGGACCTCCCGCTGGTAGATCCGCAGGCTGCCCCCGCCCACCTCCGACCCGTTGAGGACCAGGTCATAGGCCTTGGCCCGGACTCTCCCCGGGTCGGTGGAGAGATAGGGCACGTCTTCGTCCAGGGGGGAAGTGAAAGGATGGTGCTTCGCCGTCCACCTCTTCTCCCCCTCGTCGTATTCCAGAAGGGGGAAATCGGTGATCCAGACGAAATTGAAGACATCCTTGGGGATCAAATTCAGCTGTCTTCCAAGTTGCAGCCTCACCCGCCCCAGCACGTCGTTCACCACCTTGGGGGAGTCGGCCATGAAGAGAAGGATATTCCCCGGGGCCGGGTTCATGGCCTTCCCCAGGCCCGACCGTTCTTCTTCGGAGAGGAATTTCGCCAGGGGGCCGCTCACGTTGGGCCATCCCTCGGGACCCACCTTCACCCAGCTTAACCCTTTGCCTCCCAGGCCGCGGGCAAATTCATTGAGATTGTCCAGGTCCTTGCGTGAAAGGTCCTTGTCCACCGGGATCGTCTTGATGATTCCGCCCCGCTGCAGAACATCGCCGAAGGCCTTGAACTCGGTCTTTTTCAGGATGTCGGAGACGTCGGTCATCTCCAGGCCGAACCTCACGTCCGGATTATCAGCCCCATATTTGGACATGGCGTCATCGTAGGGTAACCGGGGGAAGGGCAGATTCAGGTCGAGGCCCAGGGTCTCTTTGAACAAGGCCTTCACCATTCCTTCCATGATGGCGTAAATGTCTTCCCGGTCGATGAAGGACATTTCGATGTCGATCTGGGTGAATTCGGGCTGGCGGTCGGCCCGCAGGTC
>PMCE01000330.1:0-19754 GCA_003154025.1 Syntrophaceae bacterium
GGTGTTTCAGCAGATCCTTCACGGAGAGCGCGCCATTGGCTCCCGGCGAGACGATGATGCGGTTCTCTCCTTTGGGGATCAACTCGATGAGCGCGACGCCCGTAGGGAGTTTAGAATCTTGGAGCAGGAAACGGGCGGGCAGACCGTTTTGGGTCAGGTACTCCCGGTAGGATTCACCGAAAGAATCATTTCCTAATTTGGTGAGAAAGACGACCTCTCCTCCCAGCCGCCTGGCGGCGATGGCCTGATTGGCACCTTTCCCGCCGAAGGCGGTCACCAGGTTTTCTCCGGTGAGGGTTTCTCCGGGGTGATGAAAACGGGGGATGCGGAGAATGAGGTCGACGTTGGAACTGCCCAGGACGAGAATACGACCCTTCATCGGTTCAGCCCTCCAGCCGGGAGAGGAATAAATCGAGAAATTCGGCCCGGTCTACTCCCAGGCAAACCTCCACTCTTTTTCCACCGCAGGGGACCTCGCGGCTTTGACCGTAGAATTCATTTTCACCGGTTTCCACCGAGAGGAAGAGGCTTTCCTTTCTTACCACCTCGGGATGGATGACCGCTCCCACGGCCAGAGGGTCATGGAGGTAGAATCCATCCTTCCCCTCGGCGAATTTCTTCCTCTCGGGGTCGTATCCCGTGGCTCCGATCACAAATTGGGAAAAAGGATTCTGGAACGGGCTTACTCTGTCTTCCATCGTCTCGGGAGTGAGGGGAACCTGGTGGGTGGCATCCAGGGGAACGAGGGTTATCGGCAGTCCGGACTCCAGCACGATCTTGGCGGCCAGAGGATCTACAAAAAAATTGAATTCAGCATAAGAGGTGACGTTTCCCCCTGTCCGGACCGCTCCTCCCATTATCACGACCTCTTTCAGCCTCTTCATTCCGTCAGGATCCCTCTGCCAGGCCAGAGCCAGATTGGTGAGGGGGCCGACGGCGATGAGGGTAATCTCCTGATCGTTCTGGCGAGCGAACCAGGGTAGGAGTTCGTCCGCAGGGCCGGGAAAGTCCTGCCACCACATCCCCTCCCGGTGCTCCCTAATTTTCGCCCCTCCCAAGCCGTCCTGCCCGTGGAAGGATTCGGCGTATCGAGGGTTTCCTTTAAGCGGCCTCTCGGCACCCTTGGCGACCCATGGAGGATGGGAAGGTTGGAGGAGAGTCAGAACCCGGCGGATGTTGATCATCACCTTGGGGAGGGAGACATTCCCGTTTACTCCGGTGACGGCTAAGACTTTCACCTCGGGCGAGTGGAGGGCCAGGATTAAAGCCAGGGCATCGTCTACCCCCGGGTCGCAATCGATGATGATTTTCTTTCTCATGCCGCTTCTCTGCCTCGCTCCAATTTCTAAGCGCTATTATATGCTCCGCCCGTCGATTCGTCAAAAGCAGGACCAGAAGAAGTTCCTGCCGGTTCCCATCGACCTCGGGCCGGAGACGAAACAGGTTAAGCTGATCCTTTACGGGACCGGCATTCGGGTCCTCCCATCGCCCGACGCCGCAACCATCCAGATCGGGGATTTGGATGCTCCGGCGGCACGGATAACTGTCTTTGCCTTCGACTTTTCCTACTTCGCAGTCGCAGGAAGCTTTGGTTTGGCCCTCATGTACTTCTTCATGAGCGCAAGAATATCTTCTTCCTTCTCCGGAATGGAGACATTGGCATCCTGGCTGAGACGGTGAAGGAGGATCACGGGGTCGAGAATGTCGCCACAAAAAACACAATGCCAGCCGTAGAAAGAGTCATTCGGACCATAAAACTTTTCAAAGACCATCCGCCCTCGGCATTTCCGGCATTGCACTGCCAATGCAGCTTTATCAGAGGTCGCTTTGAACTTCATTTGTTTCTCCCTTTCTAATCTTTACTCAACTTGGGTGATTTTCGCTTTCCTGCAATTCCCTTGAATAGCCCGCTTTCGGCTGCAATACGGCGGCGATTTTATGCCGCAGCCCGCTAAAACAAGGGGTCTTCATTACATACACATCCCCCGGTGAGCCGCCAAGATCCTTTAGGGGATGGTCAGGAGTGGTGAGCCCAAGAACACGGGTATACGGGGCCTGCTTCTTGATCTCCTCAAGAACATCCCCTTTATCCTTTTCGTTGATATGCAAATCGAGGAGCACCAAATCGGGTTCCAGGGTTAAGATCATGTCTCGGGCCAAAGAGGACCGACCTATCGGTACCACTAAATATCCATCCGCAGCCAGTGCTTCCGCCAAAGATTCCCGAATGCTTGTGTAATCATAAATAATCAGTATTTTTTTCATATTTTCCCTTGATCCCCCCCGCCGAATTATGCTTCTGGTTTCACCAGAGAATGATCGGAAGCCTTTTCGGCTCAGGATAAAGCAAATTGAAAAGCGATGAACTGCGAATTTCGGTAACTTACGGCAAGAGGGATCTCAACAGCGCAGGATGGCAGTCTTCTGTCCGAAGACNNGAGAGGCTGGAAGCATTCCTTTTGATGGGTCCGGAGGGTCGAGAACGAGATCTTCCTGACCTCCATCTCCAGAATTCTCCAGGATCAGATTGGGGGAGAGGAAGTAAATGCTGCCCATCCCGTCCGGTAGGAAATAAGCCGGGCAGAAAGACGTTAGGGTAAGGAGGGCAAAAATCAGTATCCGGAATCTCTTGGGATTTTTTTTCACATCCAATCTCGCATTATAGGAACTTATCATTTGAAGAAAAATCGAAATATCAAATGTCCTTGGTTGGGACCATTTGATATTCGCATGGGCTCTTTTCCCCTCGCGGTAATCAAAAACTTTGCAATATTGCAGCCTCATAAGGGAAAGAAGATAATTTTTTGGCCTTTTGAAGGGCAACCAATAATTATTAAAACGCATGAAGGCTCCAATGGTTGACATCCGGCGGCAACCACTGAAATACCGAAGTTTCCGGGTAAGTTTCTGCTAAAAAAATCGATACGTTAGAAAAATTGGATGGGGCATAAATAATAAACTATTGATATCTCATCTCGGTTTTGATAATTGGTTGGCGGGAGCCTGCGGGCACCGGGTGTTTGCGACTGACGAGTCGCTCCAACGGATAGCGCCCCACGAAGGTTCGGCGCAGCCGCGGGGTCCGGGCGTTGAGCCGATAACCGAATATCACGGGAGAAACGATGGAAAAAGTCAGTCGGGAAAATGCGGAGCATTACGTTTGGGGGGGCGTCTGCGACGGTTGGCATCTACTCAAATCCATCGGCCTCAGTGTAATTCAGGAGCGGGTCCCGCCGGGCGGGGCGGAGGTCGAGCATTGTCACGAAAAGGCTCATCAGTTCTTCTTTGTTCTCTCCGGGGAGGCGACGATGGAGATCGGAGAAAAGAGGCTTGTGCTGGGTCCTCAGCAGGGGGTCTCGATTCCGCCCAAAATCACTCACCGCTTACTGAATGAGGCCAAGGAAGATCTGTCGTTTATCGTTGTCTCCTCTCCCATGAGCCATGGAGATCGTGTTCTGGGGGGCTAAGGGAGCAACCCTACGGCTGAGGTGGGGCGCCGAGCTGCTCCCTTTCGAGGGAATGAAAGGGATCAGGGGGCACGATGAATTTCTCTGCAAGGGAGAGACTGGGCGTACGGGGAGCCAGTTTTCCATGATGAAAATTCTGAAAGCCGGCGTCCTTTATTTCGCTCTTGTTTTCGGGGCGGGGTTCGTGCTTGGACCCATTCGCATCCTTTGGGCCGTCCCGCGTTTCGGCACGAGAATGGCCGAGCTGATGGAGACGCCCCTCATGTTCGTGGTAATTTTTGTTGCGGCGCGGTGGGTCCTTCGGCGTCTCGCCGTGCCTCCCAAACCGTCCAGCCGGCTCGGTATGGGTTGCATTGCGCTTGGCCTCCTGCTGGTCGCTGAGTTTACGCTCGTGCTCTGGCTTCGGGGATTATCGGTCCGTGAGTACCTTGCAAATCGCGACCCTGTATCGGGAACGGCTTACTATGTAATGCTGGGATTGTTTGCCGTCACGCCGCTATTCGTGGGCCGAAAATGAGGCCGCCCACCGCGGGGGGAAGCTGCCCTCGAAGTCCCCATCGGGAGAAGAACTTCGAGGACGGGAAGAACATGCATTTCCTTGGCGCCTTGCAGCCCATTCGTCGGCGGGTAAGTCGGTTCTCGGTGGAGCGTGGCCATGGTAAGTCATCAAGACCTGGTTCGAGAGCAGTTCACCAAACAAGCCGTCCCTTTCTCTTCGGCGATTCTGCCCTTGGAAGACGGGGGACTCGGAGGGGATTGACTTTTGGGAGAAATGCAAAATGTGCGGAAAGAGAAGCCAAAGGTCGGATTTTCATCTATAATACTATTTCAACCCTTGAAAGCGGCGGGTGCGGGGATGGATCCGGCTGAGTTGCCTTTATCTTCCTGGATGGAAGGGTACCATGCGCGCTTGCGAAGGGAGGAAACCATGGGGAGAAGAAGCGTAGGCCTACGTCAAGCGGGTGTCGTCGTCCTTCTGGGAGCGGCGTTCGTGAGCGGCTGTGGCGGCTTTACCGTCGCTCAGAAGGCGACCATCGGCCAGTTCAGCCGCGTGACCGCGACCATCGGAGAGGTCACCGCCCAGGAACTCTCCAAGATGCGCGACGGCGCCATCCAGGCGAACACCTCAACGCTCATCCTCATCGGTGAGGATCGCGCCGCGCCGGGTGAAACCACGCCGCGGACGGCGCTTATCACTCCGGCAACCGTCGAGCGGCAATTCACGGTCCAGAATATAGGGCACATCGGACACGCGGCCAGGGCCCTCCAGAGCTACGGCGAGCTGCTCCTGGCCCTGGTGGAAGATTCCCAGGCAAAAGAGCTGCGCGGGGCTGCGGAGGGCCTGGTGGCGAATCTGAAGGCCGTTCCCGATGTGTCGCTACAAGAAAAAGAGGAAGACGCCATCACGTCGGCGGTCTACGCGGTCGGACGAGTGATCGTAGAGACAAAGAAGGCCAAGGCGATAAAGATCATCGTACCCGCGGCCGCGCCCCACATCGACAAGATCAGCGGCCTCCTGGCCGCCGAGTTCGACCCCAACCGGGACGGCAGCCTCGGCTCGGCCTTTCGGGCGGCGGCGGAACGGCTGAGGGGGGAAGGGGCCGAGGCTTTTCGGCAAGCGAAGACGACCGCCGACCGGGCCGTGATTCTTCCCGCCTGGGAGTACGGCCGGGCGGCATCCCTGAGGAGTGACGAAATCCATAAGCGGATCTCCGATACCGCCTCCGGGATTCAGAAGAGTCACCGGATGCTGGTCGAGGCTGTCAAAAGCGACCGCTGGACCGCAGAGGATGTAAAGGCGGTCGTAACCGACTTCGACAAAGAGATTCAGGCGGTCGCCAAGCTGACGAAGGAGCTGGTCGAACGAACTGGGGTCCTGAAATAGCAAAGGGAGACGAGGGGGGCGCCATGGCCGACGAACCGACGCTGGGCACATCGTTGTCCAAGGTGATGCAGGAACTGACCCGGATTATCGAGGATAGCGAGGACGAAGAGGAGCGGGGGGATGCGCTGGCGCAGCTTCGCCGGGCCCACCGGATGCTCGACGTCCTGGTCGATGAGACGGTGAAGAAGAACTGGCCGGAGTACGAGGCGGCGACCAACGCCCTGGGGGAGGCAAACGATGCGCTCGTCGCGGCAAGGAAGGAAATCGCGACCGTTGCCGAGGCGCTGGGGAAGGTGGCCAAGGCCCTTGGCCTCCTGGCCAAGCTCACGAAGGCCTTGGCCTGACCCATCGGCAGCGGGTCGTTAGGGTCCGCCGGCCGGGGGAGGGCGAACCACTCGATCCGGCAACGGACGCCGGTCACCTCCGGGATCCCCGGGTCCTCTCCCAAATATTTCCAAACCGCTGGGCAGGAGAGGGTGTTCGGATTTTGCGGACGATGCCGATTTTGGTGATCCGGAATTCTTATCGGGACACAGGTAAACTTAACGCGGCAGAACCGCAACCAAAAGTGCCTAAAATTAAAAGATTCAAAAAGTTATTTAAACTTGTTCTCAGGGTGCTTAACAAAATTTAAAAAATTTACCCTACAGTAGTAAAGTGCCTGGAATCGCTGAAGCTAAGAAATCCGATTGCGCGTTCGGGCCTCATGCCCGGTGAAAATTTCGGGAAAGGGAGGAGGGGTATGGCTAATCCAGGTTCGTTCAACTCTCAGTGGTCGCCGCGTGTTCTGAGCATCCTGCGAATCGTCACCGCTTTTCTCTTCATGCAGCACGGCGGCCAGAAGCTTTTCGGTTTCCCGGCACCCCCGCAGGCTGCGCATCCTCTGCTCTCGCTGATCGGGGCGGCGGGGATCCTGGAATTCTTCGGCGGGCTGCTCCTGCTGGTGGGGCTCTTCAGCCGGCCCGTCGCCTTCCTGCTGTCAGGACTAATGGCCGTGGCCTACTTCATGGCCCATGCTCCGCATGGGTTCTGGCCTTTGCTGAACAGAGGAGAACTGGCTGTGCTCTATTGCTTTGTGTTTCTGTACCTGTCCGCGGCCGGGGGTGGATGCTGGAGCCTGGACCGTCTGCGGCAGGGGGACTCTGCTTGAGGCAACTCTGGCATGGCCCGTGCCCGGAGCGGAACGGTCGGACCCCGGTTTCCATGAGCGAGGGGTGAGGGAACAGGCCTGTTCTCGCTAGCGTGAACATGGTGTTGAGTCTCACGATCCGGCTAGCGACGATTCTGCTCCGATTCGGAGGTAGAGAATGGCTGGGAAAAGCCAAGTTCGAGAAGCAGCCCGGTACTTATGGGAGGAACATCAAGCCCGCAAACCCTTTGGACCCATCCCGGAACCGTACACCCCCAACAGCATTGATGAAGCGTACGCCGTGCAGGAGGAGTTTCAGAGACTTCTGGCGGGGACTTACGGCCCCATAGCCGGATACAAGATTGCGCTGACCACCCCGGTGATGCGGCAAATGGTCGGGGTCAACGAGCCGGTCATCGGCGCCATCTTTGCCAGGACCATCCACCATTCGCCCGCTACCGTGCGCACAGCCGACTACCTGCGTCTGGGGGTCGAGTGCGAGATCGCCGTCCGGTTGGATGCGGACCTGCCGGCCGCGAGGGCTCCCTACAACCGTGGGAACGTTGCCGACGCCGTTGGGGTGGTCATGGCGGCCTTTGAACTGGTGGATGACCGGAGGACGGATTACTCCAAGCTTGCGGCGCAGGTTCTCTCCAGCATTGCCGACAATAGCTGGAATGCCGGTATCGTCCTCGGCCCGGGGGTTACCGAATGGTATTCCATCGACCTGGCCGGCGTCCGTGGGCAGATGTTCATCAACGGTACGGTCGTCGGGGAAGGACGGGGCCGCGATGTGATGGGACATCCGTTGGAGGCCCTGGCATGGATCGCCAACCTATTCGCCAAGCGTGGCAGGAGTCTCTCCAGGGGCATGACGATCCTGACCGGCAGTGTCGTGGCCACGAAGTTCGTGAACCCGGGAGACACGGTGCGACTGTCCATGGAAGGGCTTGGCGAGGTGAACCTCCATGTGGCCTAGTCGGAGAAGAGCAGGCCCGATCGGCCATTTCCGACTATACACGGCGGATTGAAGAAATTCCTTTGGTTAAACTCCCGGCTCTACGGGCCACTCCCAGAGTTTGATATTTCCGGGATGCCTGGGTTGTGGCCCGGGCGCAAGGGCCTTCTGGGCAAAAAGCATCGGCCGGAATGGAACCGTAAGTCGCAAGTCGCGAGAGCGCAAGTCGAGAAATGCGTTTTTTCCCCTTACGCCTGATGGCTTGCGAATTCTGTTTTTTTCCCCCTCGCGCCTTACGACTTGCGCCTTGCGGTTTCTATGCGAGAGGTTCACTTTTTATCAACCCTTCGACTTTGCCGGAGGCGGTAAAATCCTCCTGATTTCGAGAAGGGCATAGGGAGGAACCGTTTCAGAAAACAAAGATGAGGAGATGAAGCATGAAAAAGCTTGAACACTTGTTGACCCCCGTCAAGATCCGGTCCATGGAGGTTTCCAACCGAGTCGTCATGCCGCCCATGGGGACCGGACTTGGGATCGAAGGCGGCATGGTGAGCGAAGCCAACCTGGCTTATATGAAACGCCGGGCCCAAGGCGGAGCCGGCCTCATTATCACCGAGATCGTCGAGGTACACCCCCTCGGAGCTACCTCCCCCAGGGCCTTGGGCGTTTGGGATGACAAATTCGTCCCGGGCCTGAGGAAATTCGCCGCCGTGGTACATGACCAGGGGGGAAAGATCGCCATGCAGCTTCACCACTGCGGACGGGAGAGCGTATTTCAGACGAAGAATAAGACGGCCATCGCTCCTTCCGCCATCCCGAGCTATCGCTTCGGCAATTTCGGAACCCCGCGCGAGATGACCCTGGAGGAAATCCGGGAGGCCATTCTTTCCTTCGGCTCCGCGGCGGTGCGGGCCAAGGCTGCGGGGTTCGATGCGGTGGAACTCCACGGGGCGCATGGATACCTCCTGATGCAATTCCTTTCCGCCCACGTCAACAAGCGAACCGACGCCTACGGGGGGGATTTCCGGGCGCGGGCTCGTTTTATGATCGAGTGCCTCCAGGAGGTGCGCCGACAGGTGGGGAATGATTATCCCGTATCCTTGAGGATCTCCGCCGAGGAATACCTCAGAGGCGGATATACCATTCAGGATATGCAGACGATCATCCCGGACCTGGTGAAGGCCGGAGCGGACATCATCAATGTATCCTTCGGCACCCATGCCAACGCCCAGGTAAGCATTGATACGCCGTTTTCCAGCGCTCCCCCCGAATTCGAACAGGGGTTCAAGGTCTGGCTGGCCCGCAAAATCAAAGAAGTGACCCGCGTTCCGGTTATTTCCGTGGGTCGTTTCACCGACCCCTATGTCATGGATCAGGTGATTGCCCGGGGCGACGCGGACCTTGTGGCCGTGGCCCGCCAGCATCTGGCCGACCCCGATTTCCTCAAAAATGCCCGGGAAGGACATCCGGAAGACACGATGGAATGCCTGGCCTGCAACCAGGGATGCATCGAGCGTCTGGTCTTCGAGCAGCAATCGGTGCGGTGCTCGATCAACCCGGAAACCGGCCAGGAGACCATCTACCCCGCCGGACCGGCGAAGACCCGGCGCAAGGTGTGGGTGGTCGGCGCCGGCCCGGCGGGCCTGACCGCCGCCTTTGAAGCCGCCCGGCTTGGACACCAGGTCATGCTCTTCGACCGGGAAAAGGAGACCGGGGGGCAGATTCGTTTTGCGGAAAAGGCGCCGTACAAGACCATCTATGGGAAATGGACCCGGGCCCTGACCGAAAAATGCAGGAAAAAGGGAGTGGAGATCCGGACGGGCACAGAAGTCACCGAGGAAATGGTCGTCCGGGAGAAACCCGAGACCCTCATCCTGGCCACCGGCGCGGACCAGGCCGCCTGCCCGACCGAGGGCATCACCGCCTCCGTGGTGTGCGGCGCCTGGCAGGTCCTGGAAGGAAAAGCCAAACCCCGGGATCACGTTCTGATCATCGGGGGCGGCCTGGTAGGGATGGAGACGGCTGATTTCCTCTGCGCCAAGGGCGTCAAAGACGTAACCCTCGTCGAGATGCTCCCCGAGTCGCCGGTCTCGCCGCTGACCGCGCACGGGATCATGCTGCGCCGGAGGCTGGGAGCCGCGGAGGCCAAGCTCCTTTTCAACACAACGGTGAAGAAAATAGAAGAGCGGTCGGTGGTCATCACCACCGACGGCAAGGATCGGAACCTCGAGCCGATCGACCAGGTGATCGTGGCCGTGGGGGTCACCCCGAGGACTGATCTAAAGGAGATGCTCCTGCAAAAGGATATCCGCCACTTCATCGTCGGAGATGCCCAAGAGCCTCGCCGGATCATCGAAGCAACCACCGAAGGGGCCAGGGCCGCCTGGGAGGTTTGATCGGGAGATGCTCCCCCGGCCCTGCCAGTGGCGCCTAAATTGCGGCCGGCGGTGATCGTTATATCGGCTCCGGGGACGCTCTTTCAGAACCCGGTTCATAGGGAATAGATGACGCTCTTGCATCGGGAAAAGGACCCTGCGGATTTCCGGTCCAGGCTTTTCAGCCTTCTTTGGTCGGCCTTTGGGGCTGCCGTGGCCATTGGGCTTGCCCTTTGGCTCGTGGCGGGCGAGCCTTCCCCTTTCCTGCTTGCCTCCCTGGGGGGATCGACGGTATTTTTATTCGCCCTGACCGATGCCGAGGCCGCCCAGCCGCGCGCCCTCTTCGGCGGGCATCTGGGTGGAGCCTTGATTGGCATTTTGTGCTTCCATTTGTTCGGGGACGGGCTCTGGGTTTCGGTTGCCGCCGTAGTGTTGACCATGGCATTCATGGTGGCCGCGAAGGCCATTCACCCTCCGGCCGGGGCCAATCCTCTTTTCATGGTGCACCATCACGCCGGGTTTTCTGCCTTGCTCTATCCGGTGGGGCTGGGGGTGATCGTGTTGTTCATGGTAGCCCTAGTGTGGAGTCGCTTGCGCCCCGGGAGAGCCTATCCGATTCGATGGTGGTGAAGAAGTCAAAGCGGCCATATCGGTAAGCCCGAAATTCGCGGAAAGTTTTTGGAATGACCTCCGCACTTTCATCCAACCTCGTTAAGAAAAAGGAAAAATACCGATGAAATACAACCCCCTGGGCCGCACAGGCCTGCAGGTCTCTCAATTCGGGTTCGGATGCGGAAACATCGGCGGCATCCTGGTCCGCGGCGACTATCCAGCCATGCGGCGGGTCGTGAGCCGGGCGATCGAGCTGGGCGTCAATTACTTTGACACGGCACCGGTGTATGGAGACGGACAATCGGAGGTAAACCTGGGAGCGGTCCTACGGGAGTTGAGAGCGGATGTGCGGGTCGGGACCAAGGTGCGTCTGGCGGCCGGGGATCTGGCCCGAATCGGCGCGGCAATCGTCCAGTCGGCTGAGGGCAGCCTGCGGCGATTGGGCAGGGAGGCCGTCGATCTGATCCAGTTACACAACCATCTGGGATTGCAGCGCCAGCCGGAGAAGAGCCGGCTATCCATGGAGGACCTCGACGCCGTAATCCGCGCATTCCAGGGGCTACAACAGCAGGGCAAGGTTCGGTTCTGGGGGATCACCGGCATGGGTGAGAGCGAGGCGCTGCAAGCAGCGGCGGCTAGGGGGGAATTCCAGACGATTCAGGTCCCCTACAACCTGCTCAATCAGTCGGCAGGTACCCTGGCGCCTTCGGGTTTTCCCTTCCAGGACTATGGACAATTGATCGATCACGCCGGGCAGCGGGACGCGGGCGTCATCGCTATCCGAATCCTGGCCGGGGGTGCGCTGAGCGGCACCACGGAACGACATCCGGTGGCGGCAAAATGGGTCAACCCCATTGCGTCGGAGACGTTTTACAGCGCCGACGTGGCCAGGGCCCGGCGCTATGAATTCCTGGTGGAAGAAGGGTTGGCGGAAAATCTGGTGGAATCCGCGGTGCGCTTTGTGATCAGCAAGTCCGGCGTGGCTACGGCATTGCTGGGCATTTCCAGCCTGGACCAGCTTGAACAGGCGGTTCGCTATGTCGAAGGGGGCCCATGGCCCGCCGATACCTTGGAACGCATCCGGGCGACGTGGGCCCGCCCGGAATAGAAACCGGATACATGTCGGGGCTAGGGCGCAACCTCCAAAAGTGCCTCAAGTGCCAAAAGTCAGTTGTGCCTAGAGCTTTAAGAGGAGCAGTATTTCGTATATTCGACCTGGTTCATCCCTTTGGCTTTTCATTTTTGGAAGGGGCGGATGGTTAGGAGATACAATGCATATCCGCACGCTTTCTTGGGAAAATTTAAAGGTAACTATATAGCAGATATGTGCAATTTGGAAAATGAAGCTTCCACCTACCTATCTTCAATGGCATGTTAATCTGGAAGTTGACGACTTCGGCTTGAAAGAGTGGGTAACGGCGCGGGGCACGGGCGGGAGGAACCGAAGGATCAGCACAGCAATATTCAAACCTCACAAGATGATATTTGCTGGGCCGGTGGGCAACTAACACGGCCATGATGCGCGAATTGTAGTTCCTTTTCCCTTGGCGGATTCGATCTTTAAAACGCCGCCTGAAAGCTCAACCCGTCCCCTCATGCTGTCGAGCCCCAGGTTATTTTTCAGACTTTCTGGGGTAAATCCAATACCATTATCTTCGATAAGTAGCTTAATGCCGCTCCTTTTTTTCTTCAAACCAACGTATAGGTGGTCTCCGCGACCGTGTTTAATGAAATTATTCAAGGTTTCCTGCAACACCCTGAAAATTACTATTCCTAAATGATTCGGAATGTCACTTTCTTGCAGGCGAATTTCTTTGCTGATATGCACATGAGAATATAATTTTTGGAATTCCCCCAAGAAGTAATTTAGCCCACCCCAAAAACCAAGGTCACCCAAAATGGAGGGGTACAGATTTGTCATTATTCTTCGGATGTCATCCGTTGCCTCCTGAGTATTTGATTTGAGCCTTTCTAATTCTAATCTTTCCGCGGAGGATTCTTTTCCCAAAAGGGTGATTTTCCCTTCCAAGGCAGTCTTAATCACCGATAGTTTGGAAAGGATGGAATCTTGGAGCTCTTGGGATAATCTCCTTCTTTCCCCTTCATGTGCCAGGATAATTTGGGAAGATTGGCGGAGTTGTGTTTCCGAATTTTTCAACGCTTCTTCCAAGCGCTTCGGCTGGGTAATGTCGCCTACGACAGTATTTTCCATTTCCACCTGACTACCTTGCGACTCATAAACCGATCTTGGGGGGCCATCTCCAGGCCTCTGTTGAAAACCTTCCTTCTTTCCGCCCGGCAATTTCTCTCCCCATTTTCCCCAAGACTGGTCCCTTTTTAAATTGAATGCGGCTTTGGCCATCGGAATACCTCCTTTGTCCTCGACCGGGAAAATTAATCCTCAGTTCCTTTCGAAAGATGATCGTAAGCGATAGGCCCTAAATGTATTTGACCATTACATTTCCAGTGGCATTTATCGTGCTTTCATCCCTGAAGATAGATTTCTAGACACGGGCATTTTTCGCAGGTATATTCATTTTCTTCACTTCTTCAGGGTTAATTTTCTGCCCGTTGATTTCAATTAATAGGACTTTTCTTTCTTCGGGATCTATTACCATTATTTCCTCCTATTCCCTTTTCTTATTGAAATTTGAATATCCCACTTGACATTTCGCATTTTACTGCTGGCTTTGATATATTGAGGGTCTCATAATAATCTCAACAAACTACTTCAAAAGCCTTGCGGTCGGCCTCAATATGAATTCGTCATATGTCGTTATAACTATGAGACCATTAATAATTCTGCAAGGCTCTCCCCAAAAAGTCTCCAGGTGGGGGGAAAAATTTCGTATCGGGACTTTCCGGGAACCCTTAACCATGCGTTTCTCCAGAAGGTTAGGGATAGATTGGTAGGTTACCGAATCTCGGGAGAAAACGGCAACAAAAAAATACTCTCTTGCTCATGGAAAGTCGAGGGGAAGATCGCCCCCCAATCTCCTTATTTCCCGGCCAAAAAATGTTGATTTTCATTTGAAGAATAGCGTTGAAGGACAGAATCTGAAAAACAAGACTTCAGGAAGAAGAGTCCGACCTGATCTTGAGTTGCTTTGCCTCTCCAGGATTCCCTCAGATCTTCAAGCAATTCGGGTTTGCATACAACCCATTTTGCTCAAGGTCCTCGGCCGATGTCTGCGCTTCAGGGACCTTGCCCGCAGGAAGTTCTTCAAAGCTCACCCTTCATTTTGGGTCCCATTCCTTTGCCATATCCTTTCACTCCGCCTTCTGCATTTACCCTTTTCACTCATCCCGTCAGCCATCCTTGAACACCGTGTGCGCGTTTATGAAATCCCAATCCAGATCGATTCCCAGGCCGGGTTTTTGGGGAAGACGAACATTCCCTTCGGCATCGATTTGCACATACTCCTGTAAACCGTAATCCAAATTTTCCTCAGGGACGAGAATCTCCAGGTAATCGCCATTCTTGAAAGCGCCCAGCGCATGAAGGTTTGCCCAGTTCATGACAGGACTGGCGCCATGGTGCAGTTCAAGCTTCATGCCAAAGGCTTCGGCCAGGTGGGCGATCTTCAATACGCCCGTGATCCCCCCCTTCCAATAGACATCGGCGCGGGCTATGTCTGTTGCTCCCCGAATGATGAACTCCGCCATACTGTAATGGCTCCCTGGAATGAGCTCGGCAGCCAAGACCGGAATGTCCAGCGCTCGGCATAATTCAGCGTAGCCGCTAATCTCATAGTCGCCGATAGGCTCTTCATACCAGTAAAAATGAAGCTCCTCCAGGCGACGCCCCACCCACAGGGCTTCCCGATGATCGTATGCTCCGGTGGGGTCGAGCATTAATACCATTCCATCCCCTACGGCCTTCCGCACGGCCCGGCAGGCATCTACATCCTTTTCGGGAATTCCAGGGGGGTGCAGCTTGTAGGCCCTGTACCCTCGTTCCTTGCAAAGAAGGGCTTCTTCCACATAAGATTGGGTTGAATGGTGGACGCCCGAGCTGGCATACGCAGGGACTCTATCCCGATATGCCCCAATCAACTGATAAACAGGGGTATTCTGGGCTTTCCCGGCAATATCCCAGAGGGCGACGTCAATACAGCTAAGGGCAAAGATGGAGAGCCGTACTCTGGTACAGTACTTCCACAGCTTTTGCCATATCTTCTCTCGATCCAGGGGATTTTCACCCACGACCAGGCGTTTTACGACAGATGCAATCTCCTGGCCCAGGATAACCCCCGGAGCTCCTCCCACCGCCCTTCCCATGGCATAACCCTCAATGCCGTCATCGGTGGCGACCGTCACAAGGGTTACATCCAATGTTTCACCGAAGTGGACCTTCCACATCGAAGGAACGGGCTGCCGAAACGATTGAACTTTCACGCCGGTTATTCTCATTTTTGTCCCCGCCAAATTGAGGTCCCGTGCCCGAAAATCATGGGTTCACTTCGTCGGCCCCTGCTCAGCCTTGCGGGCTTCCTCTACTAGGGGCTTGCATTGCTCCAGAAGGTCCCGGAGGTACTTACCGAATTCATCCCCCACCATCATTTTAATGGCCAACCCCGTCTTTTCCATCTTTTGGACGTGTTCAGGGTCCTTCATAGCCTCCATGAAGGTGCCTTGCAGCTTATTGAGAATCGGCTGGGGGATTCCCTTGGGCCCCATGGCTCCCCGGGTAGAGGAGGAAATCACAGAAGGATACCCGAGCTCTGGCGTGGTCGGAACATCAGAAAGGAACTTGGATCGTTCCTTGTCCATTACTGCCAGTCCTCGTACTTGCCCTCCTCTGATCCTCAAAACCACGCTGCCCACATTGTCAAAGGAAACATCTACCTGTCCGCCCAAGGTGGCCGTAAGCTGCTGCGCTCCTCCTTCGAAGTGGACAATGCGGAATTTGACTCCGGCAGCTTTTTCAATCATCAGGATAGCCAGGTGGTCATCGCTCATGATGCCCGTGGTACTGGCCCTGACCATCCCCGGTCTCTTCCTGGCATCGTCGAGCAAATCTTTAAGCGTTTTATAGGGACTTTCGGCTTTCACCCAAATAAGGCCCGGGTCCAGCACCTGGGTGATGATCGGGGTAAAGGAACCAAGATTGAAGGCCGCCTTCCGTTCCGGGTCAAGTATGATTGTGCAGATATGCGGGGTGCTAACAAAACCAAGATAGTAACCATCCGCTTTCTGCCTCGCCAGCTCTGTTAAACCGACTTGAGAACCGGCCCCCACCTTGTTGATCACTATGAGGGGCTGGCCGATCTTCTTTTCGGCGATAGACGCCAAAATCCGAGCCCCCACATCCGTGCCCCCGCCGGCCACCCAGGGCACCTGAAGAGTAATGGGTCTCGTCGGAAAATCATTTTTAGGTTGAGCATACGTATTTGCTCCGATCGCAACATTCAACAATATTAATAAGCTTCCCAGGACCAAATATTTCATCTGCCATCCTCCAGTCGGTCAAATTTNNTCCGCATGCAGCCAGTTTCGTTTAATGGGACGGTTGTCTTCTCAATCGGAAGGATAGTCGGTTCGCCAACATAAGGGAATGGATAAAATTCATTGGTCGCGGGAATGATTTGCGCCGAGAACATCGGCAGCTGTATCTGGTGATCTTCAACCCTCATGATCATTTTCCCAGTAATTCCCTCCCATTCCATTCCTTCCCAAGTTTTTATTATGGTAGGAACATCGAAAGAATTCGCTTTCTTAACAGCCGCAATAAAATGCTTCATCCCGTTGTACGCCCTTCCCATCGATCCGACCGGGGTTTTGGAGAACTCTGCATATTTGGGTTTCTTCGTCCACCTTTGGAGAAAATCTTTGTTGGCCTGGGTCCGAATGGTTTCAAAATACCCTTCGAAAGTCCAATCCCCAACGGCCTGATTCCCACCAAGTGGCTGAAGAACGCCATAAGCATCGAATAAGTAATAACAAAGGAAGGGAACCTTGATCCCCATTTCTCTGGACTGTTTAATAACATTGGCTAAATCCACAACCCAGTTGGCCGTAAAAATAACATCCGGTTTTGCACCGATGACTTTGGTGATATAGGGGCCAAAGTCCTTGTTGGCGAGCGGATGGAATTCTTCCGCAACGATTTGTGCCCCAGGGACAAATTGTTTCACTCTTCTCTTGAAACCAGCTGCCGCTTCCTGGCCGAAAGCATAGTCCTGATTGATAAGCGCAAATCTCTTAAAGGGTTTTGTCGCCAAAAAATTGGCAATTGTCATCGAGATCTGCTCTGTGTTGGGACATACCCTGAACGAGTAAGGGTTGCAGGATTTTCCCGTCATAGATTCTCCGGCGGCACCATAGCTGATATTAATTATCTTTTCCTTTTGAGCCAAATCGGCGAGCGCCAAACTAACATGTGTTCCGCTTCCATTCGCTACAACTTTTGCACCCTCCATAATATGCTTTTGGGCTTTGCGTATGGCCACATCTGGCTTGCCTTGGCTGTCTTCAACTATAATTTCTACCTTCCGCCCCAATAGTCCACCTTGCTCATTTATCTCGTCCGCCATGAATTCAAGGGCATAAACATAGTTGTCTCCACTCCGTTTAAAGGGACCCGAAACCGCTTCAAGAAGCACAATCTTAAAAGTCTCCGCCGCCCAGACGGGAACTGCAAAAAAACAGATTAACATCGACGCCGCTAGCATGAACTTCCATCTTCTTTTTAAGGCCATCTTTTTCTCCTTTCTTGACTATATTTCTGACAAAACAGGTTATAGGAAATCATCTTAAGATGGAACCCAAAAGGAACCCTTGAATTCTATTAGAGCCGATCGCATGGAAAGCTTCTAGAAAAACCTTTCTATAAATCCTCCAGAAGTTTGGGGCCAATTTCAGGTTGTTCAAGTACGGGTAGGGCAATGACGGTGCCAAGGTATCAAAATCCCCCGTTTCGGTCAATAGGAAAATTCCTGAGTGCGTGCCACCGTCCGCAATACGCCATCCTTCAAACTTGTTTTAGATATGCGAAACATATCTGTAATTTTTAGAAAAGTCAATAAGCATGAAAAAGGGCCAGTTTTTTTGCTGGGGCTTATTTGTTTGAGGGGCAGGGATCACCATCTGCTCGCCCCTGTTCGGGATGTGTGAATGCATGGAGGCAAGCAATTCGAGGGTATCGAAGACCTTGGTCGCATTGCCGTCCTTGGATGGGGGTCCGGAGCAGGCCTTAGAGGCATAGACGATCTTTCGCTCCTGATCCAGGTAGTGCATGCTTTCCTGGGAGAATGATGCCTGGATGATGGAGCGGGCCAGATTTTCCATGGCCGTATCATCATTGGGCGAAATGCGGTTACCGCAGAAGGCTTAGAAGTCCGCATGATTTCCATGATGAGAGCATGTGGATCATTTTCTGTCTTATTTTTTCATCAACTGATCAAGCACTTTATAAGTGATATCCTCTCCACCATATAAAGCGGTTTCTTTATCGAGTACGAGTTCATATTTTTCGACCTTGGCAATCTTGGCAATGACTTCCTTCATATCGTTGAGTATGTCTTTCGTCAACGTTCCTGACTTGTTCGGCTGCGCCTTGTACACCTTTACTACCTTGGCGGTATCCACTACTGCGATTTTGGCTGCGGCAGCCAATGACGCCATGGCCAGTAACAATACCAAGGCCACCCCCGTACTCAAAATTCCCCAATATTTCATTTTCATCCGCTTTTCTCCTCTCTTTGTTTTTTCATCATCTTTACAACCGCCAGATAAGCTGGCCTTTCTTAGAAAATACTTCCGATATTGAAATAATAAATAAGCGAGGGCGATTTGAGGTTCTGGTCAGGATTGATCCATTTTTCTATTTTCTGGGTGTGTCAAAGTTGGCCCCCCAAACATGCATTTGTTCAGTCTAAGAATACTCGATTGTCGAAAATACCTTTTTAGTCCACAAGGTCTTTAGAAAGACCCTCAATCCCTTCCAAGAAATAAGACTTATCTTTGAAACCAGAAGCCTGATCCATAACGGATATTTAACACTAAATCGAGAGTAAGGATCAACCCCTTGGAGGGCCCCCACAGATCCGAAGTTCTGTTAACGTGCCATTGTCATAACTCAGAAATGTGCTCACATCGTTGCATTTATGGTTTACATATCAAAGTTTTTTAAGTCTTTGGATTTTCAAGGTAAATAGCAGTAATCGATAGCTTGAATTTATAGTAAGCAGAGGGGAGTGGGGGAAATCGGTATGCACGGATGAGCCTAAGAAAGCCTGTCGATCCTTGCCAAATCATCGAAAAACACCGCCGTCACCTCTCCCGCGAAAAAGCCCTGCATCCCCGCTAAAAAGGTACTCAAACAAAACCAACATATGGTGATAAAATTCCCTTGGCACACAATTCAAAAAATCGCCGACTATGCCAGTTTAGGTTTAAAAAGGTTTGCCATTCCGGCAACGCTTCCTCCTGTTGAAAGCTCCGAAAGGCATCCAACAGGAGGTAAAGCGATGCGAACATGGCAAATTTAATCCCGTGCTAAATACCATCTACCGCCGCAGCAGTACGCTGAGGCACAAAACGATATCTAAGTAGGTTTCCCGTAACCCGCAGCCGTAGCTGCATCGCGGAGTTCCTTCCAGATCAGCGTGACGCGCTTGATCTCCTTCTGCGAATAGAGATCATCGCACTGGCCACACATGATGCAGTTCCAGAGACCGGCCTGAACCGCCTCGGCGATACGGTTCCCTTTATCGTAGGGATCGTAGAACCGGTAGGCGATGGCGAGCAACGCAGCAGGGCCGACAAAGGCCGACGGATCTTCATTGTACGAGGGGCACCCGGCCGTACTCTAGCTCTGATTAAACGTTCACTATGGTGGGTCGTAGCCCATTCGCCAGCCCATGTTCCTCCTGCAGACCATTGGCCCAGGCGCGGATGGCGTTCCAATCGCGAAAATCGCCTTCTGGGGCCCCTATAAATTTCATAAGCATCTTTTCTAGCCAAGAAAGGTTCCGGTAATGAAGTGCACCTGCGAAAGTACCAATTCCAACCGGTTTAACCTGCGGCACCTCTTTCAGGAGAGGATCTAAATACGCCAACACTTTCCGTCGATTCTCTTCAGTTGGCTCGCGCATGGTCATACAGACCAGAAAATAAGCCACCGGAACCCGGCGCAACACTTCACGGTTCATCTTCACGAAATCCACCGCTTCAGGCAACCATTTCCCTTTGTAAATAGCGCTGCCCACGACTACCCCTCGATATGAACTCAAGTCTCCAATATTTTTTATTAAAAGAACGTCCACAGGAGCTCCTCGACTGCATAACTCTTTCCCGATAACATCGGCAACTCCGGCCGTGGAGC
>PMCE01000330.1:19772-29202 GCA_003154025.1 Syntrophaceae bacterium
TAGGGATATTGCACTGATGATTCCTCCTGTTAGCACCAGGAAGGACCGACGGCTAATTCGCCTTTGTTCTCTATTCTCTGTTTCCATGCGCATATCCGCTTACCTCTACTCCGGGCTTTCTTATTATTTCATCAGTAATCAATCGCGGGTGTTGAAATTGGGCGGCGATAAAATATCAACTAGGGCCTTGGTTCTGGGGACAAACTCTCCCACTGCCGAAGAAACTCAAATCAACAATTCATGTAAAACACTTNNGGTTGTGGCGGAAGCCAGAATTTCAGGAAGTGACCGAAGCGTTTTTCCCATTTGCGGGCCTGTTCCGGCGACAGGACGGCCGCCAGTTCCTGGCGGGTTTTCTCGATCTGCGCTTCCAACTGTGGCCGGACCTGTTTCCTCATGGATTGAAACGCCTTCTGCCGTTCGAGAATGATCCGCCGGACCTGGACGACCTGCTCGTCGGTCAGGTCAAGCCGCCTTTTCATCCGATTAGTAATGCGTTCAGCCGAGACCTCGGGGTCCTGAAAAGATCTCTTGAACCCGCTGGTGATGATCTTGAACGTTAGGCCACCCCCAACCAGAACACCGGATACAAAGATAACCAGGGCCAGCAAGACGGGCCATACCCACCGGCGGCGAGGTCTGATAACGGGCGCGACTGGTTGATCTTGAGCCATGAATATCTCCTTATGGCAGGACGTTGCTCGCCATCAAAAAGAAGGCACTTAAAGGATCGGTGAGTATCTCGATCAGAGGTAAACTGATGATCAAAACTACCGCAGCAGCGACCGCGGCGCTTGAAGCGAACAAAACCATGGGCCAGGCCGGCGTAAGAGCTTCCCGACTAAGCCGAAGTACCACTCGCGAGGAAACATCCATCCTTGGAGGTTCCTCCCGGCGGGCCCGGGCCGATAAATCTTCCATAAATTTGAGCAAATCAGTCATTTCATTCACTCCTAACACCTGTCTCGTTTAGAAGCGCTTTCAGTCTCTTCCTCGCCCGGTGGAGCCGGACTTTGACCAGAGTACGGTTCCAACCTGTCCGGCTGGCAATTTCATTCAGATCGCATTCGTCAAAATAGAAAAGGGTCAATACGAGCCGATCTTGAGACGGCAACTTTGCGAACATGCCATAGAGTGCCTCGGCCGCTTCGGAAGGGGACAGGTCTGCAGGGGCGGTAGCCAACTTTAATATGGTTTCCGTCAAGGCTTCTTCCCGGTCTCGTTTGCGGACCTGGGACTTCCAGTGGCGATAGCCGACCCGAGTGGCGACTCGCCGCAGCCAGTGCAGAAAAGGGGCGCGGCCGCGAAAGCCCTTGAGGCTCAAGTAGGCCTCAACAAAAACTTCCTGCACCAGCTCCTCCAGAACGGCGGTATCCCGAGTGAAACGCCACATTTGGGCGGATACCCGGTCTTGATAATGCTGGACCAGCCGGGCGTATGCCTCGCCATCCCCGTTTAAGCTGGCGGCAATATCCCGCTGGTCCATTTCAGAAACCGTTTCGGCCAAGGCGTTTACGCTCCCAAATGTTCGCCAAGAAGCCCTCTGCGAATAATATAACACGAAGGTTGGGGGGGCGGTCTCCCAATCAAAATCCGCCGCTTTGCTCCCGCCATTCACGCAGAGTCTCGTCGAAGACTTTCTGACGATGTTGGCGCATCCCTTTGAATCTTTCTACCTGCTCAGGCGTCAGGATCGACCGGGCTTCTTTGGCTAGCACGGAGGCTTGGACCGCCGCATCGCCAATCGCGTTGCCGAGTTCGGCCGAAGCCTGCCGGATGGCTGCCGGATCCGGTGTTTCAGCTAGGATCAGCTCCCTCAGAGCTCGCCCCTTGATCATCACGCCTTCCGCCTGCGGCTGGATGTCTTTACGATGATCTTTGAATAGCTTCTTGAGCGCAATCCGCTGATCCCCGGTGATTCCCAGTTCATCGAACAATTTGTTCATTCGATACATGGGCCCCATCGCCATCCCTCCCGAAAAAATACCGCCGGCGTATGAGACCATGCTGAAAACACCGACCACCAGGGCCACTACAACGACTGCCAGAATCCACCGTTTTTTTGTCATCTTCAGCCTCCTCCCGTTATTGGGCGTTATGCCCGGTTGGCATGTGAGATTTTGGCTCATCTACCCGTATAGTGGGTGCGAAGCGATAAAAGGTTACAGCGGGGTGTATTATTTTCGGCGGCGAACTCATCGACTGGAAGGAAGCTTCATATATTCCGACGACTCATGCATCAGGTTTTTGAGGGGAGGGAAGGGATAAAAAAGGGTAAGGCCTCAATAATCCAACGGTTTAAAGAAATCCGATACCATATGAAAGACAAATCAAAATCTCAAACTTGGACAGTCGATTACTATTTGAAAAGTCCTAACGAGGCAGGAAATTTAAAAATCATGTTTTCAGGAAGGAATCAATAAGGAGCCCCCAATATATTGGGGGGGGCACCGATCCACTAAAACTTGCGATTGCGTGGCACTCTACGCACCCGGCCAAATTTCCAGGAATGAAAAGTATATCCAAGCCTCCATTACCGATAGAAATCTTCACCCTCTGTCATAATCTTTACCTCGACGATTACAGGAAGAGCCAATTTCTTGCCGACATCAGACCCGGGCAAGCCAAAATTTCTTATCTTGGGGAAGGGGAACTCCTTTGCTTCTCTTTAGGCTATCCAGTCGAATCTTCTCCACTTGTTTCTCTGCTTGTGGGGAAATTATTTTTCCGGAAGTTTCGTTATAGCCTGCTTTCTGGAGAATCTTCCTCTTGGGTCTGAACTTTCGCGCCCCCACAAAGCGGCCGTCTTCCGGTTTAGGCCCGCCAATGCGACCGAATCCCTTCGGGACAGGCCAGGCTCACCTTTTCCTCATTTCAGGAGATTATTCTTGGCCATCCAGTTTTGTACTAACTGAGCTATTTGATCGGAATTGGTATCCATCATCAACATATGAGTGTTACCCGAAATGCCCAGCTTGGGCAATTCGATCCATTCTACTTTTCCCCCTTTGGCTCGAAGGTCATCCGCAAAAGCCTTCACATTGGCCGCAAATATACTCCAACGGGCATGCTTCTCCCAATAATCTCCCCACACAATAAGGATTGGAATATTTTTCAACTTCTCGAGCTCCGGCCCGGGGTTAAGAGCCCCCGAGGGTTCAATGCCCACCGAAGCTGCGCCCCTCATCGGACGGCCTTCTACTTCAGGCTGAAGCCTCCATCCACCAGAAGGACCTGGCCGGTGATGAAATTGGCGTCATCGGAAGCGAGGAAGAGAATCGCCTTGGCGATGTCTTCCGGCTGGGCCATTCTCTTGAGGTAAGATCCCTCGATCATGTTTTTCTTCACCGCCTCCGGCAGAGAAGCGGTCATCTCGGTCATAGTATGGCCCGGGGCGACGGTGTTCACGTTGATATGGGGGGCCAATTCTTTGGCCATGGTTTTGGTCAGATTAATAACCGCGGCCTTGGAGGAACTGTAGTCCATAATCCCTTCCCGGCCGCAGTGGTCGATGCCCCTGATGGAGGAGATGTTGATGATCTTTCCCGACTTCCGGGCCAGCATGTGCCTGGCCGCCGCCTGGGCGCAGAGAAAGACGCCGATGAGATTGACTTCCAGCGTCTTGACCCAGTCTTCGACGGTCTTCTCCAGGAAGGGCCGGGAGATGGCAATCCCCGCGTTGTTGACCAGGATATCGATCCGGCCGAACTCCTTCACGAAGGCGTCGGTGAACTCGACCACCTGATCTTTCTTGGAAACATCCCCCATGAAGGCCTTCAGGGAATACCCCTTCGATCGGGCCGTTTCCATGCCTTTTTGAGCATGGGCTTGGTTTAATTCCACGATTCCCACCTGGGCCCCTTCCGAGAGCATCAGCAGGGCTGTGGCCAGCCCGATTCCCCTGCCCCCGCCGGTGATCAAGGCGGTCTTATCTTTCAGTCTCATGGATGCTCCTTTCTTCTTTCCGGAATTTCAAAAGACGAAGGTTTTTTCTCGCCCGCTTCGCTGGAGACGCAGAGATCACAGAGAGAAGAAGGACAGGATCCAGGAGTCTGGAATCAGGAGGCAAAAGCCAGGAGCCTGAATCCTGAGACCTGGGACCTGAATCCTTTTTTCTCTGCGGCCCCTGCGGGCTCTGCGAGAAAAAATTCCTTGTCTCAGCTTGTTATTCATTGGTTCCCAACGCCAAACCAGAAAGACCGAGCAAACGTCACCCCTTGACCCCTCCGGCCCCCCAGCCCCGGATCAGGTACCGCTGCACGGAGAGGAAAAAGACCAGGGCGGGTAGGGTGATCATCATCCCCGCNNTTCGTCGGAGGTGATGAGTATCCGGGTGAAGATGTAGTCGTTCCACGCCAGGATGAAGGTGAAGATGGAAGTCGCGATGATGCCCGGCAGGGCCAGGGGGAGGACGACGTAGAAAAGCGCCCGCGCCCGGCCTGCCCCGTCCACCAAAGCCGCCTCTTCCAACTCCAGGGGGATCGTGGAGAAGAAGGCCCGCATCAGCCAGAGGGTGAAGGGAAGGCAGAAGGAGGTGAAGGCCAGCACCAGGGCGAAGTGAGTGTTTTCGAGCCCCACTTTCTTGATCAGGATGAAGAAGGGAATCACCACCATGATCGGGGCGAACATGTAGGTGCAGAGGATGAGTCCGGCGATCTTCTCCCGCCCGAAGTAGCGGTACCGGGTGAGGCTGTAGGCCCCGGCAGCGCTCACCAGCATGGTCAGCAGAACGGCCAGGCCCGAGACAATGAGGCTGTTCTTGAAATAGACCAGGAAGGCCGTGGCGGTGAAGAGCCGGCCGAAATTCTCCCAGGTCGGGTCCTGGGGAATGAAGGACGGGGGCTGGGCGAAGACCTCGGAAGGCGGCTTGAAGGAGGTGGAGACCATCCAGAAGAAGGGAAAGGCCGCCTGGAGAGCCAGCAGCGCCGCCCCCACGTAGAGAAGCGTCCGGGTGGATAGCAAGCGCGATCTGAATCGGCTCATCCGATGTCCGCCTCCTCCCGGAACAGTCCGAAGTAGATGATCGTGCAGACTACCAGAATGGCGAACATGATCACCGCCAGCGCCGCCCCGAGGCCCGCCTGGTAATAGGTCAGGGTGCGCATGTAAGCATAGACCGGGAGGGTGCGGATGAAGCGGCCGGCCCCGGCTCCCTCGCCCATGAGCCAGACGGTATCGAACTTGGTGAACATCCAGATGCTGCGCAGCAGGATGACCACGAAGAGAATCCCCCGGATTTGGGGGAGGGTGACGTGGAGGAAACGACGAACGGCGGAGGCCCCATCGACTTTGGCGGCTTCGTACAGCTCCGGCGGAATCGTCTGCAGCCGGGCCAGGATGGAGAGCAGGACGAAGGGGAAGAACTGCCAGACGCTCATCATGATGACCGAGAGCATGATGTGATCGGTGCCCAGCCAGCTGATCGGGTCGCGGACGATCCCGAAGGCGAACAGCCAATAGTTCACCACCCCGTAAGTGTCGTTCAGCAGCCACTTCCACAGAATGACCGCCACGATGGTGGGGATCATGTAGGGGAAAAGGACGATCGCCCGCACCAAACCGCGGCCGACAAAACTCTCGTTCAGGATGAGAGCCGCCGTTACTCCCAGGACGACCTGAAAGAGGATGGTCCATACCGAATAGACCGTCCCCAGCCAGAGGCTGGTCCAGAACTCTTCATCCGTCCACAGGTAGAAGTAGTTTTCAAGGCCGATGAATTTTTCCTGGGGAAAGAAGGAGTGCTTCTCCAGCAGGCTCAGCCAGATGGAATAGGCGACCGGGTACAGGGTGAGGGCCAGGATCAGGAAGAGGGCCGGGGCAATGGTTAAAAGCCCCCACATCTGCTGGTAACGCTCGGGCGTGGTCGCTGGGGTCCAGCTCCGCCGGGGAAATCGGGCTCCGGCGGAGCTGGATTCAGACCGGGGACGAGCCCCGGAGGGCTTCCCGGAATTCGTTTCGGGTTTTAATGCGCCAGTCATAGCTCCGCAGGCTGCCTACCAGCGTTTATACCCGAGCTTGGTGATCAACTCTTCCGCCCGGGCCTGGGCCTTGGCCGCGGCCTGGGTCGAAGGCATGCCGCGGACGGCATCGGTCACCATGTCCGGGACGATGCCGGACCCGAGGATCTCGAGCCCGTAAGGAAGGTTCAGGTCCTTCCAATCCACGATCAGGGTCGGCTTGGCCTGGCCCGATTCGAAGTAGCGGTACTGCATGTCCTGCCACTCCTTCCACTTGCGGACCATCTCATTGGCCTGGTAGGCCGGGTTGTTCCGCACCGACTTGAGGGTGGGCAGGAGGTGAATGGGCACGGTGTGGAGGTACTTGATGTAATTCTCCTCCTTGAAGAAGAATTTCAGGAACTGGGCCGCCTCTTCCGGGTACTTGGCGTTCTTGAAGATCATCCAGGGCTCGGCGTCGATCTGAGCCGCGGTCTCTTTGCCGGAGGGCCCGTGGGGCTTCACCATCACCCCGAAGTGGTCGGGATCGCCCGTGCCCTTGGGCGCGTACTTCTCGATATAGCCGGCTCCGCGGCCGTAGCCCTGGTAGAGGATAGCGGCCTTGCCGGTGGCCAGGTTGGCGAAGGTGTCCAGGTAGCCGTGGCCCAGCCAGCCGGGCGGCAGGACCGTGGCGCTGAGCTTCTTGTAGAAATCCAGCACCTCGATGACCTGTTTCTCGGTAAAGGCGGGCCGACCCGTCTTCAGGTCGAAGAGCCGACCGCCGTTCGCCTTGGTCAGTTCTCCCACCGCAATATTGATGAAGAGGCCCACGCCGGGAAGGGAGAGGCCGTAACGAGTCACCCGCCCGTCCTTGTCCTTCTCCATCATGGCCTCGGACATCTTGATGAAGTCATCCCAGGTTTCCGGCGGCTTCAGTCCCTTGGCCTTGAAGATGTCCTTCCGGTAGATCAGGAGCGAGGTGGCCGCCGAATGGGGGATCCCGTAGTATTTGCCGTCGTGGAAGCATTGCAGCCGGACGGCCTCCCAGATGTTGTCCTTGCCGATGGAAGCGGCGATGTCCTCCTGGTCCCGCAACAGTCCCTGGGCGTGAAAGGAGGCGCAGGTAACGGCCTGTCCATGGGCGGCGTCCGGGGGAGAACCCGCGGCCAGCGAGGCGGTCAACTTGGCCTCCAGGTCGCCCCAGGCCAGACCCTCCTGCTTGATGGTGATGTCGGGGTTCAATTTCTCGAAGGCGTTGATGATCTCCTGGACGGCGGCGATCGTCTGGGGCTCGGTCTCAGTGTGCCAGACCCGGACGGCTTTCTTCTCGGCGCCCCAGGCAAAGGACGCCCCCACCAGGACCAGGATAAGGCCGGCAATCCATGCAAATCTTTTCATGATCTTTCCTCCTCCCCGGTTATTTTGAGCCGCAAGTCGTAAGTCGCGAGAGCCCTTGTAGCTCATAGCTCATGGCTCATAGGTTTTTTTCGACTATCAGCTANNCTATCAGCTATGAGCTATCAGCTATCAGCATTTAACCCCTTGCGCCTTACGCCTTGCGGTCTTCTAAATCTTGAGCGCGGCTTCTTCCGCTTCCAGCAGAGCTTCCATGACTTCCCTGGGTTCCGCCGCATCCCCTACCACTGCGACCGAAGAAACCATTTTCTTTACTCCGGCCACGAGCTCCGTATTGGGGGCCGAACCCATGGACACCACGATGGAGTCGAACCCGGTCAGCTTCCTCGTGCCCTGGGGGTCTTCGACCCAGAGTCCGTCTTCTTCAAAACGGATGGCCTTTGTGGAAGGGAGGACTTGAACTTCCTTATTCTTCAGCCGGAGGTTCAGATAATGCTGGAGATGCCCGACCAGATCCAGGGCAATGCCCTCTCTCATCTCCACCAGGGTGACTTTTTTGCCCTTCTCCGAAAGGAAGTCGGCCACTTCCGCTCCCACTCCGCCTCCTCCCAAGACCAAAACCTTCTGCCCCAGGGGGCCGGGCTTGGAGAGCGCCTCCCACACGTTGAATACCTTCGCCTTTTGAATCCCTTCAATCTCCGGGATGAGGGGCCTGGCCCCGGTAGCGACAATCACCGCATCCGGCTTCTCTTTTTCGAGGAGCTTGAGGTTAAAAGGTTTGTTGAAAATCGTCTTCACCCCGAGCTGGTCGATTTGTTTCCAAAGATAGGTTACAAATTCCTTTAAAACCTGTTTATGGGGAGGGATCGCGGCCAGCAGGAACTGGCCGCCCAATTGATCTTTGGCTTCATAGATTGTGACCTGATGGCCGCGCCGGGCGGCGATTTCGGCGGCCTTCATGCCCGCCGGGCCTCCGCCGATGACCCAGACCTTTTTTGGCTGGTCTGATTTCTTGACCACCAGGGTTGACTCCCGGCCGGTCTCCGGATTCACCGCACACGCCAGGGCGCCTTTCCGGATACTCATAATGCACCGGTTGCAGGAGATGCAGGGAATGATCTCTTCAACCTTTCCCTCCAGGGCTTTCTTGGGGAGAAAGGGGTCGGCAATCAAGGCCCTTCCCATGGAGACGAGGTCCGCCTTCTTCTCCTCGATGACCTGGTTGGCCAATTCCGGGGTGCGGATCCGGCCGACGGTGATAACCGGGATTTTGACCGCGGCTTTAATCCCCTGAGCCAGGTAGGTGAAGACTCCTTCGCCGACATAATAAGGAGGATGGTTCAAATACCCGGAAGGGGCGATGCAGGCCGAGATGTGGAGGGCGTCTGCGCCGCTCTTCTCCAGGGCCTTGGCAATGTAGATGGAGTCCTCCAGCTTCAGCCCCCCGTCCACGTACTCGTCGGCGCTCAGCCGGCAGACGACCGGAAAATCGGGGCCTACGGTCTGCCGGACCGCTTTCAGCACCTCCAGGGGCATCTTCAGCCGCTTTTCAGGAGTCCCGCCGTATTCATCGTTCCTCTGGTTGGAGAAGGGAGAGAGAAATTGGCAAAGCAGGTAGCCGTGGGCCATGTGAACTTCCACTCCGTCCGCCCCGGCCTCCTTCACCCGCCGGGCCGCCTGCCGGAAGGCCTCCACCAGGGCATGGATTTCCTCCGAGCTGAGAGGGTGGGGCATCTCCTTCCTTACCGGGCAGGGGATGGCCGAGGGGGCCACGATGGGCGAGCCGGTGATGGAAGCGGAAGTCTGCCTTCCCGCATGGTTGATCTGGATGAAGAACTTGCCCCCTTCCCGGTGGAGGGCATCGACCAGCTTCTTGAAGAAGGGGATCTTATCGTCCCCGTCGATCAGGGCCATACCCGGAGAGGCTTTTCCCTCTTTCACAATCCCGGTGTGTTCGAAATTGATGTAGCCCACGCCCCCCTGGACGCGCTTCACGTAGTAGGCGATGTGGCGGTCGTTGACCTTGCCGTCCGTGCCGGCAAAGTTCGTGGCCATGGGGGGCATGACGATGCGATTCTTCAGCTCCAGGGTTCCGATCCGGAAGGGACTGAAAAGGGTCTTAAAAGGAGTCATTTTTT
>PMCE01000136.1 GCA_003154025.1 Syntrophaceae bacterium
GTCGCGGAAAAACCCAAAATCGCGGCGTATATTTCCCGGATGATCGAACAAATCTCCCGGGCCCTGAACCTCGCCCCGGAGCGGGTGAACATCAAAGCCACCACCTCGGAAGGCCTGGGTTTTGTGGGGGAGGGAAAGGGAATCGCGGCGTATGCCGTAGTGCTTCTGAAAGAAGTTCCGAATTCCGGGTTTCNNTTTTTGAATTAAGGCATTCTTTATGACCATCCGCGTCCGCTTCGCCCCCAGCCCCACGGGGCTTCTCCATGTGGGAAACGCCCGGACGGCGCTCTTCAACTTCCTCTTCGCGCGCCAGAACGGGGGAGCGTTCATCCTGCGTCTGGAGGACACGGACCGGGAGCGCTCCAGGGCCGAAGCGGAAAAGACCATTCTGGAGGACCTCCGCTGGCTGGGGCTGGAATGGGATGAAGGGCCGGATCTTCCCGGGTCTCGGGGACCCTACCGTCAGTCCGAGCGCAGCGAGATTTACCGGCGATACGCCGAGGAGCTGTTGAAGAAAGGGTTCGCTTACCGCTGCTATTGCACTCCGGAGGAGCTGGAAGAGAAGAGAAAGCGTTCTTTGGCGAAAGGGATTCCCCCCATGTATGACGGCCGCTGCCGCCACCTCAAGCCGGAGGAGGAACAGACCCTGATCCAGTCGGGCCGGTCCCCCTCCCTGCGGTTCCGGGTTGACGCCCGGAGCGTGGAATTTGAAGACCTGGTGCGGGGCCGCATGTCCTTCGATGGAAGGAAAATGGGGGATTTTGTCATTCTCCGCTCCGAAGGGATGGCTCCCTATAATTTCGCCGTGGTCATCGATGACGCCCTGATGGAACTCACCCATGTCATCCGGGGCGAAGACCACCTGGCCAACACGGCCCGCCAGCTGCTCCTGTACCGGGCCCTGGACTTCGCTCCGCCTTGCTTCGCGCATCTCTCCATGATCTTGGGGCCCGACCGGTCGCCCCTGAGCAAGCGTCACGGGGCGACGGCCGTTTCTCACTTCCGGGAAGCCGGATATCTGCCCGTAGGGCTGGTCAATTATCTGGCTCTCTTGGGGTGGTCTCCGGAGGATGGGAACGAGATCTTCTCCATGGAGGAGCTCATCAGGAAGTTCTCCCTCNNGGAACTCAGGGGTGAAACTCGAGGGGGTTTCGAAGACCTGGCTTCAGGCCGCGGTGGAAGCGGTCTGGGGGGAGATGGACACTCTTGACGGATTGGGCGAGCGGCTACGATTCCTTTTCGATGAAGGGTGGAGCCTGGGAGCCGACGCCGAAAACCTGTTGACCCAGGAAGAATCGCTGAAAGTGATCCGGGGTCTGCAGGAAGAGCTCCGGTCGGTCGAGGAAGTAACCAAGGAGAATTACCGAGCCATCCTCTCCAGCTTGGCCAAACGGGTGAAAGCCTCCGGACGGGCGCTCTACATGCCCCTGCGGGCCGGCCTCACCGGTGAAACCCATGGCCCGGAGCTGGAGAAGGTCTTTGTTTTGCTGGGAAAGGAAAAAATTATGAAACGACTCAACTCGGTCCTCCAAAGAATCGGGCCAGAGAGGAGCCCCACACGTGAATAACCAGGAACTGCTTCCTTTTGTCTCGAAATTCAATAAGGCCCGCATCATGGTCATCGGAGACCTGATGGTGGACGAGTACATCTGGGGCAGCGTCTCCCGGATTTCCCCCGAAGCCCCGGTTCCGGTGGTCAGCGTAACCTCGGAGAGCCTCCGCCTGGGTGGTGCGGGAAATGTAGTCAACAACCTCCACACCTTGGGGGGAAAAGTTCTGCTCGGGGGGGTCGTGGGCAATGACGAAATGGGCCGGAAGGTGGTGCAGGACCTGCACAAAATGGGAGTTGACCCGCGGGGCGTGGTCGTGGAAGGGGACTGGATCACGACCGTCAAGACCCGGATCATCGCCTCCCATCAGCAGGTGGTCCGGTATGACCGAGAAATCGTCCGCACCATCCGCCCCGAGGCTTTGAAAAAAATCCTCACTCTTCTGGAGGAGGAGATCCCGCGGCTGGATGCGGTCCTAATCTCCGACTACGGCAAAGGGGTCGTCTGTGGGGATCTGGTGGAGCAGGTCCGCTCCCTGGTCCTGGGAGCGGGAAAGATCCTGACCGTGGACCCGAAAGTAAAGAATTTTCCCCTTTTCCGGAAGGTCACCGCCATTACCCCCAATCATCTTGAAGCGGCCCAGGCTGCGGGACGGTGGATTCACAGCGAAGAGGATCTGCTCTCGGTCGGCCGTCAGCTGCTGAAACAGCTGGAGGCCAAATCCGTCCTGATCACCCGGGGGGAGAGAGGGATGACCCTTTTCCAGGATAGTGGAGAGATCATCCATATCCCCACCATGGCCCAGGAAGTCTTCGATGTGACCGGCGCCGGCGATACGGTGATCTCCGTCCTCACCCTGGCGATGTCCGTGGGAGCGGGAATAAAGCAGGCCGCATTCCTTTCCAACTACGCGGCCGGGATCGTCGTGGGAGAGGTGGGAACCGCCACCCTGAAGGCCTCGGACCTGGAGGATGCGGTTCGGAACGGCATTCGAGTGAAGAGCAAGAAGTCGGACTCTTCTGGCTGAGGAGCGCCGTGAGCCTTCCTCATCCCCCCCGAAGGGTAAAATTGGTGATGAGCTTCCTCTGTTCGCGGGAGGATGACTTTGCCTCGGCGTTTCGCGAAGCTGAGAGTCAATACGGACCGGCGGATTTCCTCAGCGGGCCCTTCTCTTTTCACTTTACCGACTATTACGAACGGGAAATGGGGAAGGACCTGTGGCGAAGGATGGTCAGTTTTGAATCGTTGGTTTCGCCCGAGCAATTGGTTCCCATCAAGCTCTGGACGAATGGGGTTGAAAACCGCAATTTGAATGAACGAGGAGGCAGAAGGATCAACCTCGATCCGGGATATCTGGCCGGGTCGAAATTCGTTCTGGTCACCGGGAAGGATTACAGCCATCGGCTCTATCTGGGAGAGGGAATCTACGGAGAAATCACCCTGATCTTCCAGAAGGGAGGGTTCTCCCCCCTGCCGTGGACGTATCCCGACTACGCCTCGGAACCTTTGCTGGGGATCATCAACTTGCTGAGGAAACGGTACCTGTGGCAGGTCAAGAACATTTAAGATTTTAGATTGCAGATTTAAATACCCGGCTTCATTTCCTTCAAATCTGAAATCTGCAATCTGAAATCATCAGGAGCTTTTATGATCAAGAGTATGACCGGCTTCGGTCGCGGAGAATGGCAGGGAGACGGGAAGAAACTGGAGGTGGAGATCAAGTCGGTCAACCATCGCTACTGCGATATCTTTCTTCGTCTCCCGCGGAAGCTGAATTCCCTGGAAACGCAGACGCGGAACTTCCTGCGCCAGCGCATCTCCCGGGGCCGGCTTGAGGTCTTCGTGCAGGCCGAGGAATCCGCCCTGGCAGGGCAGCGGCTGGAGCTCGACCTGGATCTGGCCAAGGACTACTACCTGGCCCTGAAGACCCTGCAGGAAAACCTGGGAATTCCGGGNNAAAAGAATGGGAATTCCTCCGGGCGGCCCTCGAAGGGGCCCTGGCCGGGCTTGAGGCCATGCGCCTGGATGAGGGCCTGAAGCTGAAGGAGGATTTCCTGGCGAGGCTCTCCGTCATCGAGAAGAGGGGCCAGGAAATCGAAGAAAAGGCTCCGCTGGCCCTGCGAGCCTCCCGGGACCGCCTGGCCCAGCGAGTCCAGGAGCTGAGTGGCGGCCTGCAGATCGACGAGGCCCGCCTGGCGCAGGAAGTGGCCTTTCTGGCGGACCGGAGCGACATCACCGAGGAACTGGTCCGCATCCGGAGCCATCTGGCCCAGTTCCGGGATTTGCTCAACCGCCCGGAGCCTGCGGGGCGGAAACTGGAATTTCTCCTCCAGGAGATCAACCGGGAGGCCAATACCATCGGCTCCAAGGCCAACGATGCCGCCATCGCCCACGTGGTGGTCGAGGTCAAGAGCGAACTGGAAAAGCTGCGCGAGCAGATCCAGAACGTGGAATAAGGATTCACCGAGGAGAATAATGAATCAAATTCCAAATACCAAGTACCAAATCACAAATAAATTCCAATGACCAAAATTCGAATGAACCAAACCCGCGAGCGAGTTTCCGGTTTGGAAATTGGGATTTGAGATTTATTTGGAATTTGGTCCCGCGTTTCGCGGGATTGGGATTTGGAATTTTATATCTCCGATATTCCTCTGGGGTAAGGTTTTGATGGAAAGGAAAGAAGGAACCCTGTTCATTGTCTCCGGGGCCTCGGGAACGGGGAAGTCCACCCTGTGCCGGGCCATGCTGGAGGCCTTTCCGAACCTGCGCTTCTCGGTCTCCCACACCACCCGTCCCCCTCGGTCGGGAGATCAGGAAGGACGGGATTACTATTTCGTCTCTCCCGAAGAATTCCAGAAGATGATCGATGGAGGCGGCTTTGTAGAGTGGGCGGAGATTTATGACCACCGTTACGGAACCTCGAAGGAAATGCTGGATAAGGCCCGCAGGGAAGGGCGGGATTTGATCCTGGATATCGACGGTCAGGGAGCCCGGCAATTGCGGAATCAGAGGATCCCCGGGGTCTTTGTGTTCATCCTTCCCCCTTCCCTGGTGGAGTTGAAGCGGCGTTTGAGAGGCCGGAAGACGGAAGAAAAGGGGGCTTTGGAAGAACGGGTGAAAAAAGCTCAAGCCGAGATCTCTCAGGCTCGATTCTATGACTATCTGGTCGTCAATGATGATCTGCCCAAAGCCCGGGAACAGCTCAAAGCCATTATTCTGGCCGAAGGCTGCCGGCGAGAGAGGCGCCTGGAAGCCATCGATAAATTACTGGTTGAAAGTTAGGGCGATAAACTTCTAAAATCATAAGGCTACAGAGGTGCAGACGATTGGGCTTTCAGCTCCTTCGTCTCCGTGCTCCCTGAGGCCGATCGAAGTGAGGAGGCANNGATTGTCTGAAGAAACTGCCCAACCGGTTCGCCCTGGTCCTGCTGGCGGCGGCCCGGACCAAGCAGCTCTACAAAGGCTCCGCCCCCCGCGTCCAGGCGGACAACAAGGAAGTGGTACTGGCTCTGCGGGAGATCGCCGCCGGAAAAGTGGCCCCGGCCCGGCTGTTGAGGCAAGATTTCCAGCTGCAGGACGCCCCCACTAAAGAACTCAAGGAATAGCAGGAGGTCTACGCGCCTTGAATACCCCCGCATCTCCGGCCCCCAAAGTGATCTTCGCCCTCGACGTTCCAACTCTGGAAGAAGCGCGTCGGTTCGTAACCCTCCTGCGCGGGCGGACGGGCTTCTTCAAAGTGGGCCTGGAGCTCTATACGGCCTATGGGAAAGACGCGGTAAAAGCGGTGCAGGAGGCGGGAGGGAAGGTTTTTTTAGACCTGAAGTTCCATGACATTCCCAACACCGTCTCCCGGGCGGCTGAAGAGGCGGTCAAGCTCGGCGTGGATATGTTCAACCTCCATGCCTCCGGCGGAACCGAGATGATGCGGGAAACGGTGGAACGTTGCCGCCAAGCCGCGGGAAAGATGAACCGGCGGGGACCCATCATCCTGGCGGTTACGGTCTTAACCAGCCTGGATGATGGGAATCTGAGAGAAATTGGGATGGCGGGGCCGGTCGAAGAGAGAGTCGTTGCCTTGGCTGAGCTTGCCCAAAAAGCCGGGATCGATGGGGTCGTGGCCTCTCCGCGGGAGATCGCTTCCATCCGGAAACGCTTCGGGCATGAGTTTGTCATCGTAACCCCGGGGATCCGCCCGGCCTTCGAATCCGCCGGCAAAGACGATCAGAAAAGGGTCATGACCGCCCGCGAGGCGATCATGGCCGGGGCGAGTTACCTTGTGATCGGACGGCCCGTCCGGTTGGCCCCCGACCCTGCCGCCGCCATGGATAAAATTCTGGAGGAGATTCGCTGAACAGAAAACTTTTCCCATGGGGATGGGGATTTTCCTTTCACTTCTTCCATTCCATCCGTTTTCTCTTGGCTTGATTGCTTCGCCCCGGGAAAATTTCCAGGAGTTCTCCCCAAGCTGATGGCCCGATCTCTTTTCCCAACGGTCATCCTTTTGATCCTTCTCCTAGCGAGTTGCGCCGGCCCTCCCCTGCCGACGGCTTCACCGAAAGCCCCCGGGGCCGATTCTCTTCCAGCCTCTGATTATGTCCCCAAGAAAGTTTACGACCTGGAATTCTCCGCAGCCTGGGAAGACGCCCTTAAGGCTTTGCGGGAAACAAACATGCCTATAGCCCTGCAAGACCGGGAAAAAGGGATCTTACGGACCGATTACATAAAGGGCCCGGAGATCCAACGGAAGGAGAAGGCGCTTTCCACGCGCTACAAATACAACCTTTTTTTCTTCAAGGAGTCGGAGAGAAAAACGATTCTGAATGTTCGCTGTCTCTACGAAATCAAGGAAAAGACCGCGCCCACTTTTGGGAGCGCCAATGATCTCTATCCCGAAGAAGTGATCACCCTGGAAAAGGACCTGTACCGGATCCTCGAATCCTCCCTCCTGCCTCTGGAAGCTTCCAAACGCGCTGGCCCGCGCAGGGAAGATAGAGGCAAGACCCAGGCATCCCCTTCTCCATCTGCGGCCGTCTCCCTGCCCGGTCCCTCGTCGGAAGGGTCCAAAGAAAAAGAAGCCATTATTTTTCCGCCGCCACCAGCCGCTGCGGTTCCGGCAGTCCCGAAGACCAAAGAGACGCCCGCACCGCCGCCTGCTCCTTCCCGGGAAATTCAAGTCGCTTCCCCTCCCCCAGCGCCCTCTCCGGCGAAAGAGGTCGCGCCGGGTGCACCCCGACGGGAACCCGGCGCTAAAGTCATCTCCCCCAAGCCCAAAATCTTCCTGATCACCAAGATGAACGCGAACCTCAGGGAAGAACCCTCTCCCCAATCGAAAATCATCCTGAACCTGAAACCGTGGAGGAAGGTGGAGAGAATCGGCGAATCCGGGAATTGGGTCCAGATCAGAATCTGGGGGACGACGACCGGGTGGCTCCAGAAGGAGTTGCTGGGGGAAGCACCCCCATAACAATTGCGCATCGCGAATTGGGGATTGAACCTTCGAAGGGACGCGTGTTTGGTAGTGGTTTACAAGATCAGAAATTCTTAATTCAATGCGCAATTTTGATCTGATTATCATTCCAGGAGGATTGCTTTTCCATGAGCCAGAAACCCGACAAAGTCATCTACACCATGATGGGCGTGGGCAAATACTACGACAAGAAGCCGGTCCTGCAGGACATTTCCCTCGGCTATTTTTATGGCGCCAAGATCGGCGTCATCGGGTTGAACGGTTCGGGGAAGAGTTCTCTCCTCCGGATTATGGCCGGCGTGGATAAGGAATTCGTCGGACAGACCATCCAGTCGCCCGGTTACACCATCGGTTTTCTCGAGCAGGAGCCCAGGCTGGATGACTCCAAGACCGTGCGCGAGGTCGTCGAGGAAGGCGTCCAGGGAATCGTCGGCCTGCTCAAGGAATTCGAGAAGATCAATGAAAAATTTGCCGAGCCCATGTCCGATGACGAAATGAACAAACTCCTCGATCGGCAGGGCCAGGTGCAGGAGAAGCTGGACACCGTGGGGGCCTGGGACCTGGACAGCCGCCTGGAAATGGCCATGGACGCCCTCCGCTGTCCATCCGGCGACACCCTAGTGAAGGTCCTCTCTGGAGGGGAACGCCGGCGCGTCGGCCTCTGTCGCCTCCTGCTGCAGAAGCCGGACATCCTTCTCCTCGACGAGCCCACCAACCACCTGGATGCCGAAACGGTCGCCTGGCTGGAGGCGCATTTGCAGCAATATGCCGGTACCGTGATCGCCGTGACTCACGACCGTTATTTTCTCGACAATGTGGCCGGCTGGATCCTGGAACTGGACCGGGGCCGGGGAATTCCCTGGAAGGGGAATTATTCCTCCTGGCTGGAGCAGAAGAGAACCCGCCTGCAGCAGGAAGAAAAGACGGAGACGGCCCGCCAGAAGACCCTCCAGCGGGAGCTGGAGTGGATCCGCCTGGCCCCCAAGGCCCGGCAGGCCAAGGGGAAGGCGAGGATCAACGCCTACGAAGCCCTTTTGAGCCAGGAAACGGAGAAGCGAGGGGAGGACCTCGAGATTTACCTTCCCCCCGGGCCTCGCCTGGGGAATCTGGTGATTGAGGCTAAAGACCTAAGCAAGGGATACGGAGACAATCTTCTTTTTGAAGGAATGAATTTTTCCCTTCCTCCGGGGGGAATCGTGGGGGTCATCGGTCCCAATGGCGCCGGGAAGACCACCCTCTTCCGCCTGATCACCGGCCAGGAAAAAGCGGACTACGGAACGATCCGGATCGGCGATACCGTTAAGCTGGGTTATGTGGATCAAAGCCGGGATCAGCTGGACCCGGAGAAGAATATCTGGACGGAGATTTCCGGCGGACGGGATACGATCCAGGTCGGGAACCGGGAGATCAACTCCCGGGCGTATGTTGCCCGGTTCAACTTCACCGGCACGGACCAGCAGAAAAAGGTGGGGATGCTCTCCGGCGGCGAGAGGAACCGGGTCCACCTGGCCAAAATGCTCAAAGAGGGGGGCAACGTCATCCTGCTGGACGAGCCCACCAACGATCTGGATGTGAACACCCTGAGAGCCCTGGAAGAAGCTCTGGAGAACTTCGCCGGCTGCGCCGTGGTGATCAGCCATGACCGCTGGTTCCTTGACCGAATCGCCACCCACATTCTGGCTTTCGAGGGGGACAGCAAGGCCGTCTGGTTCGCGGGGAATTATTCGGACTACGAAGCCGACCGCAAGAAAAGACTCGGCGCCGCCGCCGACCAGCCGCATCGGATCAAGTACCGGCAGCTGACCCGGTAATAAGGGTCCCTAACAGCAATTTTGAGGGCTGAACCAAACCTTTGAAACCCGGTTATCAAGCCTCTGAATTGGCCGAAGAAACGGGCAGAGTAGAGAGAATTCGCGTTCGGTACCGAAAAAGTGGAGCAACCGCGATGAGTATTTGGAGTCCGGGCGGCACAAAATCCTTCAGAATCTGCGCCGCCTTCCCCGCCAGATTTCAGCTTTCAACCGCTCGTACACATTAAAGACAATAGGAAATACCGAGCAATTCGAGTAGACCTGGATAGTTCGAGAAATGAAATCTTTCTCTTGCAGGTGCGGATAGGAGCGGCAAACGGAAAAACGGTGCGAGTAGACCCGGCAGAGGTTGCCGCTCAGCAAGGGGCAGGGTATCGAGCGGAAAGAAGACCCCCCTTCTCCCCCGGAAGTTTGGAGGTATTGGTCGATGACCTGCTCCTTGGAGATGCGCAGCTTGACCGCGAGACGCTCGACATCCTTGCCGGTCAGGAGCAGTCGGACGGACCTACAGCAATTGGCGCATTGCCGGCAGTCGTTTTGGGCCGCTACTTCTCCGTAGTGCCGGTGGACAATCGAGTCGAGTTTCCGGGTTGACAGATCCGAGCTCTTCAGAAAGCAGCGGAAGGACCAATTGGCATCCGCCCGCTGATCAGCCAATTCTTTGATTTTATCGGGGTCCGTCTCGAGTTTCATGCACCCCTCCTTCAGGAATCAAAGGGCGAGGTATCCATCAGGGGCCAGGCTCGTTGCCAGCATGACCATATTGATATCCTGATGGGCCGTCCAGCTTTCGGCTTTTTGATTGGACCCGTCCAGCCAAAAGCTTTCTATGATTTCGCTCAATGGCGTGTGCCGCATCAGGCTTGCAATCCTCGAATGCAGCGGAAGTTTCTTATTGAAAAAACCCGGGTTTTCCTCAATCAGTCCCTGCAACCTTTCAACCGCCCGCAATCCGATGGACAATCCCAGCTCCCGGAATGCAAGACGGTAATCGGCCGGAACCTTCCAGGAATTCTTTCTCGCGAAAGATTCCAACCCCGGCTGGGAAGAATCCAATAGAATCTGCAGGAGGTCGGCTCGCTCAAAATTTTCGTTTACGATCAATTGGGCCACTTTGTAGGCATCACTCAAAAGACCTCCAATACCGAGCGAGTCATCTGTGGCCCAGGTTTTTCCCTTACAGATATCGGCCATGGCGGCAATTTCCGCATGGAGATCCAGCCCCGTTAATCTTTCGGTATCTTTGGCGGCCGTCGCCTGAAGCACGTTGAAGGTAATGAATCCGTCGAGAGGATCCTGATGGCCCATGGAGGGCACGAGGGGATAGGCGAGATCGATGCTCATTTTCCAGTACATCCGTCTCTGGCCGCCGCCCCGTGGGATATAGGTAAAACGGGCATGGGCCGTCTTGGCAAGCTCAATGGCCCACGTATGGTAGATCGGATCCCCGGTGACTCGAGTTACCCGGTCCAGAGCGTGCATCCATTTCGTCAGGTAATGAAAGTACTGCCCGTCCCGGTCCCACTCCAAATTTTCGTCATAGGGGTTCCCGGGCTTCCGTTCGTTCATGCTTTTGCCGATTCTCAAGCCCCCCTTCGTAGGGTGCCACTTGCCTTCCTCCTCATCGAGGCCGCTAAGCCGGCCCTCCCGCGGGTCGTCTTCCCGGTGTCGGCCAAGCACATGGTGGACCTGATCGACGAGGCGTAAGGCGAGATCCCGGTATTCTTCTTCTCCCGTCTGTCGGAAAAGGTCGAGAAAATTGCAGACGGCAAAAGCATCGGTCCACAGGTAGCGTCGGGGAACCTCCTTGCCTGGCGAAAGTCCGGTCCGATCGGCAAATTCGATCATGATTTTTCGGACAATTGAAAGGGATGTGTTTGATTTCATCCTTTTTTCAATGGCGCTTACGCTACCCGCGAACCGCGCCTTCTTATGGCGGCTTCACGCCGCCGAGGTCCGGCCGTCCATTTGCACCCAAACTCCCAAGCTATTGCTTCGAGACGAAGGGATTGCCCCTGATAGTAAACCGCAAGAGCCTTCTCGCCCAGTGTCCTGCGTAGTCCACGCCGACCCGGCGGCTACTGACAATTACCAGAGACTGTAACTCGGCGGCAGCGCCTACATAAAAATCGTCGCTGACCAGGTCGTGTCCGTTGAGGCGCATGTCGATATGCATCGCTTTGCACAGCAGGCCGGGGCCTTGGGTTCGTCCATCGATATTTTTCACCGGCTCCACCGCCCGCAAAAGTACTGCCGACGCATGGCCCTCGGGCTCGGTCACGACATTCATACAACAGTACATCCCGTAGATCAGGTAAACGTAAGCGTGGCCCGGCGGACCAAACATGACTTTCGTCCGCTTGGTCTTGCCCTTGGAAGAATGCGCGGCGAGATCGTGCGCTCCGAGGTAGGCCTCGACTTCCACAATCCTGCCGATGCGTTCCACGCCATGCGCCCCATGGACCAGGTATTTCCCGAGCAACTCCTTGGCGACCGTGATCGTATTCCGGTCATAAAAAGCCCGCGCCAGTTTTTGCATGATCGTTCTGCAGGCAGCCTCAGTTTGTAGGATAGGACCGGCGGGAATTCTTAAGCCGCCAGCGGATCCAGAAAATAGTGGTGTTTCCTGAACCTTGGACCTGGTGCCTTGAACCTTGTCCCTCTTTTACAGGGCGATGACCCCTTTGATCTTCTCCGCCTGGCGGTAGAAAGATATCACTTCCTCGCTGGACCTCACTTCCCATTCGGCGGTGAAGCTTACGTATCTGGCATTCTTCGAATACCGGGTGGTAAAGGGCCTACCCTGGAATAAGGCCGTCAGTTCGTCAATCCTGGCCATGGGAGCGATGAACTTAAAGACATAGGGGCAGGGAAAGGTGTAGAACTCGTCGAGCTTGGCCTGCAGGCGGGAAAGAGAGGGGTTTTCCAAGAGGAAATTCCTATTCAGGGTTCATGGGAAAGAAAAAGCCGGAGAGGGACCCCCGATCTGTAGGGTCGGTCTACCGGTCTGCTTATCCTGTCACCCCATGCCGTTGAAGGGTCTGAAGGATCGTGGACCTTACCTTTTCCAATACCGTATCCCGGTCCTCCTCAGCATAAGAGGAGGTCTCCACCGGGTCCCCGACAATTACGTTCATCGTCCCCGGTTTTATGCGGAAGGCCCTCTTGGGAAACAGCTTATGGCCATCCAGGATGGTAATAGGCACGATGGGAAGCTTGGCCTTGAGGGCCAGGACGACCCCGCCTTTCTTGAAGGCCTGCAGTTTCCCGCCCACGTTCCGGGTTCCTTCCGCAAAGAAGTAGGGGCTGATCCCGTCCTTCAATTCATGGATGACCTTGTTGATTCTCGCCACCGCCTGGGGGCTGTCCTTCCGGTCGATGAAGATGACCTTCGCCCGCCGCGCCGCCCAGCCGAACAGGGGGATTTTTTCCAGAGAACTCTTTCCTATGAACCGTAAGGTGTTGGAGAGCTTGATGGCCACGGCAAGCGGGTCCAGATTACTGGAATGGTTGGAGATAAAGACGTAAGACCGTCCCTGATCGATCTTTCCCATGCCCTCTACCTGGACTTTTACCCGGTTCGTCTTCATGACCAGAAAGGCCCAAAGTTTTCCGATTTTATAAGGGAATCTTCCCGTTTTACTGAAGAGACTGATGAAAAGAAGAGCGGGGCCCAAAATCAGGGTATAAAGAATGGTCGTCAAGGCGGCCCAAAGGGCCAGGGTTCCGGTAATCATAATAACTCCCCCCCTCAGGATTGATTCTGAGACCCGACCAGAGACAGATTTTAAGGGAAAAATGGCAGCCTGCACATAGCTCGGATAGGATTATTTTTTTTAACACATTTGGGGATGAATTGCAATGTCTTTAACCCACAGAGACCCATTTCTCCTTTGTAGGGGCAGGAAATCCATTCCCGCTTCCGAATGAGAACCGGCTGGAGAACCGCCGGCCAAGCCGGAAGACGTCGCCGGGGCGGTTGCCTTCCTGGCTTCCGACGAAGCTTCTTTCATCACCGGCCAAACCCTGAGCGTCTCCGGGGGATTGGCGATGTGTTAAGGAAGTATTGCGGTGTTGCCGTGCTGCAGTTCCAAGAAATAAAACAGCAGTACGGCAGAACCGCAGGACGGCAGAACTTTCTTCATTCTTGATTAGAACAGGGGCGGGGTGAAAACGTCGTAATTTAACACATTCTCGGTCACGTTGTAGATCCGGTGTTTGGTGTTCTTCGGCACCCGGATGAAAGTTCCCTTCTCGAGGGTGAACTCGCCCACCCCGTCAATCCACATCTTGGCCTTCCCGGCCATAATGAAAATGATGTCCTCCTGCGTTTCATGCACATGCTCGGGGATCTCTTTCCCGGCGGGAATGCTTACCAGGAAGATGGTTATGTCCCCCCGGTCATCTTTCTTGGTTAAGAGATTCTTGATCTGAATGGGGAGAAAAGGATGAGGAGTCCAGGGTAACTCCCGTTCTTTTTTAACGACCTTCATATAGCCTCCTTTATGAATCCGGTAGTCAAACTGTCGCTTGGGCATTTTTTGATCCTCAACCATTGATTACTGACCACTGCCCATTTGTTCCAGATCTATCGCTCACTGCAAGGACCTTTTCATTCGCCATAACCTATGACCGGGTACCCATCGCCCACAATTGGTTCATTATAGCCCATTCCGGTCGCCCCGGGTCTTTCTTCTTGACACAGAACCCCCTTTTCCCTATACTCAACCCGCCTGAGAAAGAGAGTCCTTGCAAAGGAAAAAAGAAGATGCGAAATAAGAGCCAGCCCAGGGGCTTGAGTTTTCCGGCCCCATGAGAGCGGCATTAGCATAAAGGAGTGCAACCCAAAGAGTTTTAAAAGGAGAATAAACAGTGATTAGGAATTTCGTTGACCGGTATGCCCTGGTATCCATCTTCTTGGTATGCGCCCTCCTTGTGTTCGCAGTCGCCCCGGCCAAAGCGGCCGGGCCGGTGATTCTCCGGGCCGGTTCCTCGGAGCCTGAAGGAAGGTCGGCACCGGCCATGTCCATCGGTAAATTCTGTGAACTGGCCACCAAACTGAGCAACGGGGAGTTGAATGTCCAACCCTTTTACCAGTCCCTGGGTATCGAACAGCAGTTGGCTGCGGCCATAAAAGCCGGCAGTGTGGATATAGGCTATACCTCCTCACCCAACCTGGCTCCTTTCACGGACGCCTTCCTGCTTTTCGACTTCCCCTTCCTCTTCAAGAACGACAGATCTTATATCGACGTCCTGGAGAACCATCCGGCCGGGAAGAAAGCTCTGGCCCAGTTCGAAAAGGACCTGGGCGTCAAGGTGCTGGTCATCACCAGCCAGACGTACGACGCGGAGATCAGCGGCACCAACCTGGAGACGCGAAGCAAACAGGTGAAGGTCCCGGCCGACATCAAG
>PMCE01000020.1 GCA_003154025.1 Syntrophaceae bacterium
CGCGCCCACAAGACCCAAGCCGAGAAGACGCCGTAGAAGAGGGTTTGAATGAGCGTCGAACGAAAGAAATGCTCGCCTTTCTCGCCTTCGAAGCGCAAGCCGAGGGCGTCCTCTAGTGCCTGCCGAAGGCTGCTCAGGGCCGGAAGATCAGCCTTTTCGATGCGAAGTCGCGCGTCGTGGGCGTACGAGGCGAGAATGCCCGCCACGTCTTGCGGAGCGGCCAGGGGGGCATTAAGCAGCAGCACACGCTTCAAATACTCCAGCATGCGTTCGCCATGCTCCGCTGCCGCCAGGCGAGGATGGGCGGTCAAACGCCAGAATTCACTCTCGGTCTCGGCCAGAGCAAAGGATTCCAGCTCACACGGCTTTCCTGTCGGGCCTTTGCCAATAAGGGCGAAGGCGCGGAAGTTGGTAACGAGCACCATGCCGTACCGCTTCCAGTATCGCTCCACCTGCTCGGTCCCTGCCACCCGGCGGACATCTTCACCCGGAGGCTTTGCTTCGATCACACCCCGCGACGGGTTCTGAACTAGGAAGGGATTCTCCTTAGTGTCCTCGTTGCGTGCCTTGCGGCGAAACTGATCGGAAGAGAAGAGTCCGCCGTCCGGGAGTCCCGCGCCACGATTCGTCAGGTTGATGACGCAACGGACCTTGGGGAAAAGGTTCTTTCCGATATCTGAGAGCAGCCGTTCCAATGCTGGATAGAACGAAGTCTCCGGCACATTAGACCTTGTACCCCGGACTTCCCCCATGTCGGCCAAGTAACGCTCAATCAGGTTTTCGGGCATGATTCTTTATTCCATCCTGCCCATCGTCGGCGCTGTCCCATCTTGGCGAAGGATTATACAAACTGTATAAGAGGACTCAAATACTGGATTATTGTTTGAAATATACAGATTCGGCGCAAAGCGGTCAAGCGATACTTTCAGGATGTTATTCTTCCTTGGTCGTCTTTTTTATGATATCAGGAGAACTTGGTTCAATGACACAATAATCCGAACCCCTCCCTCCCAAACCATCTCGTTTTGCTCATTTGCCTGGCGGTGAAGAGGCGGAAAAGAGTTATCTGGATGAACGGTCCGGCCAAGTAATGTTGGCCTCTCTCCCCAAGCAATCCGAGGTGCTCCCTTTGGCGAATACTCCCGGTCCTTGAAATCATCTGGTTTCGCGAAAGACATGACCTTCCTCCGCTTTCCTTTTTTCTTCCCCCCAATAAATCTCCTTCGCTACTTTGTGAGGCGAAAAGATCAACCCGCCGCATCCGATCCGGTTTGCCAACCCCATAAAAATATTACAAAAACATACAAAAAAGAATTAATATGGACAAAAATATCCTTATATGATATAGAATTTTTCGTTCACCGATTGAATCCAATTTTGAATGTACGGGAAAGGGAATTCATCCCACAGGTTTCAAATTCTAAACCGGACGGAGGAAAGGATCTGAGATGAATAGGAAAGGATGGGTTTTTGTGTTGGGGTTTCTGGCGATGGTGGGATTAAGCTCCTCTTTGGCTTTTTCGGCTTACCAACACCAAGGGGAGGGGGATTCCCCGAAGTTCCTTTCGGTCTATCCTAGCAAGGCCGGGACCAAGCTGGATAGTTGCGCTTTGTGCCACAGCGGGGGGGCCTATACGTCCGGTGGAAAGGTCACCACCCTCGGGAGTTGCCAGTGGTGCCATTATAAATATGGCTATGATAAATCAGGCGATATTAGCACCACACTGAACCCCTACGGAAAGGATTACCGAGACAACGGCCGGAGCACGGCTGCTTTCGGCGCGATCGAGAACCGTGATTCGGATGGGGACGGGTACTCGAATAAAGATGAGATTGCGGCGGTCCGCTATCCAGGAGATGCAACAGATGACCCGAGCAAAATCCCCGCTCCCTTCCGCGTCTATACCAAAGCCCAATTACAGACCCTGGCGCAGCACACCCAATTTCTCCTTATGAATACAACAAAATCGGGGGATTATTACGCACAATATTCAGGAGTACCGATTCAAGACTTGCTCGCGCGCGCCGGCATGCTCCCTTCGGCCACCGGGATCAAGGTCTATTCACCCGACGGTTTCTCTACGACTCATCCCCTGACTCTCGATCCGAACCCTTCCCTTTACCACGTAAATGGGACCTACCCCGGCACAACTTATTATTACAACACGCAAGCGGATGTTAAACTGAATCCTACCTCAGGTTGGTGCGACTACAGTGCCCCATCCTGCACCGGCAGACAGAATGGGGATGCTATCAACAACCCGAATGGGCTGAAATTGCTTTTAGCTTTCCAGCGCGACGGGACTGACCTAACCCCTGGGGTCCTAAATGCCTCCAACACTTTGGATGGCGAAGGGCCGTTCCGAGTGGTTCCTCCTCAAAAAACCCCGGGGCCGCCGGATCAGGCCTCGACCGCATCGAATCAGGCGGTAATCTGGCCCTACAATAAGAACGCCGATCACAATGCCGGTTTTTCCACCCGTTCGACGACCATTATCCGGGTAGAACCTCTACCTGCTGGGACAACGGATATCAACACCTTGGAAGCCGGATGGAATTACATCGATCAGGAGAAAATTGTTATCTACGGCGCCCTCAACAATTGCTCCTTCAGCCTCTCGGCGACAAGCGCTTATGTTTTACGGGAGGGAGGGGTAGGAACAATCGACGTGACTCCTTCCTCAAGTGACTGCACTTGGACGGCGGGAAGCGAAGTTGGCTGGATCGCGATATCCTCGGGAAGCACAGGAACGGGCAGCGGAACAATCCGATACTCCGTCGCCATGAATGATACAACCGCCTCGCGAACGGGTGCCATCACCATCGAGGGGCAGACATTCACCGTCACTCAAGATACTAAATCATCCTCGGATAGCGGGGGAGGCTGTTTCATAGCTACGGCTGCTTTCGGATCCCCCATGGATCCTCATGTTACCATTTTACGGGAATTCAGAGACCGTCACCTCTTAACCAACTTGCCTGGCAAAGTGTTGGTGAGTCTATATTACAGAGTGTCCCCAAGGGCGGCGGAAATAATCAGGCGTCATGAAATCCTTCGGAAAGGTTCCAGGTTATTCCTTTCCCCGCTGATCTGGGTAATTCAATATCCCTATTTAGGGTGCGTAATCCTCCTGGTTCCACTCGTCATATGGAGGCGTCGCACAAATCTGGGACGTTGATTCGTGGCGAGTCGGAAAGCGAAGAATGGCGGATACATAATGGGGAAGTCCGCCTTCGCTTTTCCATTGCTGATCCTCGCAGCGATTTTCAGAATACATCTATATCCCGTCCCTGCATAGAGTCGTTCAAGCTTTTGCTCAAATGGGGAGTGTATTATGAAGCATTGGAAAAGGTGGATCTTATTCGCCTTGTCTTTGGAATTCGCGATTTTCTTTCCGGGGATTCATGGGTGGGCCTCTTCTTACCGACAGATCATCGTGGCCACCGGCAGCCCCTTTGAGCTGGGCCTGGTGGATGAGATGGCCCGGGTCTTCTTCAAAGAGACCGGGTGCACCGTGCGGTGCATCAAGACGCCCACCGGACCCGGGTTGGAGCTGGGGAAGAACGGGTTGACCCATATCACCATGGGCCATCACCCGGGGGCAACGGCGCAGTTTGTCCGGGAAGGGTTCGCCGCCAAGAAAACATACCTCATGTACAACCTAACGGTCATCGTCGGACCGAAGGATGACCC
>PMCE01000238.1 GCA_003154025.1 Syntrophaceae bacterium
ACGCGATCCCTGGCTTTGAAGCTGCTCGCCGCCAATGGAATCGAGCCCGGGGGCGCGACTGCATTGGTGGATCTGGACCCCGAAGACGCCGCTACGGCCCTGATCGAAGGCAACGTTGACGGGGTTTTCTTAATGGGAGATGTCGCTTCGTCACAGCTCATGCGTAAGCTCCTGCGGACGCCGGAAACTCATCTTTTGAATTTCACCCAGGCCGATGGTTATACTCGCCGCATCCTCTATTTGGACAAGCTGATCCTTCCGAAGGGATCCATCGATTTCGGAAAGGACATTCCCGCGCACGATGTCTACCTGATCGGCCCCACGGTCGAGCTCATTGCGCGGTCCGATCTGCATCCGGCCCTGTCCGACTTGTTGCTGGAGGCCGCGAGTCAAGTACACGGAAGGGCTGGCCTACTCAAGCGCCGGGGCGAGTTTCCCGCCCCGCTGGAGCATGAATTTCGCATAAGCCCCGATGCGAGCCGCTTCTACAAATCGGGCAAGAGCTTCCTCTATCGTTCTCTTCCCTTCTGGCAGGCAAGCCTGCTGAACCGTATCCTGATGGCATTCGTGCCGATGATCGTGGTATTGATCCCTATCCTGCGAATCATCCCTGCGCTATATCGATGGCGTATGAAGTTGCTCATCTACCGGTGGTACCGTGTGTTGCTGGTGCTTGAAAAAGATCTGACCGCAAACTTGACGCCCGAAAAACGGGAGGAATTGCTCGGACGGCTCAACCATATCGAAAAGGAAGTCAACAAGATGAAAGTGCCGGCGTCCTTTGGTGACCAGTTCTATGGACTCCGCGGGCACGTCAGTTGGGTCAGCAATCGACTCATGGAGACAGGACACAGTCCGACTGAGACAGGCGGGGAAAAGGGCTGAAAGCCGGGGCCCCAGCGTTCCAGAAATCTCCATGGAGGGGGACGCAGCTCAAAAGATTCAAAAACCCCCTTTCGCATACCGTCCATTGGTGTATAGGGGGCATCCTCGATTGATTTGACAAATCCGCCTGAATGATCCAAGGATGGATCATGCCGAGGCAGCCAAGACCCGATGCCCCTGGGCCCGGGGAAAAATGGGAAATCCTGCCTACATTTTTTCATACAGCCGGGAGATCTTCTCGGGAGTCAGAATTCTTTTAAAATCAGGTCCCAAGGCGCTGATCAGGTCCCGTTCCAGCATGTAGGTCAGCTGGATCATACGGTCCAACTGTTCCGCGGTGATCCCGCCGGTCACTCCCGAAGGAAGTTTCACCTTATTTTTCTCCAGCATCCGGCGGAACTTCAAAACATCCTCGCCATAATATTCCGGTAACTGATTGAAGACGATACTGTTGGCAATCCCATGCCGGTAGCCGAGAATAAAGGCGATGCCGTAGGAAAGGGCATGGCAGATTCCCACGGAAGAATTGGCGATGGAGCACCCACCGAGAAATGAGCCGACCATCAATTCGGAATAATTTTTTTCTTTCAGGAAAAAGTTCTCCGCTGCGGCTTTCGCCTGGAGAGCAAAAGGCTTTCCCAGGGGGTTCATGGCGCTGCCGTTTATCGATTCAACGCAGTGAATGAAATTGTCCATCCCCGTGTAGAACTCCTGATCGGCGGGTACGGTTTTCAAAAGCTCCGGGTCCATGAGAACGGCGTCATAAATGCTGAAGTCGCTGTTGATCCCGAGTTTTTTTACCGGCCCGGTGAGCACGGCCGTGCGTGTGGCCTCGGCGCCGGTTCCCGATAGGGTGGGTACCGCGATTTTGGGCACGGGTTTGTTTTTGACCAGGTCCCAACCCTGATAATCCGCCGACGATCCCGGATTGGTTAGCATGACGGAAACGGCCTTGGCCACGTCCATCGTGGACCCGCCGCCGATGCCGATAACCACGCGAGGCAATACGCCGCCCTTTCGCCTGACGATCTCACCGCGGAGGGCGTCGACATCCTCGGTCTTCGGCTCGTGCAGCGAGGCGTTGAATTCCAGTACCAGATCCTGGGGGCCGGGTTGGAGACGCTCACGCAACCCGGTTTTTTGATGTACGGAATCGATCAGGTAGACGGAATATTGCTCTTTATGGGGGTAGAGTCCATCGACAAATTCATTCAAATCATCGAAACGTTTCTGGCCGAACAGCGCCGAAGGAATAAATCTGGTTATTTTCATCCCTTTTATACTCCTTTCAGTCAGGGCCCTGGGTAGAATCGAGAGGCCGCCAAGCGGCTAAAGCTCCATCTTCAGGCGGCCCATTAAACCGGGAAGTAAGTTCTCCTCACCCGGTATTCCCATCCTTTTCCGGAGCAGCTTTCGCAGCCTGAGTCCAGAAAGGAAAGGGCGGGATTCTATATAATCCCAAGGCCCCGCGAAGAAGCTTTACCAACCGATACCCGTCAGGCGAATAGGTCAGCAAACTAATCTTTTATATGCCCATCGGGGGCAGGTAGGCAACTGTTATTTGGGCAGGGGGGCGCTTACGGGGAACGGACGTTCGGACAGGACCTGCTTGCGGATGAACAGTCTAAAATCAATTCATCATTCGCGCTTTGGGCCGTGGCCATGACCCAAGATGAAAAACCGCCCCTCGGCCCCCCTCGGCATCGTGCTTCGGGCTTGAATTATAATCTGGATTAAGTTAAAAGGGGGTATGAAAACCCGCAAACCTTGTACGCGGGATTCTTTCCGGGTAGGTTTGACAAATCTGGAGAAACTGCCCAGGGATGGATTATGCCAAGGCAGCCAAGACCCGAGGCCCCTGGGACCTTGCACCGTTTGATGGGATGGGGAATCGAGGGAACCAGAATATTCGAGGCGGAACCGGGTGGAAGGATTTCCTTTCTCGCCTTGGAAAGCTGTGCCAGGAAGGTTCTCTTGCAGTAGAGGCCTGTATTGAGGGGGGAAATTTGTTTTGCCATTTGGTGGAGGGGAAGAAGAAGCACGCGACCGGTCCCGAGGACTTTGCCGAGCATGCAGGAAGCCGGGTCGGGGCGGGTTTTTTCCCTGGATTGTCTTCCAGGGGTAATGGCGATAGTGAAAAGATATAGAATCATAGCGGATGAGGAGGAAAAGCCATGGTCGAAGGAAAAGTATTGGAAGGGACCGAGACGGAAATCGTACAGGTGGGGGTGGTAGTCAAGGATCTGGAAAAAACTGTAGAATACCTGAGCTCCTTGGGAATGGGACCTTTTAAGTTTCGTACCGTCACCCATCCCTCCGCCACGCTACACGGAGAGAAGGTTTTTTATGAAGTAAGATTAGCCAAATCCCAACAAGGCCCCGTTGAACTGGAATTGATCGAATACCAGAAGGGGAAGACCATCCATAAGGAGTTCCTGGATGAAAAGGGCGAGGGGCTCCATCACATCAAGGTCACGGTAAAAGACATCCATGCGACTGTGAATCGATTCGCCCGGAAGGGAATTGAACCTCTGCAACAGGACACACCTGTCGGAGGGGGTGGAATGGCTTACCTGGACACGGCAAAGATCGGAGGAGTGATCATCGAAGTTTCCCAACGTCCGCCGAATTATGATCCCAAGGTAGGAGTCAGGTACGAATGAAGAGGAATTATTTATCGCCGAATGGTTGCGGTTACGTTTCTCGCATCTTTCGGCCCAACCAACCAATTCTATCGGTAGCTTTTTCTACGGAAGAAATAGAATGATACCCGGTTCGATTCCTGAAATCCCATAAAAGGAGGTTGATTCTGTGAAAGGTCCCTTTTCTTTTTTCTGCTGTGTTTTGATTCTCGTGTTGGATTCCTTGTGTCTCCCTTCTCCGGGTCTATCCCAGGATTATCCCTCCAGGCCCATTACTTTCATCTGCAGCTCGGGGGCAGGCGCCACCACCGACATCACCGCCCGAGCACTGGCCGCGGGAGCTGAAAAACTCCTTGGGGTTGCGGTCGTGGTTGACAATAAGGGGGGCGGCGCCCACACCGTGGGGGCTGGCCTGGTGGCCAGCAAAAAGCCCGATGGATACACCCTGGGGGTCATTTCCGCCGGGGCGATCACAGTACGCCCCCATTTATTGACTCTTTCCTACAATCCGTTGAAAGATTTCACCTTGATCGACCAGTACAGCCGGTACATCGGGGGCCTGTGCGTGATGAATAAATCCCCCATCAAGACGATCGATGAGTTCATCGCCTACGCCAGAGCGAATCCGGGGCTTTCCTATGGATCTTCAGGGGTTTACACCCAGCAGCACCTGGCTGTTGAGCTCTTGGCCATGTGTAAAGGGTTAACTTTTAAGCATGTACCTTATAAAAGCGGAGCGGAAGCCAATACCTCGCTCATCGGGGGGCACACCAATTTTTCCGCGGGGTCCGGGCAACATATTATCTACGTGAAACAGGGGGTATTCCGGATGCTGCTCCTCTACAATGCATTGCAGCGGGACCCCCGATATCCCAACATTCCCATGTTGAAAGATTTGGGGTGCGAGGATGCTCCAGCCTTGGGGTTCATTACCGTGGGTCCCAAGGGTCTCCCGGAGAACATTAGCAGGAAGCTGAAGGAGACTTTCAAGAAGGTGTATGAATCGCCGGAGTTTCAGAAAGTTTTGGATAGTTGCGACCTTCCGTATGATTATCTGGAAGGGGCCCAGTTTGAAAAAAGCCTCCGCGACCAATACGAATGGTACAAGGTGTTTCTAAAAAAAATAGGGGTCAAGAATTGAATTCTCCCTTTTGAAAGCCGGACTATTCGAGTAGAAGGAGGACGAGATGGCTTCATTAGCATTTAGCAGATGGAGAAAGAATCCTTTTCCGTCGGCCAAGGGAACCTTTATTCTCTTGCTAATCATCTCCTGCCTTTCGATCGCGCCCGCAATTTGGGCCAAAGAATACCCGGTCAAGCCGATCAACCTTATGGTTCCCTGGTCCGCTGGGGCTTCTACCGACATCACGGCTAGAATCATGGCGCCGGCGTTATCCAAGATATTGGGCACGCCGGTTGCGGTCATCGACAAACCCGGAGGGAGCGGAACCATAGGGACCCTGGAGGCGGTAAAGGCCGCGCCGGATGGTTACACCATTCTGGTTGAGTGTGGCGGAACCAGCTCGATCCAGTATGCCTGGGCGGAAAAGCTGCCTTATAACATTGAAGAAAGAGTCTACATGGCCCGGGCCATTTTATCTCCCATGGGCTTGTCGGTCCGCGGCAACGCCCCCTGGAAGACGATCGACGACCTGGTGGCCGATATCCGCAAGAACCCAAGCGCTTTCCGGTGGTCGTTGATTGGGGGTACCGGAGTACCGGATGTACTCATAGCCCAGATCCGGGCGGCCTTGATGGCTAAGGGGGTGGATTTATCCAAGACCCGGACCATCACGTATAAAGGAACCGGGGAGGTCATGATCGCTCTGGGCGGGGGGCACATAGACATCGCTTTTGCCAGCCCCAGCGCCACCAATTCCCTTTGGGCCGCCGGAAAGGTGCGTCCCCTTGCCGTGGCCGGGAAAGAGCGTTACAAAGGATGGCCGGATATCCCCTGTACGGCCGAGTTGGGATACCCGACAGTCAATTTAACTTACTGGGCAGGTTTTTGCGCACCTCCCGGTTTGCCCCAGGAGATCGTCAAAACCTGGATTGATGCCGTCAGAGCTGCGGTTACCGACCCCGAGGTCATTGCCAAGTTTGAGTCGGTGGGATTCGTGCCCGCCTTCCTAGGGGGAGAGGATTTCAAAAAATTTGTCCTGGAGGAAGGAAAGTCCATCAAAGGGCTAAAACTCAAATGAACGCAAGGTGAGAGGGAAGACGCGGAGAAGAGATGCGGCGGAAGATACGGTCATAACTGTGCCGACCTATACTTGACCTGACGGCCAGTATAAAATCAAGTCACGCTCCGCAGTTTTGTCCAAGGCCAAGACCAAAATTAACCCCCCCGATCCCCTGCCGCGTTGCGTTTGATATTTGAATTTTGATCCGGATGGAGTTAAAAAACTTATGAAAAAGCCCTTGGATCAATTACTGATTCGGAAGGCCGTAAGACATCTAAAAACATCGGATCGAGCTCTTTCTGGCTTGATTGTTAAGCATGGCCCCTGCAAGATTTCGCCGGCGCTGGATAACCCTTTTCATGCCCTGGCTTCTTCGATCGTTAGTCAACAGATTTCAGCCCATGCCGCCAGAGCGATCAAGGGCAGGCTTTTTGATCTGCTCGGGACTCAGGTCTTTACACCGCAAAATGTTTTAAAAATCTCGGCAAAAAATTTCCGCTCCGCGGGATTATCGCGGCGAAAATTCGATTACCTTCACGGGTTGGCCTCGGCCATTAGAAATGGGGATCTTGATTTTGCCTCTATCGCTACCTGGGAAGACGAAGAAGTGATCAGCAAACTTACCACCTTTTCAGGAATTGGACGGTGGACCGCAGAGATGTTTCTTATCTTCGGACTGGGAAGGCCGGATGTGTTATCGGTCAATGATGCCGGTCTCAAGAGAGGATTCAAGGTGGCGTATAATCTCCCGCAGTCGCCATCCGCGGATGAAATGATTTCGATCAGCGAACCGTGGAGGCCTTACCGGAGTGTGGGGAGCTGGTATCTCTGGAGGGTGGTGGACTGAGGCTTTGTTCCAAGGCAACAAAAAATTATTGGAACGCGGATGAACACAGCGCGGCAGGGCCGCAACCAAAAGAAAGTGCCTCAAGTTAAAAGATTCAAAAAGTTATCTAAACTTGCCCTCGGTATGCTTAACAAAAATTTCAGAGTTTGCAAGTAAGTAGTACAGCGCGGCAGGGCCGCCGGCAAAAGTGACTAGAGTCTCTAAAGTGCGCTAGAGTGCCTAGAGTTAGAAAGAT
>PMCE01000317.1 GCA_003154025.1 Syntrophaceae bacterium
GGAATAACGATGGTGGGGGTCGCCGGGTCCTGATCCGCCCGCAGCCGATCCCGGAGTCCCCGGAATTCTTCGATGCTCTTTAATTTATGGTTCATGGCAGATAAACCTGGATTTTCCCCTTTGGGTGCTGAACGTCCTTCGTTTTGAATTGCCGAAGGGCGCGCGGCAGCGCGCCCCTACATGCCCCAAACTCGGTCCGGACGACTCGGTAAGCCACCCCTATGCCGCGCTTTTTCCCAATCCGCAATCCGCAATCGCCAATCCGCAATCGAACTGTTCTGCATTCCGCGTTCCGAATTCCGCATTTTTAAAGGTTCACTCCGCTCAAATCCAGGATGTGCCCCTTGCACCCCCGCCGGGAGCAGATCTGCACCATCCCTCCCCCGGCCCGGACGAGCATGGGTACGATGGGGGCTCCGCAGCGGTCGCAGGAAGAGGTTCCCACCAGTTCGGCGTGGCAATGGGGGCAAAAGAAATTTGCCACCCTCTCCAGGGGCACTTTGAACTCGCAATCCACCGAAAAGCTTCCGTAGAGGCAGGAGAGGCGGAGCCAGCCGTGATCTCCTCCGAAGGCGATGGTTACTTTGATGGAGGGATATCCGTCGATCAGATAACTCCGGTCCATCAGGCTGTGGTTGCAGTGGGGGCAGCTGACCTCCACGGGGAAGATCCGCTGGTCAGTGGAAATGTCCACCCGGTCCAGCCCAACCCTCGTTTTGTACAGGATCTCTTTGACTCGGGGTTTGGTGACGTTGGGAAAGTAGTGCCCGTCCACCACGACAATGGGCCCCAGCGCGCAGGCCCCCAGGCAGTTGACCGTCTCGAAGGAAATCTCTCCGTCCGGGGTCGTCTCTCCGGCCGGGATACCCAACTGTCTCCCGATCTCTTCGGCGATCCCCGCCCCGCCCCGGACGTGGCAGGCGGTCCCCGAGCAGGAGATGACCAGGTGCCTCCCCCGGGGCTTCAGGCTGAACAGCCTGTAAAAGGTGGCCACCCCGTAGATATCGACCAGGGACCGGCCTGTGCCTTCGGCAACGATCCGCAGGGCCTCCTCCGGAAGGTAGCTGTACTTTTTTTGAATCTCCTCCAGGATGGTGATGATTCTGCCCCGGCCGGTGTTTTTCTTCACGATGCCCAGAATATGTTCAGGGTTCATCTTTCGTCCCCCCATTTTTCTTTATCGGGGCTTAAGATTCCCTTCTTTAATCGTATTCTTCGCAACGCCAGATCCCCCCCTCCGGCTTCGGATATCTGCAGTCCTTCCGGTTTTCGCAGTTCTTGCACAATCCGATCCAGGTCCCTAACTCACTTTCGGCTTGACTCAAGGCGGTCCCGGGAGGGCGGCTCCCTTCCGGGGACACTTTTTCCGGAGATCGCCCCAGGATATCGCCGAATTCCTCGCACTGTAAGACCGGTCTTGCGGAATCCCGGGGAAAGGTGCATTCGGAAGCGTTCTGGCAGGTAAGGCAGAGGCCCTGGAATAATCGATTGCCTGACATGGTTTTTTCCTCCTTAATCCTTTTCGACGGCAGGGCTTTTCGGAAACCGGTCGAACGGCCGTACCGATCCCTTTTCGTCCCGAGGGTACACAATCTGGTAATGGCAAAGAATGTGCCAACCCTATGGCTTCTCCGGAAAGCAGAGGGCCGAGGCGTGCATCCGTCGAAAACACTCATTTTCTCAGCGTAATTTCTATATCGGAAGGATCAGTGAGGAGAGCAGGGAGTGATTGATGCCGCCCCCCGAATCGGGGAAGGTTGAACCAGTGGGGTGATATTCCCCGGAATAATGGCATAAACAAGATATATTGAATATTTCATAATCTCTGCGCCCTCAGCGCTCTCTGTGGTGAATCGTTATTCTTTTATTCCATCCCCGGGGCGAGGGATTTTAACTTCTCTCTCAGGGTCTTACGGTCGACCCCCAGGATTTCCGCGGCGCGGGTCTTGTTTCCCCCCACTTTGGCCAGCACGTTGCGGATGTATTCGGCTTCCACCTCGGCGAGCGTCCGGTCCATTCCGTTCTCCCGGGGAGCGGAAAAACGCATCAAGGGAGGCAGGTCGGGGATTTCGATGAGGTCCCCGTCGGTCATGACCACCAGCCGCTGGATGATGTTTTCCAGCTCCCGCACGTTCCCGGGCCAGTCGTACCGCCTGAGGACCCGCAGGGCGTTCTCGGAGAACTGCGGCGCCGGCCTCCCGGCCTCCCGGGCGAAGCGGGCCGCGAAGTGCCTCGCCAACAGGAGGATGTCGTCCCCTCGCTCGCGCAGAGGGGGGATGGAGATGTTGATCACGTTCAGCCGGAAGTAAAGGTCCTCCCGGAAAATTCCCTTCTTCATCAGGGCGAAGAGGTCTTTGTTCGTGGCCGCCAGCACCCGCACGTCCACCTTCTGCTGCCGCCGGGCGCCGACCATACACACTTCCTTTTCCTGGAGGACCCGCAGGAGCTTGGCCTGCATGGCCATGCTGGTGTCGCTCACCTCGTCGAGAAAGATGGTTCCCCCGTCGGCGGTCTGGAAAAATCCGGCCCGGGAATCGGTGGCTCCGGTAAAGGACCCTTTCACGTGCCCGAAGAGTTCGCTCTCCAAAAGCCCTTCGGGAATGCCGCCGCAGTTCACCGCCACGAAAGGGGCCGCCGAGCGGCCGCTGCCATAATGAATGGCCCGCGCCACCAGCTCTTTTCCCGTTCCGCTCTCCCCGGAGATCAGGACCGTAGCGTTGGTGGAGGCGGCTTTGGATACCGCCTGCCAGACCCGGGCGATGGCCTCCGACTCCCCGAGGAGCCCGTACCGGTTGGGAGGAGCGCCCGGGAGGGCCTTCTGGCCCGCTCGGCGCNNCCCGTCTTGATGGCTTGCACCGCCCCCTCGATGCTCGCGTACCCGGTGATCAGCACGATCTCCGTGTCTTTCAGGTTCTCCCTCACGTGGCGGATCAAATCCAGGCCGCTCGCCCGGGGCATTTTCAGGTCCGTGATGACCAGGTCGACGGGGGTCTGGTCCAGGATCTGAATGGCTTCGGCCACTCCCGGGGCGGTGAATACCCGGCATCCCCTCGCCGTCAGGTTTCGCTCCAGAACTTCCAGGGTATCGGGCGCATCATCGACGACCAGGACCCGATCTTTCTTCGTGGAGTCCTTCATTTTTTTCGTTCTCCTCGCTGAGGGCCGCCAGGGGGAGCCTGATTTCAAAGCGGGTCCCCCGCCCGACCTGACTGTCCACCCGGATGGTCCCCTGGTGGGCGGTCACGATTCCGTGGACGACGGCCAGGCCCAGCCCGGTCCCGTGGTCCACTTCCTTGGTGGTAAAGAAGGGGGTGAAGATCTGCTTCTTCACTTCCGGACTCATCCCCTCCCCCGTGTCTTCGATTTGGAGGATAACGGCCTCCGCATCTGCCCGGGTCTCCACGGCCAGTCTTCCTCCCCCAGGCATGGCCTGGATCGCATTGACCACCAGGTTGGTGAGCACTTGGGTCAGCTGCGTCGCGTCGGCATGAACCTCCGGAAGGTCCGTCCCCAGAGACAGGGTCAGTTCGATCTTCTGCCGGGCACAGCGGGCCTCGAAGAGGTAAAGACCTTCCCTGACCACCCGATTCAGGTCCAGCCGGGTCCTTCGGGGAGGCATCTGCCGGGCGAAGAGCATGAGTTTCTTGATCACTTCCCGGGCATGGAGGGATGCGGAGACGATCCGGTCCAGGTCCTGCTCCACCTGGGACGGCAATCCCGCGCATTTCTTGGCCAGCTGGGCAAAGCCCAGGATGCTTCCCAGAGGCTCGTTCAATTCGTGAGCCAGGCCGGCGGCGAGTTTTCCGATGGTGGCCAGGCGGTCGGCATGCCGCAGCTGCTCCTGAAGACGGTCCTTCTCCTCCTCGGTCTCCCTCTGCTCCACGAAGAGGGCGACTTGCCGGGCGATCGTGTCGATCAGGCGGCGTTCTTCTTTCAGAAAGGGCCCCTCGTACAACTCCGGCTTTTCCCCGTTATAGACCACCTCCACAGAACCCCGCAACTTTCCGTTCACGATCAGGTCCGCAGCCTGCCGGAAGCGGCTCTCCCGGTAGTCCGGTGCCTGATAACACCGGTTGTCAAGAACGATCCGGGCCGATGCCAAATCCGGATACTGCCAGGCTGGTGGGAGGGCGTCGACCACGGACTGGAAGACGGCGTCGAGGGAAGGCTGCGGATTTTCCATGACCTGGGCGATGTGGGTAAGACAGGTCAACTCCTTGATCCGCTCCTGCAGGGCGGCCTGGACTCTCTGGTTCATGAGGGCCATGCCCAGGTTCTGCGCTACCCGCCCGCAGGGGGCCAGGTCTTTGCCGGCAAAAGAGTCCCTCCGCTCGCTCAGCAGGATGAGCAGGGCGATTCGTTTGCTTCCCACCCGCAGGGGAGTCACGGCCAAGCTGGCATAAGGGGGCTTGGGGCGAGGCCCCTTCGGGCCCTTCCCGGTTTCCCCGGGGGGAGAGTCGAAGATCCAAAAGACGTCTTTCCGGGAATAGGAAGGATCCGCCGGATCGACTTTGCCGAGGAGCACATCCCAGCAGAAGGCTTCCAGCGACGAATTGTCCTGTAAAGCGGGGATCACCTTCCTCCCTTTTTTTTTGACTCCCCGAATGAGGCGGAACTGGAAGGATTTCTTGGGCCGTCGGGAGGTCTCGCACCGCGCCTGCATGCCGGCTTCTTCCAGCCAGAATTCTACGGCGTCACATCCGAAAAATTTGATCAGGAGGCTGGAAACTTCATGCAGAAAGTCCGTCCGCGGAAGGCCCTGGTTGGCCAATTCGAAGATCAGGTCGGAGAGCTCGCGGTCGGTATGCGGCCGTTTCGGGTTTAGAATGGCAGGCATCTTTTCTGGGAAAATCGATCTCGGTGTAGGAATTTTTGTCTCTATTATAGCGCCAAACCGCGGGGAAAAATAGACCGCGGACCCGTCCGGGCAGCGAGGGACGGGAATGGAGGGCAACGATTCAGGGTGGCAAGGAGGAAACCCGATTCCGCAGGGCGAGAAGGATTTCGGGCAGATCCTGCCGGAGGATCATTTGGACCGCCCATTGAGGGAGCAGGAGGCCGGCGTCCAGAAATATAGAGTAGATGACCAAGGTCTGGGGTTTCCCCCGGTCGATGGGTTCCAAGACCCAACTTCCTTCGAATTCTTTCAGGTCTCCACTCGTCCTTTTAAAATCGATACGTCGGTATCTCTGGTATTCGGCGCGGAAAATGTACTTCACTTCGGGCAGCAGCTTGGAGATCTGCATCCGGTGCTCGATCAGGTCCCCGGACCCGTCCTGCTGCAAGACCCGGCAGCCTTTTAGCCCCGAAATGAATTCCGTGGTCTGTCGGCAGTCGTTGATGATCTTCCAGATCGGTTCGGCTGGACCGTCGATGAGGATCGCGGCCTGGACCCTCTCATTCCCCTGGCCGTCGGAGGGCTCGACTCGAACGACCACTTCTCCCTTGGCCAGTCGGCCCAGTTCGCTCTCCTCGAACTGGAAGGCCAGGAGTTGATTCCCGGAAAAGAACACTACGGAAAAAATTCCCCCGGCCACCAGGAGGGACAGAACCGCAGATTTCACGAGGGGGCTTTTCAAAATCAAACCCTGCTTTTTGGGAATATACGGAAATCTTGTGATACAAAAAAGGCTTGGTCTTCATCCAACCAAGCCTCAAGTCTCGATGGTTCCTCGAGTAAGACTCGAATCTACAATCCCGCCCGGGCGGGATTAACAACGAATTCCCCTGGAAATCTGCAAGGTAGGGAATTTTTTAATAAACTTTGTAATTTCAGCAAGTATTCAAAAAAAAGAATGTACTGAACCTTTTTGTTTTATACCACAATGTACCGGCATTTTGCCACCAAATTCTGCAATAGTACTGCAAGGGGAAACTCCCCCTTTTCCCGGTTTCTTTCTGTTTTTCCCCACCGAGAACAGGTTTCCTGTCTATGACCTGGTTTGCGGGGCACACAAGGGGGGTCTTCCTATGAGGAGCATCATAGGGAACTCATCTCGCCAAGTTGACCTGAGTTTGCCTGACAGGTTCGGCTCCATCTTTTAGACTTCATTGCACTCTTTGATCCCACCAGTAAAGGATCTGGGGAGAGGGAGCTGTCATTTGGAGGCGGCTCTTAAAGGGAGAGTCTGCCAGGCCCGCAGACGTCACGATTGAAGAACTTTGGTCTGCTCCGCCGCTGGTGGTGACAAATACATCGGTAGCTCCAGAACCTATGGGCTTCTGGGAGAAGACCGGCTTTTGGGCGATCCCCGTTCCGAGAGCAATGGATCTTGTCCCTACAGCATCGCCGGTAGACGTCGCAAATAGGCCTGCACCCGCTTTATACGTCACGCCGCCGATAAACACGGGCATCATGGCTAGCGCATATAATTTCGGTGTTCCTGCCCGTTGACAGGGGTCAGAGCCTGTATAGGGGGTGTAAGTAGTCCAAGTAATCATCCCGCCGAAGACGGAAGAATCGGCNNATATCTACTAATTGACTTGGGGTGTAGGTACTTGTGCGGGGGTCAGGATCTTTTACTGCGAAAAACCTGTCCAGGGTACCTGCTGCCGTGGGGTTCTCTTTATCTCCGGTTCCCCAGAAGATCCATATCGTAGCATCAGACCCCCGGCTTACAGAAGGGGTGGTATAGATCGGCGTGGCGGTGGCGGACTGGAATAATTGTCCTCCGCTCCAATTGGAAGTACCGCAGGTATTCCCATCTGCTCCCATGCAGAATTTAAACCTCCAGATATTACCGCCCAAATCCCCGATATACGCCGTGTCGATAAAGCCGTCATTATCCGTGTCCACAACCGCCGGGGAAGCTGGAAGACTGTAAGTCATATGGGTGGCATCATTTAGCTTGGTATAGCTCCATAAAATATTCCCGTTACTCAAATCAACCACGAAGAATCCCTTGCCCCGGTTCGGATCGCCATCGTTGTTATACCCTGCTCCGATAAAACCCACCCACTCTTCATTCCCGTTAATCTTCACCCGGCCGATGGCCATCTTGCTCCAGGGTTCGTCCAGGTATGGCCCCGTGGTTGAATCGGGATTTATCCGCCACATCAGGGCAGGAGTCGTGGCGGAGGTATTGGTAACGTCAAAGGCCCAGTACCCGCAATAGTATTTGTACGTGGAGGTGTATTTGTAGTTAAAGCTTCCATCACAATATTGCGATGAACTCCATAAGTAGCTGGCCTGGGTATTGGTTGAATTCCGGACTCCCTTCCCTTCGGAGAATACCATCACGGTTTTCCAGCTACTGGAAGACTTACTGGTGCCATCGCCCGTCCCGAGCCATACGTCCGCAGCAATAACCGGCCCATCGACAAAATACTGATGGCTCATAGGAGGTGAGATGGGATGGGAGAAATGCGCGATATATTGTAATTTGGGCAGAAGATTGGGGGGAATAAAGCTCCACTTCTCATCCCCGTTGCTCCCACTGAAGGCCCGCAACTGCCCGTCATTGGAGCCCATTACGATAATGTCTTCCCGGTCTTGGTTATTCACCCGGAAAGTGGAAAAGGCACCGGGAGAGAGGGCATCGGCGAAATAATTGGAAGGACTTCCTATGGATATCGGGTTGGAATGTATTGTGTCGCCCAATTTCCAGTTATCAGGGTTGTTGGCCGGGTTTCCCTGGATATACCCCGTGATGGCACTCGCCAGACTGTTCGTTGAAACCCCTAAATACCCCTTCAAACTACTCGCGGACAAACTGCTAAGGCTCGTCATTGAACCGCCCAGGTAAGTCAAAATATTCCTATTTGATGATTGCTTAGCTTTCAGCGCATCCCCTGCATTCCACACCATGCTGCCAATACTCCCATCCGCATTAATGTTGTATTTCCCCAGATTCCCGGGCCAGAAGGGGTCGTTGCTCACCGGTTGGAAAGAGGCCGCGTAAAGGAAATTCTCCGATTGAACTCTGGAGGCGGACACCGAGGCCAGGGAAAAGGATATCCTGGATTGACTTATAAGGTCGAATGCCGCTTTGATGGCATTGGCTATTTCAGAAGCGCTGGTCGCCATAAAGGCATATCCCGAGAGAGATGCCTGACCGGGGTCATTCGTGCTCCCTTCCCCACATGGGTTGGTAGACGGAGTAATCGCGCCGCTGTTGCCGGATTGGGTAGCTGATGGGTTATTGGTTCCCCCATAATAGGCAGTCCAGTTCAGCGTATTCATAAGTTCCGCCGGCATATTGGCCCCAAAACCTATCACATAAACTTTATATCCCGCATCACTCAGAGCCTTGGCTTTCGCCACCGTCGCCTTTCTCCTCTTATACATGCCAGACTGAGTTTCAGTTCCATCCCCGGTACATGAATAGGTATCCTGGCCGTCGGTGACCAAGATGACGTATTTTAGCCGACAGGCTTTCGCGCTATCCAAAGCTTTGTGGGCATCCAGGTACAGTTTGGCCTCGCCCAATGCCGACGCTAAGGGAGTCCCTCCATTTGCGGACTCCGCATTAACATTGCTCCATACATCCGAGTAACGGGAAGGGGAGGAAAAAGGAGGAGGATCTGTGTTTGGAATTGCATTTCTTAAAATGTTGCACCCGTTGTTGTAGCTGCCCCCGGTATCGTCACTTTGACAGTTGTAAAATCTCATATACCCGATTCTTATCGCCAGGCTGGTTTCATCACTACTGTTAATCACCCCATCCCCGTTATCATCGAGGATCGCTTTAATAGCATTTTTGGCCATCGCCAGTTTACTGCAGCTGGCGGTATAGCAAGAATTTCCTGTAGGGTCATCATCCATGCTTCCGGACAAGTCAAGCAGGATCAAAGCATCGGGATCCACAGAAATTGAAAATATCGCCACCTCGTCCCCCAGACAAACTCCGGGAATTAAAAGGAATTGGCAGACGATCACTATCCATAAAGTTTTTATCATCTTACGCATGAATCCCCTCGTCACCGGTATATAGTCGTAATATCAACCGGCCCATAACCAATCCCTACCTGGATGGAGACATTGCTGTTATACCTGGAATTCGTACCAGTAACCTTGCCTATATTCACGGTCTGCCCCCACGTTTCCCCTGTCCCCATCCCAAAACCTGTGGAAGGGAGGGCGGCCGGGCCATTGGTAGGGGCCGTAGGAGTGGAAATCGCATATTTGCTATCCGGATCTACTGCGCTGGCATCCACCACCGTAGCGGAGACCGCTGAGGCTCCCAGGTTCCCAGTATTAAAATTCTGGATAAGAATGCTGATACCACTTTCTGCGGCCGAAAAGGCCTTCCTTTCTCCCACTGTCCTGGAACTGATCCTCACATCCTGAGTGGTTACGGTAAAAACAAGGATTCCCAACGCCATAAGCATAGACACCGCCATAAGGGACGCGATGAGCGCAAATCCCCTTTCTCTCAGCCTATCCCCTTCCCGGAAAACGAAAATCTTCCTTCTCTTAATTGAGTACATGGTTCCTCACCAAAACACTGGTTGAATAAATCATTTTCTTTGTCTGTTGTGAATTTGGATCCACCTGTTCGGTACTGACAGCCAGAGTTATGTCTATCCTTCTTATATTGGGGATATCGTTCGGGTTGGTATCCGGGTAAAGCTCAGTAACCGGGCTTTTCGCATCATAATACCGGAATATCGCCGCTTTACCCCCTCCATTGTTTACCCCCTGAGTGTCGTTGATAACCTTAACAGTTCTGGTTCCTGGTGGCATCGCGGGGTCATCTCCTAAAAAAGATACGTCCCCCTGGCAGTTGGCGTTCCGGAAAATGGATTCTTTCGCGAAAGAATACCGGATGATCTCATTATTGTTATCTCCGATCTTGCCGTTAGCACCAATGTCCATCTCAACGGTAATAGAAGTGGGGGTCGCCTCCTGAATGCCTTTGTAGGCGCTATTGACCGAAGTTGTCGTGCAAGCGGGTAGTGTAGTAGGCGGATTTTTCCAGAACCCCGCCAGCATAAAGTTTGGGTTATAGGACGCCATGCTAATCTCCATCGCCATGACGTCCAGGGCAGCCCGAACATCTTGCTGAGCGGCAACTTTTCTTTCCATGGCCGTTGAGGATCTTTGCACGGAATTCACAGGGACATAAATGGCGCCCAACAAAATGAGGCCGATAAAAACCGCCATCAGGATCTCAATTAGGGTGAACCCTTTATCTTTTCTAAAGCCGATCATAGTACCTCATTGAGTAAAATTCAACTCTGGGATAACTCGCATGCTCTCCGAAATCCCGGTAGTATTGCCCGGCCACGTAACTTGAACCGTTAACAACCAGGCATTGCCCCCGAGATTCAAAGTCGTCGTTTTTACAGTGAAGGGGGTATCTCCTGCCTTAGGGACGCCTTGCCCACCGGGGTAAACCGAGTTTAGAGTAATAGTTCCCGCGGCAGGAGCGTTGTTAGGATTCAAGATCAAGGCTTCACTCTTATATAGTTGCGTCATAAGGATCCCCGAAGCATTGCCCAAAAGATCCGACCGCCCGGCTAACCTCCATGATGACGGCAGTATGCTCAGGATGCCAAGGATGCCAACAGTAATTATGCCTATGGATACCATCACCTCAATTAAGGCTATCCCTTTCTTATTGCATATTGAATTGAACATAAGTCCTGCCTGCTAGGTTGCATGCGATTTGAGCGGTCGAGCCCCTACTGTTCCTTAAGACGACAGATCCTGCCGTTAGGGTTCCCCTGGTCGAAAAGGTTACTGCCGTTCCCCCCCCAAAGTTGGGGGCGGTAAATGTTATATCTTGGCCTATACTTCCAGGGCTCTTGACATTGGCCAGCCCAGGGGACATGTATGTGTTGTCCCCATTAAACGTGAGAACATACTGGATGTTTTCCGCCATCGCCCTTGCTTTTAGAGCGTTAAAATCAGCAACGAGGTCCCTTGCCGCAGTTCTAAGATTTCCATTGGAGGAAATCCGATGAAAATTGGGAATGGCTATTGTCACCAGGACGGCCAATATGCCTACGGTTACCATTAACTCAATAATTGTAAATCCCTTACATTTCAATTTTTTTTTGCAGATATATTTCCCATTCCTCCGTAAATCCCAGCGCATAAGCATCTCTCATTCCGCCAAGAACAGCTTTGGCAATAAAGGTGACCCAAAACTTATTCCCTTTTGGGTCGTTCCACAAGATTCATATCAACCTATTCCCCCACATTCATATTAAAGTAAATAACTAATAGGTTAAGACCAAGGCTGATCCTACCCAATCTATTTACGGCTTTTCTCCTAAATTCTTTAATTAATTTCCCGAGTACATGGAATGAGGTAAATCAGCGGGATGGAATTAAAATCCCGTGAAGCACCTGTGAACGAACTTTGGAAAGCTTTTTGCTAAGAAATATAAGGTTAATATCGAATCGGTGTTGAATTTATTAATATTTCTATGGAGCATATGGAGAAACTAAGAAGTTTCCCAAATAATTAAATCCCTTCATAAATCCCCGCTGCTTTCAATGGCTTATCTATACTTCTCTCTACTCTTGGAATCTCAACCTTCGGCGACCGCGCAAACCTAGCCCCCAAGATCCCTGACCAAG
>PMCE01000217.1:0-1368 GCA_003154025.1 Syntrophaceae bacterium
ACGTAGCCGGTGGAAATCCCGAAGGAGACATCCAGGGTATAGCCTAATTTGTTCCATTTGGTCCGCAGGTCGACCAAACGCTCCCGGGCGGCCACGGCCATAGCAACCGCCCGGATGGCATGGTCCTTAAAAGGGACCGGAGCCCCAAAAAAAACCATCACCCCATCCCCGGCAAACCGCTCCAGGGTCCCGTCGTAATGAAAAATAATTTCGCCGTACAGGGCATGAAAATCACTCAGCATGGTGATAATCTCTTCCGGTTCCGAAGTCGCCGAGAAATGGGTATAGTTCCGCAGATCGGAAAAGACGATGGTGATTTCCTGGCGGGTAGGTTTCAGAACGAGAGATTCATCCCCGGACAGCACCACCGCCACCAACTGGGGGGAAAGGTATCTCTTCAGTCGGGTGATGCGTTGAACCAAGGAAACATCCTCACTGACCCGCTTTTCCACCTGGGAGGTCACCAGGATGGCTTCTTTTCGCANNCCGGTTCATTTCAATCATGTTGCGAATCCGCACCTGGAATTCCGTGAAGTCCTGATGGTGCAGGAGTTCATCCACCCCGGACCGAATCAGGGACAGCGCCTCGGTCCAAGGTTCCCCGTGGAGTAATAAAACAATGGGCATATTTTGTGAATGGGAGCGCAGCTCCTGACAAATTTCAAAGGGCTCCGGAATCTGATGGCACAGCAGGATACAATCGGGAAGCGGGTTCTCCAGGGCAGCCCGGACCTGATCCCGGTCGGCGGCCTGCCGGATCACCACTCCGGAAGCGACCAGCAGTTCCAGTTGCTGCTCAATTTTCGGACATCCAGGATGAATGACCAGGAAGGAGGGTGGTTCCTGATTGGGAAAAACCAGAGGAATGGAGGGTACCAGGGGTTCCGGTTTGGTCTTCGGCTTCGCCCCCGGTGATTTCTCCGGCAGGAGTTTCTTGGACTTCTCCGGTTCAGCCTTCCTTGGCGGCTCGGCAGCCCCTCGATCGCTCTGNNCGGAATGAACTCTTCTTTTTCAGGGATCTGTTCGAGGGTGATTTCTGATAGCCCCAAACGTATTTTATCTCCGGGATGCAACAAAACCCGGGTGATCCGCTGTTCATTGACCAGGGTCCCATTGACGCTGTTCAAATCCTCCAAAAACAGCCCCTCGGGCTTCAGTTGCAGCCGGCAGTGTTCTCTAGAAACCAGCGGGTCGTTGATGACCACTTCGCAATGAGGGGTTCGGCCGATCTTGGCCATCGGTTTTTCTATGGCAAAGATCCAGCGCTTTCCAACAGATGGGGAAATTTGAAGTTGATAGAGCATACAGTGCTTTTATCTCAGTTTTTTCTCTGATTATACTCCCGTAGTTCAGCAAAGTCAAACTTCC
>PMCE01000217.1:1400-1834 GCA_003154025.1 Syntrophaceae bacterium
GTTTTTCGATATGTCTGCGAAATACTGATCAACGCTATATCCGGCCCCTTTATCGACAAACTGCGCATTCGCACCTCCCTGATGGCCGCCGACCTGCTGCGGACGTTCCTGAGCCTGCTCCTCGTAGCGGCCGTGCTTCTGGGCTATCCCTACCCGGTTTATCTGGGCTTGTCTTTTTTAGGGGATTTTGTCTTTATTTTCTTTAAACCGGCGGTCGATAAGGTGGTTAAAGTCAATTTCCCGGTTAAGGAAGGGACCAAGGTCTTGTCCCAGGTAGACGCCGCCAACCATTTCAGCAATATCGGGGGCTACGCCCTGGCCAGTCTGGTGGCCGGCTGGCTGGGACTGAAAATTGCGGTCCTTTGGGGGCCGCTCTTTTTCTTTTTTTCCTTCCTGCTGGTCTCTCGGCTTCAATTGGCCGGTGAGTCGATCAT
>PMCE01000217.1:1875-5479 GCA_003154025.1 Syntrophaceae bacterium
TATTTTGAATCCGCCCAATCCGCGGGCAAAGTGGTGGTTACCGCCCTGGTGATCCCTTTTTTTTTCGCTTACCGTTCCACCTTTTTTCTCACCGGGGTTTCCCTGATCGTGATCGGGATGGCCTTCTTCGGATTTACCCTGGTGAATGACGTGGTCTTAGCCTGCCTGGTGGGGGCTCTGGTGGGGGCCGGCCAGGCTTCCGAAGCCGTGGGGATTGACGCCATCGTGAACCGTTACTCCGAAGCCCACATTCAAGGAAGGGCCAAATCCACCACCAGTTTCGGCAGCCGCATTTCCGGCCTGGCGGCCATCGGGATGGTCTATTTATTAGTCACTACCTTTCAAGTATCGGCCCGTACCCTTTTCGGCTGGTTAGGTATTTTCCCCCTCTTGGGGTCCCTGGTATTCTTCCTGGGCTGGTCAGCCGAAAAAAAGGAATGGATCAAAAAATCATCCGATTAGAGGTGATTATGACAGTGGAAAAGAAACCCCTTAAAGAGTTTGAAGCCCCGGCATTGGAAGATCAGGCAGTAATTTTTTTTGAGGCCCTGCACCAGGCTGCTGTCGCAGGTTTCAAGGAAATCGATCAAGCCTACGGTGGGGTCACCCTGGGAATCAGCCTGCCGCCTCTTGGGGAGGGGGATCGCGGCATCGTCTATCCGCTGCGCTCTCATTCTCTAAACCTACCGCAAACCTGCGGGTCCCTCTGCCTTAAGGTGGCCAAACAACAGCCGATTTGTCGAGAGCGTCTCCTGGAAGAGGCCATGACCACGGAATTTTTCCTTTCCGAACAGGTGTACGTCCCCCGCATCTATCACATGGATTCCCTGGGCCGTTTCTGCATCAAGGAATTCGTGGAGGGGGAATCCATTACCAGCCTTTATCTGCGCTTCAATGAACTGTCGGTCAAAAGCCAGCAATTGATTCTGGAAGGCCTGGAAAAATTCTTGAATTGGCTCCTGGAATTATTCAAAAAGCGGCCCGAGTGCAAGGTCAGCGTCAGCCCCAATAACATTTATGTCTTGAGCGAAGAGGGAAGATTTAAAGATCCCACCAAGTTTGTCCTGATCGATCCGGGGACCACCTTAAAAAAGAATTACGAAGGCTATACCTTCAACAAGTACTGGAATGAAGTCCTGCCCGACCGCATCCGCAAATACCAGCGCACCGGTTACCTGCAGTGGTTGGTGCCCCAGGAAGTGACCCAATCCGAACGGGACGAGGCCAAGGAATTTGAAATTTTCCATGGCCTGAACCCGGCTGAAATATTCCTTCTCCTGAAGACGGCCAAGACTATTGAATTCGAACCGGAGGAAATCATCCTCCGGGAAGGGGCCATCGGGGAAAATTTTTACTTGATTCTGGAAGGGGAGGTGGAGGCCCGGCGGGAGCATTATTCCAAACCGGGTTCCTGGCACCTGCGGATCGGCCGGGGATCGGTCCTGGGGGAAATGGCCTTCCTGCTCCATGTTCCCCGGTCCATGACCGTTGTGGCCGCCACCCCCTGCAAGTTGATCGAAATCGATCAGGACCTGTTCAACGAGCTTTTGGGGGCCAATCTCACGGCCCCCTACAAGCTGATAAAAAATATCTCGGTCATTTTGGCCGAACGGCTTTTCCATTTGACTCTCAAACATGAAAAGCTTTTGGAGGCCCATGACCTGAACGCCTCCGCGGAAACCCCCCATGGATGATCCGAAACCCCATACGGAAATCTGTCCCAGGTGCGAAGAAGGTTTGTTAATAACGGTTCAAACCCATCAGGATATCACCATCGAAGGATCCATTGTCCGCATCCCCAATGTCCAGGTGGATGAATGCCGGGTCTGCGGTTTTCGCTCCCTTTCCGGGAGGGAAGTGGGCCTGTTTGAAATCCTTTTCGCTCCCCAGTATGCCCGGATCAGCGATTTGATCCTGGCCCTTCAGACCGCCGGTTATTATAGCATGTTCTTGAGGGAGGACCGGTCGGAAACCTTTCTCGGGTTCGGGTCCAGGCATTACGTGGCCAACTTGACGGAAGATCTGCGGGTGCTTTATCTGGATAACGAATCCAGCCACGTCATTAAGGGGCTGGGCGGCTTCCAGTCCGGATTAATCCCCATCAACCTGGCCGGCAACCATTATACCGTCAAGCTGCCCAAGATCGGGGAGGGAGAAAACGGCATTGTCTATGATTATCAGGAAGCCCACCAGGCGGTTTTAAAACTCGCCAAACCCCGCCCCTACAGCCGGAATCATCTGAAAGAGGAATACGAGGTAACGGATTTTTTCGAAAAACAGGGCGTTCCCGTACCCCGCATCCTGTTGAGCGATCCTTACGGCAGCTTCATGATCAAGGAGCGCCTGGCCGGCGAGTCCCTGGCTAAAACCTATTATTCCCTGGGTGGGCCAGGCAGTTCGGTCTATCGATTGGTACGGGAGAGCGTGAAGGCCTTCATCGACAGGATGTTAGAACTTTTTGTCAAAAACCCGGAAGTGAAAACATCGTTCAGTCCCAACAATATTTTTATTTTACTAAAAGGAAATGACTGCCAATGTCTGTTGGTGGATACCGGTCCCGCACCTTGCCACGATTATTCGGGATTTAACTTCGATCACTACTGGAAAACGGTGATTCCGCAAAAAATTAAACAGTACGCCGCCGCCGGGTATCTCTAATTCTGGTGAGAAGATTCATTCCGAGTAGGGGCGACCCCGTCCGGATCTGCTCCCGGGCAAACCACTCCACTTCCTCCAACGACAGATCACCCGCAGCACACTGCACATTGGGCTTGACGAAAAGCTGGAGACATTTCCCGCCCACGGCCTCGAACCGTTCGAAGACCCGATGCAGGCCCCCGGCGATGTACATATGGGTACCGACAGGATTCATAAAAGGCCCCTCTCTCTTGACAGAGAATAAAAAAACATCAAACCAGATTGACTATCTGAAAACCGAGTTGGGTATGGAGAATTCCCTGAAAACTGTTCTCATGCACATTCCGCCACAAACCCTTCAATGGATTGACCGTCACACGTTTATAAAGGGCGACTACGCGTTTTTGCAGACGCTTTCCGGGCGGAACGTGGCCGGAGTGTTTTACGGGCATTATCATCTTTATGACGAAGATACGCTTTCCGGAACGCGCCACATCATCACCGGCGGTGTCGGAGCGCCGCTTCCCCGTTTGTATTTCGGGGATGCTTCCTATCATTTTGTCGTTGTCACGCTGTCAGGCGGGAAAGTCTCAACAGAAAAAGTACTGGTTTCGGAATGATCGCGGCGAGGACATCATTAAAATTCATATGGAAAATGACATCATATTGATATATATAGTTTTGAAAAATCAGAAATCAGGATTCACGAGCGGTGTTGTTGCTGGCCCCTGGTCCCCATGAACGCTTATGATGATTTGTTGTGACCGGAAAGGTCATGTGGCAGTTTACTATAAGGGTATATGATTATGAAAACTTCTGTAATTGAGACCCATTTTGCCGGATTATCGCTGCGGCAACGGGGAAAGGTCAGGGATATTTACGACCTTGGGGATAGTCTGCTGATGATTGCCACGGACCGAATTTCGGCTTTTGATGTTGTTATGCCGGACCCGGTTCCGGACAAGGG
>PMCE01000112.1 GCA_003154025.1 Syntrophaceae bacterium
CGCATCCTGCAGGCCAAGAACGCCCGTTACGGCATCGCCAACGCCTGCGTGGGCGGGGGACAGGGAGTGGCGACGATTATCGAAAGGGAAGGATAAGAAAACGTGCTGCCGTACTGCCGTAAGGGAGTGCTGCCGTGTTCAAAGAAGGAACGGCAGCACCGCGGCACGGCAGAACTTTTTTGAAAGGAGCCCAACATGAAAGTGGAAGACATCAAGAACATATGCGTTGTCGGCGCGGGGAACATGGGCCACCAGATTGCCCTGCTCTGCGCCATTCACGGGTACCAGACCACCTGCACCGACGTGGTCCCGGAAATCCTGAAGAAAGCGGAAAAGTTCGCGGACACCTACCTGCCCGGAAGGGTGGAAAAGGGCAAGATGACCAAGGAAGTGGCCGAAGCCGCGCGGAAGAATATTTCCTTTACCCCGGACCTGAAAGCGGCGGCGAAAAACGCCGACTTCATGATCGAGGCGGTCCTGGAAATCCTCGACGTGAAGCAGAAGCTCTTCGCCCAGGTCGACCAGATCGCCCCTCCCCACGCCATCCTGGCCACCAACAGCTCTTACCTCGTGAGTTCCCTCATCAAGGACGCGGTGAAAAAGGAGCGCCAGCCCCAGGTCGTAAACATGCACTTCTTCAACCCCGCGCTGGTGATGAAACTCGTGGAGGTGGTCAAGGGGCCTCACGTCTCCGATGAAACCGCCAAGGTCACCTATGCCCTTTCCGAAAAGCTGGAAAAGATCCCCGTTCTCCTGAATAAAGAGGTAGAGGGATTCCTGCTCAACCGGATCTTCCGGGTGATCGGGCGCGAGGCCCTCTGGATGCTGGAGATGGGGATCGCCAGCTTCGAAGACATCGACAAGGCCTGCGTTTACGGGGCCGGCCACCCCATGGGGCCCTTCCGGCTGATGGACCTTACCGGGCTCGACCTCAACTACATCAGGTCCATGGAGCGCTTCAAAGAGTCCGGAGACCGGTCCGACCTGCCCTCCCCCAGCGTCGTAGAGAGGTACTTGAAGGGCAATTACGGGGAAAAGGCCGGCAAAGGCTGGTACGACTATTCCAAGAAAAAATAAGGGCTGAGGAAACCGAGGGTCAAGGATTGGGAGGAGAGGCCTTCCCTTGACCCTCTGCTTTTTCGCCCTTCCCCCTCTTCCTCTTTTGCCCTTAGATCCTTTCATCCCGAGGACCTGCCATGGCTTTTGAAAAGGAGCTGGACGATCTAAAGCGCCGGAAGGAGAAAGCCCTTCAGATGGGGGGGCCGGAGAAGATCCGGCGCCAGCATGGGAAGGGAAAGCTCACCGCCCGGGAGAGGATCGCCCGCCTGTTGGACCCCGACACTTTCCTGGAAATGGGAATGCTCAACTGTTCCGACGTACCGGGGATGGAGGACAAGACGCCGGCGGACAGCAAGATCGGCGGCTTCGGCAAGATCGACGGCCGGACTGTGGCCATCGTGGCCAATGATTTCACCGTCCTGGCCGCCACTTCCAGCCGGGTGGCGGGGCACAAAGAAGGAGAGATTAAAAGCCAGGCCGTCCGCCGGGGATTCCCTGCCATCTACCTGGGAGAGGCCGGAGGGGCCAGGATGCCCGATATCATGGGCGCCAAGGGACTGGCCTCCATCGGGGGAGGAGGCTTTGACACCTTTCTCCAGCTCATGAGCCGGGTGCGCAAGACGCCCATGATCACCGCCATCATGGGGGAGTGCTACGGCATGCCCACCTGGATGGCCTGCCTTGCGGATTTCGTCGTCCAGGTGAAGGGCAGCGCCATGGCCGTCTCCGGGCCGCGGGTGCTGGAGCTGGCCATCAGCGAGAAGATCACCGACGAAGACCTGGGCGGATGGAAAGTTCACGCCCAGATTACCGGCAACACCGACCGGGTGGCGGAGAACGAAGAGGAGTGTTTCACCATCATCCGCGATTTTCTCTCCTACATGCCTTCCCACTGCGAAGAACCTCCTCCGCGAAAGCCCGTTCCGGAAGGCTCGGGCAGCCGAATGGACCGGATCCTGGACCTGCTCCCGGAGAAGAGAAACCGGGTGTACGACATGAACAGGATTCTCCAGACGGTCGTGGACGGGGGAATTCTCTTCCCCCTGAAGCCGCTCTTCGGCAAAAGTGTGATCACCGCTCTGGCGCGGATCGGCGGGGGAGTCGTGGGAATCGTGGCCAACCAGCCCTGGTTCAACGCCGGCGCCATGGACACCGACGGNNCCTCTTCTTCCACGACACCCCCGGCTTCCTGGTGGGCAAAGAGGCCGAGCGCCGACGGGTGGGAGCCCGGGTGATGAACTACATGAACGTCCTGGGGCAGATGACTGTTCCCCGGATCGCGGTCATCGTGCGCAAATCATACGGAATGGCCTTCTGGAACCTGGGGGGGTCGGGCTGCGCCACGGACTTTCTGGTCGCCTGGCCTACGGCGGAGATGAGCTTCGTGGACCCGGAGATCGCTGCCAACGTGGTCTTTGCCGGCAAGATCCAGGAATCTCCGGAACTGGCCGCGCAGAAGGAGAAGTTCATCCAGCAGATGATCGAAGACAGCCGTCCCTACCCCGCGGCCGCCATGCATTACCTCCATGACGTGATCGACCCGCGGGAGACCCGCGACTACATTATCCGCGCCCTGGAGATCAGCCAGGACCGGCGCACCGGCGGGGTCGGCGATCACCGGCTGGCGAACTGGCCGACCAAATTCTAAGTTTCGGGTTTCAAGTTTCGGGTTTCGGGTTTTTCTAACTTGAAACTTGAAACCCGAAACTCGAAACTGGAAATTTTGTTATGGAAAATATCACCCATCGTTTCATCGAAACCAACGGCATCCGCATGCGCATCGCGGAGAGGGGAGAGGGACCCCTGGTGGTCTTCTGCCACGGGTTCCCCGAGCTCTGGTACTCCTGGCGGTATCAGATGGTGGCCCTGTCCAAAGCAGGCTTCCACGCCGTGGCTCCGGATCAGCGCGGCTACGGCCAGACCGACCGGCCGGCCCAGATAGAGGCCTACGATATTTTTCAGCTGACCGGCGACATCGTGGGTCTGGTGAATGCCCTGGGAGAAGACCGGGCCATCATCGTCGGCCATGACTGGGGCTCGGTGGTCGCATATCATTGCGCCCTCTTCCGCCCGGACCTCTTTCACGCCGTGGCTCTTCTCAGCGTTCCCTTCCTGCCCCAGGTGGGCGGGAACCTCCCGCCCACGGAAATCATGAAAAAGATCTACGGGCCGGATGTCTTCTATCAGGTCTATTTCCAGGATCCGGGCAAGGCGGAAGCGGAGATGGAAGCCGATATGCGTCATACCTTTCTTGGCACGCTGTACTCCCTTTCGGGCAGCGCCCCTCCGGAAAAGCGCTGGCGGTACGTTTACCGCCGATCCGAAAAGCTTCTCGACACCTATTTCTTGCCCGAAAGGATGCCCGGATGGTTAGCCGAGAAGGACCTCCAATATTTTGTCCATGAGTTCCAGCAGACCGGCTTCCGCGGGGGGCTCAACTGGTACCGGAACATCGACCGGAATTGGAAATCGACCCCTTTCCTGGCAGGAGCAACACTCAGGCAGCCGACCTTTTTCATCGCCGGAGAGGTTGATCCGGTTCTCAAGATGTACCGCAAGCCGGTGGAATCTCTGGAAAGGAACGTTCCCAACCTGAAAGGGAAATTCATCCTCCCGGGCGCCGGGCACTGGGTCAATCAGGAGCGTCCGGGAGAAGTCAATCAGCTTCTTATCCCCTTCCTGAAATCCTTCTCCCCCCCTCCCTCTTCCTCGACCCCCGAGATCGCCTGAAAGGGAGAACGGCGGGAAGGGATTTTGGGCTTATTACTTTTTCCCTTTTGCGCTCTGCTTTTTTGCTTAATTATTTTTTCACGATGCGCTATGCTCTCTGCACTATGCGCTTCAACTAATCACAGGAGGTGTCCCCATGGATTTTTCTCTGAAAGGCAAAGTTGCTCTCATCACCGGAGCGAGCCGCGGGATCGGAGAGGCGGTCGCCATCGGGCTGGCGCAAGCCGGCGCGGACCTGGCCATCGCCAGCCGGAAACTCCCCGATCTGGAGAGGGTGGCCGCGGAGGTCGCCAAAACCGGAAGAAAGTGCCTGCCCGTAGCGGCGCATGTGGGCCGGATGGAAGAGATCAGCAGTCTCGTCAAGAAAGTCGTGGATCAATTCGGGAAGGTCGACATCCTGGTGAACAACGCCGCCACCAACCCAACCATGGCGCAGGCTTTGGACGTGGACGAGCGCGGATGGGACGCCATCATGAACCTGAACCTCAAAGGCCTCTTCTTCCTGAGCCAGGCCGTGGCCCGGGTGATGAAGGAAAAGGGGGGTGGCAAAATCATCAACGTCTCCTCCATCGCCGGGATCAGTCCCGACATGCTCCCCATCTATTCCATCAGCAAAGCAGCCGTGATCATGGCCACCAAGGTCATGGCCATGCAGTGGGCCCAGTACAAAATCCGGGCGAACTGCGTCGCCCCCGGGCTCACCAAGACCAAGTTCAGCGAGGCCCTCTGGAACAACCCGGATATCCTCAAACATGCCATGGCCCTAACACCCATGGGCCGGGTTGGTGACCCGGAGGAAATGGTCGGGGCTATTCTTTACCTCGCTTCGGACGCGTCCAGTTACGTAACCGGCCAAGTCATCGCCATCGACGGCGGCAAAACCATATAGCCGCCAGCCCCTGGCTGCAAGAGTCCCGCTCTCCGCGAGCCCGCACGGGCCAGCCGGATAGGGGCAAAATCTGAAATCTGAAATCTGAAATGGACAGGAGGAGGTTTCCACTATGTTCGAACTCTCCAGGTTTTCCTTGAATGGCAAATTCGCCGTCGTGACCGGTGGCGGCCGGGGGATCGGAAAGGCCGTAGCCCAGGGTTTTGCCAAGGCGGGGGCCAAAGTCGCCATCACCAGCCGCAAGATAAACGAACTTGAGGCCACGGCCGCGGAGATGAAAGCCTTCGGCGGCGAGGCGCTCCCCGTCCAGGCTCACCTGGCCAAGATGGAGGAGATCAACCGGATGGTCGACACCGTGATGGCCAAGTTCGGCCGAATCGACATTCTGGTGAACAACGCCGGGGCCAGTCCCGCCACGGCCTCTGTGCTGGACTCCGACGAACGCCTCTGGGAAACCATCATTAACCTGAACCTCAAAGGGCTCTACTTTACCAGCCAGGCGGTCGCCCGGGTCATGAAGAAGCAGGGGGGCGGCAGAATCATCAATATCGCCTCCATCGACGGCTTCAAGCCGGAACCCGGCGTCAGTGTTTACAGCATTTCCAAGGCCGGGGTAAGAATGGTGACCCAGGCATTCGCCGCCGAGCTGGCCCCCTTTAACATCCGGGTGAATACCATCGCCCCCGGGCCCATCAGCACCAAGATGCTGGACTCCCACTGGTTCAACCTTCCTCCCGCGGAGGCCAAAAAGGCGAAGGAAGACCTTGGGAAATTAACCCCCATCGGACGAGTCGGAGAACCCGATGAAATCGCCGGCGCGGCGATCTACCTCGCTTCCGATGCTTCCAGTTATACGACCGGGACCGAGATCGTCGTCGATGGCGGCATCCTGCAGGGATTTAGCGTCCCGGGGGTCCAGTAAAAACAGAAAAGCATAGAGCCTGGAGCAGAAGGAGGAACGTAAATAACTCCTCTCATTCCTTTGCAGCCGCGGAAAAATTCAAATGGGGGAGGAAGAGGTCTCTCCTGTTGTCCAGGAGCCGAGCTCTCCCAATTTTTCCAACGCTTATTTTTTTCGCAGCTTCTTTTTTATACAGGATGGAAGGGGGATTCTCTCCCGGGGCGGAATTTCTGGACGAGAACCCGCAGGCCCCCTCCCCTTCCCCGAAGGCCGGAAGAAAGCACCTTCCGTCCCCGCAAGCAAAATCTGCAAAACGCAAGGAGAGGCTTGCTGTCCCCTGCTGCGGCGCCCGCCGCGGTACCTCATTGGAAGGGCCCTGGAAAATGGCACAGTTACCACCGGATGGAATTCTTCATGGCATCCAGGATGGAAGCGCGAAAGATCTGCACGGCGCCCGGTCTCGGGCTACAGGCAAGCAAAACCCCTTCATCGCACCAGCGGCACAGCGTGCTACGGGAAGCTATTTTTTAAAAAAATCCCGCCAAAATTTTCCCTTTAAAGGGCAGAGCACTGAGGCCCTGCCCCCACGAAGGCAGAAACCTGAAGAAGAAAGACCGGAAAGAGGCCGGCCAGCCTGCCTCTTCTGCCTTCGTGATCCATCTTCCCATCACTTCTCATCCCCCCAGCCCATCCGTCCTCTCGAGTGTCCCGGGATCCTTTGCACAGGTATACAGGTTCTCCTTTTCCAATCCGGTTTTCTCCCCGATTATTGCCTAAAACAGTCTTCAGGCCATCACGGTCATCCGGCGTGAATCTCCCTGAATTTTTTCGCCCTTCCAAGACAGAAAAAGTTTGACAAAAATATTTATTTGTTGTTATCTAAGAATAGGAGAAACAAAAGGAGCGTAGGCCCCAGGGGAAAGGCTTTCTTGCCTTTGGGAGGGTCCTCCTGGGGGGGTCTGGAGAAAAATGAAGGGGAGACCGATTCTATCTCCCTGGATTTCCTCTCTCCTTCTAAGGAAAAGGTTATGACCTCAAGCGAATTTCTCACCACAGGAGAAGCGGCCCAGCTGGTCACTATCTCTCGGTCAACCATTTCTCGCAATTTCGACAAGGGCATATTCCAGGGCAAGAAAAATCCCATCACCGGAGAACGCATGATCAGCCGGGAGAGCCTGATCAACTTCATGAAGCAATACAACCTTCCCGTCGATGCCCTGGCTGTCGAAAAGAAAAGGATCCTGGTGGGAACTTCCGATGACCATCTCTACTCCCAGCTCCAGCGAATTCTCTCCGAGGATGGGCGGGTGCAACTGGAAAGAGTGGTCTTCGGGGGCGACGTTCTGGTTGGGTGCTCCAAGATGCGCCCGGACCTTCTCATCCTGGATGAGGAACTCTCCGATATACCCACCAGTGAGGTCATCCGGTCCTTGCGGAGGATAAGCGATCAACAGGACCTAAAAATCCTCTGCTCGGCCAAATCCCGCAATTCTCGACGGTGCTTGGACTGGGGGGCGGACGAAGTCCTGGTCACGGAGAGCTTGGGCGAGGAAGAATTTCCCAAGATGCTCTACAGTTATCTGAACCTCCCCCGGGAACTACCGGAAGAGGATCTGAACTTTAAGCACCAGAGGCGTTGGGCGCGGCTGGCCCTCCACCTCCCCCTGAAGATTGGCGTCTACTCGGTCAGAACCCCCTACCGTCGGGACAGCGGCTTGGCCATGATGGAAAATATCAGCGTGGGGGGCGCTTTTCTCTCCGATATGAAATTGGAGGGCGGCATGATCCCCTGTGAGCCCTTCCGGATTCTCCTGGAGTCCGATCAGGAGCCCCTGAAGGATTGGAAGGCTCATGGCAAGATCGTTCGTCTTCAATCCAACGGAAGCCTCACCGCCGGGGTCCAATTCACCCGAGTGCCCAAAGCCAGCCTCAAGTTGATCGAAACCCTATCCCGGTGATCCCGATTTTCTGAATCTTCTACCCCCCCCGGGAGGGGGTCCTTAATTTCCCCCTTCCAATCCCAATCGCCCCTTACATTTTTCCTGGCACAATCCTGGAGCGGAAAGGCACCCCCTGATTTATTGGCCGCAGATAAACATCACTCAAAAAAATCCGGAAACAAGCATCTAAATTTTTCCTCAGCCTCCCACTGGCACCTATTGCTTAGCTTATGGAGGAATGAATGGNNAATTTAGTAGACGGCCTCGGGAAAGGTAGTGGTGGTGCGGGGTTGGCCGACCAGGAGGTACATCTTGGGGGAATACCAGCCTTCGTCGAGGATGGCATCGTCGATCTCGCTGACCACCCCGTCGTGGATCGCCCAGGAGCGGCCACGGACCGTCTTTTCAAAGCCGGGCTGGCGAAAAAGGTTGGAGCCGTCGAGCATTTTAAAGAGTGGGCCTCCGGGCTGGAAGGCCTGGTGGATTCGGGTCATCCTTTTGAACCCTTCGAAATAGGTAAACCCGCAACGTTCATACACAATAGCATTGTGATAGAACAAGGCTTCCAGGCTGATGGTCTTGACATCCAAGATTTTGGCAAAATACTCCAGCCCGGTGATGACCTCCCGGGTTATCCCCAGTCCCTTTCGGACCTGCCCGGGGGCCATGCCTGCCCGCAGGGCTTTGATCTCTTCGGGCAGATTGCGGGAAGCTCTTCCCCACAGGGTGTCCCGGCCGTGTTCATCAATATCAATGTTGAACCGTTCGCTCTCCGGATCGTTCACGATTAGAAAGTCCCAGTTCACCTGGGTATAGTCCGGGCCATCCGACGCCTGGATGGAGTAAATGGGGTCCGGGTCGTCCAGTTTGCGCTTCACTTCAATCATCACCGTCTCTTCCCGATCCGGGCAGTAGAAGCGCACCAACCGGTTCCCCTCGTAATCGGTGAAGGTCAGCGGGTTAATCCGAAACCGGCGGAAGAGCGAAGGAGGGATGAGGAGACGGTAAAGCCCCTCTTTTTCGCTCTGGGACATGGAGTTGATTCGTTTGAACCAGGGCATAAAAAAACAGTGCCTAAAGTGCCTTAAGTGCNNTGCCTTAAGTGCGCTCAAGTGCCTTAAGTTAACAAAGGTATGTTGCCAGTTTCCGGTTCCCGGTTGCCGGTTAAAGGCAAGGGCTGTTCAGCTGGTAACAGGCAATCCCGCTCCGAGCGGGACAAACGGGAACCAGTTTTATTCCGCATTCCCCATTCCGAATTCCGCATTTAAAGGAGTTCTTCCACCCACCGGCTCTCGCCGTTCACTTCGTCAATGAGCCGGAGGAAGCGGTGGACTCGGAATTCATCTTTCAGGTTCAGCGCCGGTTTGGCTTTCTCCATGCGTTCCATCACCTGAAAGGTATCGGGCCGGGTCATGACCAGGGGAATCCCCTGATCCCGGGCCACCCGGATCACTAATTCGCTGGGGCTTTTCCCCCCAGTCAGGATGATGCCGATCACGGGCTTTTCTGCGGGGTTCTGCCCCACCAGAACCACCTTGTTATAAACCTGTTTGAAGATGGAAAGGGGGCCTTCCAAATGCCTGGCCCCGATGGTCGAAGCCTGCACGAGATTCCCTTCTCCTTCGGGACAGCAGAGGATCTCCCCTCCGACGATCTCGGCTATGGTGGATACGGTCAGGGCGGCCAGGACGGGGTCTTGGGGAACGGCGACTACGGATTTCACCCCCTTCTGCTGGAGGAAAGAAACCACCTTCGTCCTGACGTGGTCGATCTTATCCGGAGGCACGTGGTTGAGGATGGCTGATTTGACCCGGCCGTCGAGAAAAGAGTTCAGGGAGAGGAGGGAATAGAAGGTGAGGTTGTCCCTTTGGTAGCGGTCTACAAGAAGCACGGAGGAGTCGAAAGATTTGACCAAAACGCCGTCGGAAAGGCCCGGGACCCCTTCCCCGAAGAAAATTTCCTTGGCCCCCATGATCAGAACCACATCTTTTCCCCGGGACACTTCCTGGTAGCCCGCCTGGATCTTCTCCCGCAGTTCTCCCCCCTGGAGGCTCGCCCCTTCGGGAATTTGATTTCCCGGAAAAATAACCGGGCACAGGATCTCCTCCGGTTCGGGCATATCCAATACCTGCTTGAGAAGGAGGACGTCGGAATCGCAATGGCCCCCGGGAGAGGAGGCGGGCAATTCCGGGAGCTGGCCGTAGGGTTTGAAGAAGCCGACCTTGAGCCCCTTTTCTTTCAGCCGGATGGCCAGGGCCCATGTGGCCAGGGTCTGGCCCGGTCCGCCCCCCGTCGACCCGATGAAGATGGAACGCATGGGAGACCTCGAAAAAAGTGCGAGTGAAAGTGAAAGTGTAAGTATGAGAGAATGAGAATTCTAGG
>PMCE01000266.1:0-1388 GCA_003154025.1 Syntrophaceae bacterium
AATTTTAGGCATTTTTATCTTGATCGAAAGGAGTCCCCATGCCCCAGCCCTATGAAGGCTCTCATCAGCAGTTTGATGTCCGCTTCGAAACCGATGTGATGATCCCCATGAGGGACGGTGTCAAGCTGGCCGCCGACCTCTATTTCCCCGAGGCCCGCGGTAAACGGGCGCAGGGAAAGTTTCCGGTGATCCTGGAGCGTACCCCTTACGGAAAGCATGCCTCCAAAGCCGTGCTGAAAGCCAAATATTTTGCCCACCGCGGGTATGTGTGCGCCATCCAGGACGTGAGGGGACGCTTTCAGTCCGAGGGGGAGTGGTATGCCTTTGCCAAGGAAGCCCATGACGGCTACGACACGGTGGAATGGCTCGGGAGCCAGAAATGGAGCTCGGGGAAGGTCGGCACCATGGGGGACTCCTACGCCGGGAGCGACCAGAGCGCCCTGGCCACTCTCGCCCCTCCCCACTTGGCCACGATGGTCGTGGCCGTGGGGGCTTCCAACTATTACCATAGCTCCATGCGCCACAACGGCGTCTTGGAGCAGCGGTTCCATGTGTATGTCTTCCGCATGGCCATCACCAGCAAGGAGGCGGCCGCCGACCCGAACCTCAAGAAAGCGCTCATCAAGGCTTACACGGAAGAGATGCCCGAAATCATGCGCCGTTTCCCGCTTAAGAAAGGGGCCACCATTCTGCGGAGGCTGCCGTCTTACGAGCAATGGGCGCTGGATATCCTCACTCACGGCGACTATGACCGGTACTGGAAGGAACACCGCGGTTATGCCATCTCCGAGTACTACCGGGAACATGCCGATATCCCCGCCCTTTATCTGGGAGGATGGTACGACTCCTACGCGCGCAACACCTGTGAAAGTTTCATGAAGCTCAGAAAGATGAAGAAGGCACCCCAATATCTGCTCATGGGGCCCTGGACCCACGGAAAGTACGAGGTGACCTATGCGGGGGAACTCGACTTTGGCACGGAAGCGGAGATCAACTACCTCGACCTAAAGCTCGCCTGGTTCGACCGCTTCTTGAAAGGCATGAATACCGAGGTATCCGACTGGAGGCCGGTGCGGATCTTTACCATGGGGACCGGCGATGGCCGGCGGGTCATCGACGGCGCGCCCGGGGAGGCGGCGGACTATCCGGGGAGAATCCACCACGGCGGCTTCTGGCGGGGCATGGATGACTGGCCCATCCCCGGCACCCGGTTCGCTCCCTACTACCTTCAAGCGGATGGGACCCTGTCTCCGGAAAAGCCCGGGGCCCCGGACCTTCCCCCCAGTCGGTATACCTTCAACCCCCGTGACCCGGTGCCCACGCTGGGCGGCGGAATTTCAGCGGTGGATATCGTGATGAAGCCGGGCGCTTTCGATCAACGCGGCCGA
>PMCE01000266.1:1415-3338 GCA_003154025.1 Syntrophaceae bacterium
GTGGATACGGACTTTACCGCCAAGCTCATCGACGTCTATCCGCCCGACGACGACTACCCGGACGGATTGGCCATCAACCTGACCGACTCCATCCTTCGGGCCCGGTACCGAAACGGCTTTGAGAAACCGGAGCTTCTGGAGCCGGGGAAACCCTGTGAATTCGTTTTCCAGCTATACCCCACGTCCAATATCTTTAAAAAAGGCCATCGCATCCGTCTGGACGTCAGCAGCAGCAACTGGCCCCGGTTCGACGTCAACCCCAACACCGGCGGCCCCCTTGGCCTGGAGCAGCGCTACAACCTCGCCCACCAGGCCGTCTACCACGACGCGGACCACCCATCGCATATCGTGCTGCCGGTGCAGAAGGGNNCCTGGACAGATGATTATAATCTTCTAAACAATAATAACGTTCGAGAGGAGTTGATATGGGAGCCTTGATTCTCAGACCCCTCCACGTGGGGGCCATCCGGAGAGACAAATCGATCTTCACCTTCCTTAGAAACATGGGGACGCCGATCGACATCCCCATCATCGCCTGGTACATTGAGGGCCGGGGGCACCGGATCCTGGTAGACACCGGCGGGCATGACCCGGCCGGGGAGGGGCTGCACCAGCCTTACCAGCGGGAGCCGGGCCAGGACCCCGTCGCACGGCTCTTCGCCCTGGGCGTCCGGCCGGAGGATATCGACATATTGATCCTCACCCATCTGCACTGGGACCATGCCTCCAACATCCACCTCTTTCCGAAAGCCCGGGTCATCGTCCAGAGGGAAGAACTGCGATTTGCGGCCGCCCCCTTGCCTTTCCTCCGTTGGCCTTACCAAACTCTCCCCCCGTTTTCATCGAGCTCGGAGCGCTTTGAGGCGATCGACGGGGATGCGAAGATCGTGGAAGGCGTATCCGTTCATCTGACCCCGGGTCATACCCCCGGACTCCAGGGAGTAGCGGTGCGGGCATCCGGCGCGACGTATTTCATCGCCTCCGATAACGTCCCCTTAAGCGAATCGTGGAACGCCAAGGAAAAGTACGGGATCCCCCACTGGCCGAATGGCCTCCATGTGGACCTGGAAGCCTACTTCAAATCCCTTCGCCGCACCGAGGACCTGGGGGACGTCATCCTGCCCAGCCACGACCGGAGCGTGCTGGAGCGGAGCGAATACCGGTAACGCTTGCATCCCCGGAATACGGCTTATCTTGCGGCGTTCTTCCTCCCGGGGAAGAAGGATATCTTGCCATCAGGGCTCTTCCCCCTGCAAGGGTCGGACTTACCCCCGCTCAAAGGGGAAGGAAATAAGGAACCCGAGGGTTTTATTTCTTGTCCAGCCCCAGTTTTTTGACCAGCCTCCCGATTCGCTCGGAATCGGCCCGCATGTATTTTTCATACTCTTCCGGATTCAGATACATCACATCCATGTCGAATTTCTTCATCACCGCCAGAAACTCAGGGTCATCCAGGGCTTTCCGGAAGGCGTCATGAACCTTGGCAACGATGGGCTTGGGCATGCCTTTGGGGCCCATGAGCCCGATCGGCGCGGGGCAGACCACATCGTAGCCCGTCTCCCGGATCGTGACTATATTGGGGTAGCGGGTAGAGCGCTTGTACCCCCACGTGGCCAAAAGCCGGAATTTCCCCGCATCCACTAACGGTGCCCATCCCGAGGTATCGGAGATAACCTCGATGTGGCCGCCCAACAGGGCGGCGTTGTTCTCCGCAACTCCTTTGCCGGGAATATGGAGCCACCGGACGCCGGCGGCCATCGATAGCTCCTCGGTGGCCAGATGGGCCGGCGTTCCCACTCCGGGAGAGCCGTAGGAGACTTTATCCGGGTTCTCCTTGGCATACTTCAAAAGGTCCTGCATCGTGGCCCAGGGGGAATCCGCGCGAACGACGAAACCCGAGAGATACCAGCCCCAGCGCATGAT
>PMCE01000122.1:0-3894 GCA_003154025.1 Syntrophaceae bacterium
CCCCTTCTCAACCCGCCGCCTTTTCTCCCGAGGGTCTGTTCCTGAAGAAGAGCCCGGCCCTGGCGGAGGACCGCATATTCCAGGGGGGCATGTATTTTATCCAGGATGAGTCTTCCCAGTTGATCCCGCACTTCCTTTCCCCGCAGCCGGGAGAGCGGGTCTTGGATGTCTGCGCCGCCCCCGGGGGAAAGACGACGCATATCGCCCAGCTCATGGAGAACCGGGGAGAAATCATCGCCCTGGAGCTCCACGGGCCCAAAGTCAAACTCATCGAAGAGAATTGCCGCCGGCTGGGGATCACCGCCGCGCGGGCGCTCGAGGCCGATGCTACCCAACCCCTTCCCTTTCCCCCGGGGATGACCTTTGACCGGATCCTCGTGGATGCCCCCTGCACCGGCCTTGGAATCCTGCACCGCAACCCCGAGGCTAGGTGGAGGCGGGAACCCGAAGATGTGATCCGTCTCTCCCGCGTGCAGGGAGCCCTCCTCGATAATGTCTCCTCCTGGCTGAAGCCGGGCGGAGCCCTGGTCTACAGTACCTGCACCATAACCCCGGAGGAAAATGATGGGGTCATAAATAAATTTTTGGAAAAGCGCCCCGAATTTCAACTGGAAGATCTCAGGGCCATAACCCCTGCTGCCATCCACCCGCTGGTGGATTCAAAAGGGTTCTTCCGGACATATCCCGATGGGGTGACGGCCGAAACGAACCGGATGGACGGGTTCTTCGCCGCAAGACTTACGAAGGGACGAGGAAAGATGGAATAATGGAATATTGGGCCGGATATGGAAATGGGAGGGATAAAATGATAGGTGCGTTACCCATTGTTCCACTATTCCATTATTCCAATATTCCAGTCCTTCATCATTNNGGGCTGGCCTCGGCCCGGGAGCTTCTGGGCTGCCGTCCCCAAGACCTTCCCCTGGGGCTGGGCTGGGCGGTGGAAAAAGTCACCCTGACCACTCATTCAGGAACCCACTTGGATGCCCCCTGGCATTATGCCCCCGTCTCTCAGGGAAAGAAAGCCAAGACCATCGATGAGATTCCCCTGGAGTGGTGTTTCGGAAACGGGGTGTGCCTGGATTTTCGCCGGAAGGAGGATGGCACGGAGATCACCGTCGAAGACCTGAAGAAGGCCCTGAAAAAAATCCGCTATCAGATCAAGCCCGGGGATATTGTGCTGATCATGACCGGGGCGGATAAATTCTGGGGCAAGCCGCAATACCTGATCAAGGGAGCGGGAATGGGCCGGGAGTCCACACTATGGCTTTTGGATCAGGGGGTCAAGGTGGTGGGGATCGACGCCTGGAGTTGGGATCGTCCCCTCCCCTTCATCAAGAAGGAATTTCAGGAGACCGGGGATGCCACCATTCTTTGGGCCGCCCACTTCGCGGGCATTAAAAAAGAATACCTGCACATGGAGAAGATGGCCAACCTCCAGAAACTGCCTCCCCACGGGTTCACCCTGGCCTGCTTCCCGGTAAAGATCAGGGCCGCCAGCGCCGGGTGGGTGAGGCCGGTGGCGATGGTGAAGGCGTGAGGCGCAAGGGGTTAGGGGGAAAGACAAAAGTCTTTTCCCTCTTATAGCTATTTCCTGTAACCCGCGGAAGATGATCCAACAATCTCTACCCGATCTGCAAATGATTTCACCCGCAGTTGCAGAATGATGCCCATGAAAAGACCTCTATTGGTGATCTATATTTTATTCCTTATTTTTGCAGGATGTTCATACTGGATTGATATCAGTCTCGTTATAGTAAACGGCATGCCAGTTTTTCAGTTTAAATACAGAGGTCTTCCTTCCAAACAGGTTGAATTGTATTCCATTCGAGTACAAAAGGCTGAAACAAACGAAGTTATATGGAATATTGCTACTTTTGATTTTTCTTCTGAAATAAACAAAGAAAAGAGGGGGGCAGATAAAAAGAGCATCGAAATTGTATCCATAATCGATGGGGTCGTCCCCGAAGGGTTCATTCAATTTTATCCTCTGAATGGCAATTCGCCGCCACCTTTGAAAGGCAATTCGCAATATTATATAAGAGCAAGCGAGCCCGGAGGAAGCGGGGTACTCGATTTTTCGATCGAAAGTGAGAGGCAAGGATAGGATCAGTGGGTTTTTGAGGAGGGGGAACCGAAGGAACCCGGAGGGCGACTGGAGTTATCCCTCCTCCGGCGCGCCAGAGCTGATTCCCCGAATGCAGAGGACACCTCTTTTCTGGAATCTTTCCTCGGATGTAATATCATAACGATAGCAGGGGGGATATGGCCATGGCCAATCTGCTCATACGGAATATTCCGGAGGATGTCATTTCTCGGCTCAAAGACGGGGCGAAGAAATGCAACCGGGCGTTGCAGCAGGAACTTCTATCAATCCTCTCAACTGCGGCGGCCCAATCTTCGGATGACCTTTTGAAACGAGCGTCGAAGATCCAGGCCAGGCTTCGCAAAAAAGGGATTGCCTATTCGGACGGCGCCGAATTGCTTCGGGAGGATCGATCGGGGCGAATCTGGTAATCTACGGATCCTTCCGTGAGTCATCGCCCCTGCGCCACTTTTCTGGCAACCTTTGTCCGGACCTCCTCCCTGATTCTGCGGAAATCGGATGGTTTTCCCGAACGCGGTATCTCGACCGTTCCCCCGATGTCCAGAATATTCCCCCTGAGAGGTTTCCGTCTCGCCCGATCCCCATCGACCACGGCATCCACCTTCCCGTCTGGATTCAGGTCCAGAGCTTTTTTCCCTTTCTTGCGAATTTTCATCCGCCTTCTATTCCCCATCCGTTAACCGGTTCTTCATCTCGCTCAGAATATTCAGCGCGTCCAGGGGAGTAAGGCGGTTGGGGTCGACTCTTCTCAGGGCCTCGCGGATCGGGTCCGGCGGGGACTGGAAAAGGGTACGCTGGTGGGCCTCCCAGGTCAGCTTCCGTTTCTTGGAAATGGCCAGTTTGGGAACCCCGGCCTCGGTGAACTCCCCCTGCTCCAGGTTGTTCAGGACCTCTTTGGCCCTTTCGAGGACCCCTTCGGGAAGCCCGGCCAGTCGGGCCACCTGGATGCCGTAGCTCCGGCTGGTCCCCCCCTCCACCAGTTTTCTCAGGAAGATCACCCGGTCATTCCACTCCTTCACCGCCACGTGATAATTCTTCACCCGCGGCTTGGTCATGGCCAGTTCGGTGAGCTCGTGGTAGTGGGTGGCAAAGAGGGTCTTGGGCTGGAAGGGGCAGCTGTCGTGGAGGTACTCGGTCACCGCCCAGGCGATGGAAAGACCGTCGAAGGTGCTGGTTCCCCTTCCGATCTCATCCAGGAGGATCAGGCTCCGCGGGGTGATGTTTCTCAGGATGTGGGCCACTTCCTCCATCTCCACCATGAAGGTGCTCCGCCCGCGGACCAGGTCGTCCGTGGCTCCGACCCGGGTGAAGATCCGGTCCATCAGGGAAAGGGTCGCTTCCTTGGCCGGGACGAAGCTGCCCATCTGTGCCAGGATGACGATCAGCGCCGCCTGCCGCATGATCGTCGATTTTCCCGCCATGTTCGGGCCGGTGATGATCAGGATCTGCCGGTCTTCTCCGTTCATGGACAGGTCGTTGGGAACGAACCGCTCATCCAGGGAGAGCCTCTCCAGGACCGGATGGCGTCCCTCGACCACCCCCATGTCGTTCCCTTCGCTCACCTGCGGGCGGCAGTAGCCATACCGCTCGGCCACCTCGCCAAGGGCCGCCAGGACATCCACTTCGGCCAGCGCCTGAGCAACCTTCTGGATCTCGGGAATCCGGGCGGCGACCTTTTTCAACACCCCCTGGAAGAGCTGATACTCCAGGGCCTCGGTCTGCTCCTCCGCCTGGAGCACCTGGGTTTCATACTCCTGCAGTTCCGGGGTGATGAACCGCTCGGCGTT
>PMCE01000122.1:3913-22046 GCA_003154025.1 Syntrophaceae bacterium
CATCTTCTCTTTGGCTTCCAGGTCGGCAATCCATCCCTTTCCCTGCCGGCTGACCTCCCGGTACCGGTCTAAAGTGGCATCGAATCCCTTCTTGATCAGCCCCCCATCCTTGAGGGAAAGGGGAGGATTGTCCTCGANNTTGAATCCTTCATATTCCAGGGGAGAAAGGAGGGTCCGCACGTCGGGCAGGAGATGGAGAGACAGGCGCAGGGCCACCAGGTCCCGTGCGTTGGCGACTCCGAGAGAGATACGGGCCGAAAGCCTTTCCATGTCCCTGAGCTGGCGCAGGGTGTCCCGGATGGCCTTTCGCGGGAGGTCTTTTTCTTTTAGCTCGCCGACTTTTTCCAGCCGGTCCTCAATCCGGTTCAGGTCCATGAGGGGGGAGCCCAGCCACCTTTTGAGCATCCGTCCCCCCATGGAGGTGGCCGTCTCGTCGAGGACGTCCAGGAGGGACCCTTTCCGGCCCCGGGTCTGAAGGTTTTCGAAGAGCTCCAGGTTCCTCCGGGTGGTTTCGTCGAGGACCAGGTAGTCCTGGACCTGGTAAAACTCCAGCCGGGAAAGATGGATGGGGGCTGTTTTCTGCGTCTCCTGGACATAAAAGAGTATGGCTCCCACGGCCCGCACAGCCTGATCCTTCCCTGAGGGTAAAGACAGGCCCAGGGATTTCATCCGCTCCCCGGACCGCTCCTCTTCGAATACTTCCAGGGGCAAGGGACTGTAAAGCGCCTGGGGATAAGCCTTCATCAGGTTTTTCATGGAAGCCTGGTTCTTGGAGGGCTCGGGGAGCAGGATCTCCCTGGGGGCGACGCGCAGGACCTCATCCCGCAGGGACTGGACGGTGTTCACCTCCGCCGCGAGAAAATCTCCCGTGGAAGCATCCAGAATAGCCAGGCCGAAACGTTCTCCCAGGGCGATGGCCATCAGGAAGTTGTTGGCCTTGGGCTGCAGAAGATCATCTTCCAGAACCATGCCCGGGGTCACGACACGGATCACCTCTCGGCGCACGAGCCCCTTGGCCTGAGAAGGGTCCTCCATCTGTTCGCAGATGGCCACCTTGAATCCCCGGTCGACCAGTTTCTGAAGGTACCCGGAGACGGCATGGTAAGGGACCCCGCAGAGGGGAACGGAGCCTTCTTTGTTCTTGTCCCGAGAGGTTAATGCGATATCTAATATTTCGGAAGCTATCTTCGCGTCCTCAAAAAACATTTCATAAAAGTCCCCCATGCGGTAAAAGAGGATGGCATCCGGGTATTTATTCTTGACCTCCAGGTACTGTTTGATCATGGGGGTAACGTTATCCATTATCCTCAATCCTCTGAACGTTTCTCGTTCCTCGTTCCTCGTTGCTCGTTACTGGTTATTCGTTTTACTCAAATTACCCTACAATGGGCGAAAATTCAACCTGGGGATAAGACCGAGGCCCGTTGCTCGTTCCTGGTTGTTGGTTGCTCGTTTCTCGAAGAAACAATGGTCCTTTAACGAGCGACCAGAACCGAGGAACAAGCAACGGCTTCAATTCCGCAATTCGAAATGCGCAATGCGCAATTCGAATAATTCCCTTGACGCCCTTTTTTATATTCAATACACTGAAGCTAGATTCACCCTGCTTTTTATCAACAGCGAACAGGAGGAAATCCTATGCTGGTTAGAAAGAAAATGCACAAGGACTTGTTCACCATCACCAAGGACGATAGGATGACCGTAGCGAAGAAGATCCTCAAGGAGAAAAATATCCGCCATCTCCCCGTCGTGGACGGCAAGAAACTGGTCGGCCTGGTGACGAACATGGATATCCGCAAGGCGGAAGCTTCCCCCGCGACTTCGCTGGAAATCCGTGAACTCCACTACCTTCTGGACAAGCTCACCGTGGGCGAGATCATGACCCGGAACGTGATTACCATTTCCCCGGATATCTCCGTCGAAGAGGCGGCCATCCTCCTCCATGACAACAAGGTCGGCTGCCTCCCCGTGGTGGAGGACGGCAATCTGGTCGGGATCATCACCGAAAACGACGTTATGGAGATCCTCATCGAAGTCCTGGGTATGAAGGAGAAGGGCAGCCGCCTGGAGGTGCAGGTGGATGACAAGCCCGGCGCGCTGGCGGACATTACCCGGATCATCAAGGAGTCCAACGTGAACATCACCAGCGTGGTGACGGACATCTCGGACCAACCCGGGAAACGGGTGGTGGTCTTCAAGCTGAAGACCTTCTACTTCGAGCCCATCAAGAAAGCTCTCGAGGGCGCCGGGTTCCCGGTCCTCTACGCCAAGATCGAGAAATAGCCATTCCCATCCCGGGGAGGGAGGAGAGGTGATTTCTTCTCCCTTCTCCCTCCTCTCCCCTATTTTTTTTGTTCCAAAAATCGCAAGTCGTAAGGCGCTAGGGGAAATGCCGCCATACTCCTCTTCGGTCACGGCTTGCACTCTCGCGGCTTGCGGGTTATATTCCATCCGATGCTTTCTGCGGGCAACGCCCTTGATCCCGGGCCACGCCAAGCATCCCGGAAAGGAAATCAATGGTGTCGTGTATAAGAAAGGGGAGAGGCGATTTCAAAGCCTGGGGTGAAGACTTTGAAAAGGAGCGGCACGGAGGGAACGGAGGAAATTTGCGTGGATTCCCGTCAGGATAGCTTTTTCTCCTCCCGCAGGCGATCTCGCTCCCGTTCCAGTTCCGCGATGGACCTCCGGCTCAGCCGAATCCGGGAGTGAAGCGCGATTTTGGAAAGGAAAGCCCATACCGCCGAGAGAAGCAATCCCAGAAAGAGAAAGAGGAAGGCCCATAGAAAAAGGGGCAACGGAGGGGTGACCCAGTCGAAATAGTATTTGAGGGAGACGGGCAGATCGTTCTGGATTGCAAACCCGATCCCGGCCAACAAAAGAAGGAAAAAGACAATCCCGCGTACCAGCCCCATGGTTCCTCCCCTATTTCCGAAGCTTCTTGAAGTAAGGGGACAGCCTACCGTAGGTCTCCTCGAGGTGCTCGGGGATTACCCTGACCTCGGCGAGGGCGGGCATGAAGTTCGTGTCCCCATTCCACCGGGGGACGATGTGAAAATGAATGTGGTGACGGATCCCCGCTCCGGCCACTTGGCCTAGATTCATTCCCACATTGAACCCGTCCGGATGGAAGGCCTGTCTCAGGATCTCGATGGATCTTCCCAGGTAGAACAGGATATCACCCATCTCCGGCTTTTTCAGCTTTCGCACCTGGTCCACATGCCGGACCGGGGCGACCATGAGATGGGCATAGGAGTATGGATAGCGGTTCATCATGACCAAGGAGTGAGAATTCCGGTGGAGGATCAGCCTCTCCTGATCCGTCTGCCGGTCCACCCGGCAAAAGATGCATTTTTGCCCCTTCTTGTCCGCCAGGATATAATCCATCCGCCAGGGGGCCCAGAGGAGTTCTGCCATTCTTGCTGCTTTTGAATCCTTCATAGGTAAATGATCTCCGCTGAAATCGAATCCCCCAGGTTCAACAGGCCCACGCTCCTAGGGGACACCCCCAACCCGCCTCCGAAAGAACCCGGGTTGAAGAAAAAGACCCCCTCCCGTTCTCGCTGGGAAGGATGGTGGGTATGCCCGTAAACGATGCAGTCCACCCCGTTGAATTCCCGGGCAATCCTCTCCTCGATTCCCAACGGCCCCCCCCATCCGTGGATTAACCCGATCCTGAAGGGTCCTGCCCGAAAGACCCGGTGGCCGGGGAGCCCTTGGCGTACCGCCGCAGAATCCATGTTCCCGCAGACGGCCATCACCCTCTTTCCGGAGAAAGCGTCCAGGATCGTAAGTTCGGTCATGTCCCCGGCATGAAGAATCATATCCGCCCCCTGGAAGGGTCCATCCATCAGGGCCGTCAGTTCATCTGTCGGCCGGTTCATATGGGTGTCGGAAATGACTCCGATATGGATCACTTTGCCCTCATCCACCTTCCGTGGACCCCGATTTTCAATCCACATTCTCAGCGAAAATATTATATTCCCTTCGCCCTCAAAAAAAAAGGAAATAGTCGGTACGGGAATTGGACTCTTCCGGAAGCTTGGTCTGGCAGCAGGGCGGAGGCCGCCTGAGGCGCCGTCGATTCATAACCCCAGTTGCACGATTCACGGGTTTTCAAACATCCGGCCTTGTCGGAAGTCATGACTCTCAACCTCCGTCAGCTCAACCTCCCCCCACGCCCCCAACTTTTCACCCACAATGATGACCGCCCCCGAAACCCCCTCGATCGTCCGGGCTTTCTCCAAGCCCCTCTCCAGGTCGGAAGGAGAACGCACCAGATTCCCCACCGCGGTGGCGGCCGCGTCGGCCAGGGCGGCCGAGGGGGAGAGGATGCAGACGGCGTCTGCCCGCCCAAAACTCAGGGAAGGCCCCACGGTCCCCGAAGAAGTGCACACCCCCCAGGGGTGCGCCGCGGCGGCAACGACCAGGCCCACGCGCAGGCTGAGCGGCGATTCTCCGGCAAAGATTCCGACCCTGACCTTCCGGGAACAGCGGAGAAAAATATCCCCTCCGTTCTCCACGATGATCTCTTCGGACTCGGCCATCAGATCCTGCCCTACGGCTTCCGCCACGGCTCCGGCCACCGAGGCCATGGGGCCAACCCCCGCGGCTTGTCCGGCCGAGATCATCCGACGGACCAGGGGCGGGGCGAATTCATCCGGCGGCACCGGGGCGAGGGAACGGAGAAAATCGGGGTGGTCGAGGATATACCGCTCTAGCTGGTAACGGTGACGGAGAATGGACTGGTAGGCGGCTGCGGACAGATCGCGGGTCGTGCGGATGTAAAGATCGGTCTCTTTGACCTGAACCTGGAAGGAGGGTAAGGTCTGATCGACGAGAAGGTTCCGGTATCTCCTCTCCTGGTATTCCCCCTGCTGATCGGAACGCTTCCCCGCCACGGCAGATTCTCTACCCTCCCAACACTCGCCCGATGACGCGGTACTTCCCGTATCTCTTCTTCAAGAGTTCGTCCATGGAGATGTTCCGGACTTCTTCCAGATGGCGGACCAGAGACTGAGAGAGGGTCCGGGCCATGGCTTCCATATCCCGGTGCGCTCCGCCCAGGGGCTCGGGAAGGACTTCATCGATCACCCCCAGAGCACGGAGGTCGGCCGCAGTCCCCTTCAAGGCCTCGGCGGCCTTCTCCTTCTCCGTTTCACTCTTCCATAAAATGGCGGCGCACCCTTCCGGGGAGATGACCGAGTAGGTGGAATTCTCCAGCATGAGCAGCCGGTCCCCCACCCCCAGGGCCAGGGCCCCTCCGCTCCCTCCTTCCCCGATGACGACCGAGATGATGGGGGTGCGCAGGGTGGCCATAGCCTGCAGATCCTCGGCGATGGCCATGGATTGGCCCCTTTCCTCCGCTCCTTGCCCGGGAAAGGCGCCCGGGGTGTCGATCATGGTAATCAGGGGCTTTTCGAACTGCTCGGCCAATTTCATCACCCGCAGAGCCTTGCGGTAGCCTTCCGGATTGGGCATCCCGAAATTTCGGGCCATCTTCTCTTTTACCGTTCGTCCTCTCTGGTGCCCCGCGACCATAACCGGGATCCCCTGGAACTTCGCCAGCCCCACCATGACGGCCGGGTCATCCCCGAATTTCCGGTCTCCATGGAACTCGACAAAATCGGTGAGGAGACGCTCCGCATAGTCCAAGAAGGTCGGTCGGTTGAAGTGGCGGGAGAGTTGGGTTCTCTGCCACCGGGTGAGGTTGGAGTAGACTTTTTTTAGGACCTTTTGAAGCTGCTTTTCCAGGCTGGCAATCTCCTCCGCCACTCGGGGATGGGGTTGGTAGGAGAAGTTCCTCAGCTCCGCGATCCTTTTGTCCAGGTCGGCGATGGGCTTTTCAAAATCGAGATAATAAAGGGCCATAATCCAAATAAGGGGTCGAGGGTTCAAGGGGTCGAGGGGCCGAGTGAAGAACCGTCCATTCGACCTTTCGCTTTCGCCGGGGTTCTTCCGGGCCCTTGACCCTTGGACCCTCGAACCTTTGACCCCTTGGACCCTTTTCTGATTAGGCTTGAAAACTTACCGCCTCGTACCCCAGCAGGTCCCGCATGCGGTGGACCAGCTGGTCGGCGGAATTCAATTTCCAATCGTCGCCCAGGTCGATGACCGCCTCCCTCTCTCCGGGAAGAAGCAGATGAAGGAAGGCCGGACAGTTTCCCCGATTGTCCTGAAAGATCTCCCGCATCGACTCCAGGTCCTCCCGGCGCAGTCCCTCGGAGCGCAGGCGGAGGTGGACGCTGGTGGTTAGTTTACCCACGGCCTGCTCGAAGGGAAGGACCTCGCTGGCGATGATCTTCACATTCTCCTCCCCCGCGTCGACCCTCCCCTTGATGAAGACCGGGTCCTCGCCCTTGAGGAGGAGGGAGGAATTTTTATAGAGCTCGGAGAAGACGATCACCTCCACCACCCCGTTCAGGTCCTCCAGGGTGACGAAGGCCATCCGGTCCCCCTTCTTGGTGTTGATCTCCTTCAAGGCGTTGACCACTCCCCCGATGAGGATTTCCTGCCCGTCGGCCGCCTCCTGGACCTTGACGGTATCCATGGAGGTGAATCGCTGGAGGATGGGGGCGATGCTGCTCAAGGGGTGGCCGGTCAGGTAGAAGCCCAGGGTCTCTTTCTCCGCGGCCAGCCGCTGGTTCTCGGGCCACGGCGGCACGTCGGGCAGACGCGGCTCGGCTTTCCGTCCCCCGTTCGCCAGCCCTCCGAACATGGTGATTTGATGGTTGGCCCGCTCCCGTTCGATCGCCTGGGCCCAATCCATGGCCTCCTCCAGGCCGGCCAGGAGTTGCGACCGGGAAGAGCCCAGGCTGTCGAAAGCCCCGCACTTGATCAGACTCTCGACGACCCGCTTGTTGACCTTGCGCAGGTCCACCTTGAGGCAGAAGTCGGCCAGGGAGGTGAAATTCCCCTTCTCCTCCCGGGCGGAGAGGATCGACTGGATAGCGGCCAGACCCACATTCTTGACCGCAGCCAAGCCGAATCGGATTTTTTCCCCCACCACGGTGAAGTCCGGGCGGCTCTCGTTCAGGTCCGGCGGAAGGACCTCGATCTTCTTCTCCCGGCACTCCACCCGGTAGCGCAGAATCTTTTCCGAGTTCCCCGTTTCCGAAGAGAGGAGACCGGCCATAAACTCGACCGGGTAGTGAGCCTTGAGATAGGCCGTCTGGAAAGCCAACAGAGCATAGGCCGCGCTGTGGGACTTATTGAACCCGTATTCGGCGAACTTGGCCATTAGGTCGAAGAGCTTCTCTGCTTTCTTCGTCGCGATCTTGTTTTCCTGGGCCCCTTCGATGAAGTTCTTTTTCTGCATGGCCATCTCTTCCACATTCTTCTTCCCCATGGCCCGCCGCAGGATATCCGCTTGGGCCAGGCTGAAGCTGGCCAGCTTGGTGGCGATCTTCATGACCTGCTCCTGGTAGACGATAACCCCGTAGGTCTCCTCCAGGATATCTTTCAGCTCCGCGACTTCGTAGGCGATGGAGGTCTTGCCCTGCTTGCGTTTGATGAAGTCGTCCACCATTCCGCTCTTCAACGGACCGGGGCGGTAGAGGGCCAGGAGGGCGACCAAATCCTCGAAGCGTTCGGGCATGAGCCGCATGACCAGATCCTTCATCCCCGAGCTTTCCAGCTGGAACACCCCCGAGGTGTCCCCGGAGCAGAGGAGGCCATAGGTCTGACGGTCGGAGAGCAAAATCCGTTTCAGGTCCAGCCTCTCCCCCCGGGAGGCCTCCACCCGTTTGAGCACGTCTTCGATCATGGTCAGGGTTTTGAGGCCCAAAAAATCGAACTTGATCAGCCCGATCTTCTCCACGTCCTTCATGGCGTACTGGGTCATGATTTCATTGCCCTGGCCGCGGTAGAGAGGGACGACTTCCACCAGCGGGCGGCTGGAGATCACCACTCCGGCCGCGTGGGTGGAGGCATGGCGGGGCAGCCCTTCCAGGGCCCGGGCCATAGTCAGAAGCTTCTTCACCTCGGCGTTGCCCTTGGCCAGTTCATTCAGGCGGGGTTCCTGATGGAGCGCTTCCTCCAGGGTGATATTCAAGGTGTTGGGAATCATTTTGGCGATCCGGTCCACTTCGCCATAGGGCATGTCCATCGCCCGGCCCACGTCCCGGATCACGGCCCGGGCCTGCATCTTTCCGAAGGTGATGATCTGGGCCACATGGTCCTGGCCGTACTTGTTGCGCACGTACTGGATGACTTCCTCCCGGCCCTGGATGCAGAAGTCGATGTCGATGTCCGGGGGGCTGACCCTCTCGGGGTTGAGGAAGCGCTCGAAGAGGAGCCCGTTGACCAGGGGGTCGATCTCGGTGATGCCCAGGCAGAAGGCCGCCAGCGAGCCCGCGCCGGACCCCCTCCCCGGCCCCACGGGAATGCCCCGGGATTTGGCGTAGCGGATGAAGTCGGAGACGATCAGGAAGTACCCGGAGAAACCCATCTTCTGGATCATGCCCACTTCTTTCTGCAGGCGCTGCCGGTAGAATTCGACGTCCAGCGGGGGGGACTGGCTGAAAACCTTCAGCTCGGCAAGCCGGTCTTCCAGGCCTTTGTGCGCGGAATTCTCCAGGAAGCTGTCCAGGCTTTCCCCCGGGGGCACCTGGAACTGGGGAAACTGGAGTTCGCTCAGCTTCAGTTCCAGATTGCAGATCTCGGCTACTTCGACCGTATTGCGCAGCGCCTCCGGGCAGTAGGAGAAGAGCTCCTCCATCTCCTCGGCGGAGCGGAAGAAAAATTCTTCGGTGGAGAACCTCATCCGGTCCTTGTCCTTCAGGGTCTTGCCGGTCTGGATGCAAAGAAGAATCTCGTGGGCCTGGGCGTCTTCCTTTTTCAGGTAGTGGCAATCATTGGTAGCCACCAGGGGAAGGGAGAGCTCCTTGGCCAAGGCCATCAGGCCGGCGTTGACTTTCTTCTGCTCGGGGATCTTGTTCTCCTGCAGCTCCAGGTAAAAACGCCCGCCGGAGAAGATCGACCTTAGCTCATCGGCCGCCCGCAGAGCCTTCTTCTGATCGCCGCCCGCGAGGCAGTAGGGGATTTCGCCCTGCAGGCAGGCGCTGAGGGCGATCAGTCCTTCATGGTGAGCCTGGAGGAGTTCTTTGTCCACCCGGGGTTTGTAGTAAAAGCCATCGAAGAAGGCCGTGGACACCAGCTTCATCAGGTTCCGGTATCCGGTGAGGTTCTTGGCCAGGAGAATGAGGTGGTAGGAGGCCTCCGAGGGCCCTTTGGACGTCTTGTCCAACCGGCTGCCCGGGGCCACGTAAACTTCGCACCCGATGATGGGTTTGATGCCGTTCTTCTGGGCCCGCTGGTAGAATTCGATGGCCCCGAACATGGTCCCATGGTCGGTGATGGCCAAGGCCGGCATGCGGTACTCCTTGGCCCTATGGAAAAGCTCCTCCAGCCGGATGGCCCCGTCCAGGAGGCTGTATTGGGTATGGAGATGGAGATGGACGAAATCTGCGTGTTTCATAAGAAATGCCTAAAATGCGCTAGAATGCCTAAAATGCCTAAAATTAGGAGCCTTGGGCTTCAGGGTTGAATGTTGGCTTGAAGGGTCGGTCGCTTGACCTTTGCTTGAGTCTTTTCTTTCATCCGGGCTGGAATTTATCTTTGTTCTTGTTCCTTGCGCCTTGCGCCTTGAACCTTGTACCTTGCACCTTGCACCTTGAACCTTGAACCTTGTACCTTGTACCTTGAGCCTTGCGCCTTGTACCTTGTGCCCTATTCCCATTCGATCGTACTGGGAGGCTTGGAGGAGATATCGTAGACGACCCGGTTGATTCCCCGGACTTCGTTGATGATCCGGTTGGATATTGTCCCCAGCACTTCGGAGGGGAGTGGAACCCAATCGGCCGTCATCCCGTCCATACTCTGGACGACTCGCAAAACCGCCACCCGCTCGTAAGTCCTTTCATCGCCCATGACCCCGACCGTGCAAACCGGGAGGAGGACCGCAAAGGACTGCCAGACCCGGGTGTACCATCCGCTCCGGCGCATCTCCTCCTCGACGATGGCATCCGCTTCGCGCAGCAGGACCAGATCTTCCCGGTTCACCGCCCCCAGAGTCCGAACCGCCAGGCCCGGGCCGGGGAAAGGCTGGCGCTCGATGAGCTCCTGGGGAAGACCCAGCTCGCGGCCCACGGCCCGCACTTCATCCTTGAAGAGTTCTTTCAGGGGTTCGATGAGCTTGAGATGCATGCGCTCCGGCAGGCCGCCCACGTTGTGATGGCTCTTGATCTTCGCCGAAGGCCCCCGGAAAGAGACCGACTCGATCACGTCCGGGTAGAGAGTCCCCTGGGCCAGGTAGGCGGCCCCCCCGGCTTTCTGGGCTTCCTTCTCGAACAGAAAGATGAACTCGTTGCCGATGATCTTGCGCTTCTGCTCCGGGTCGACCACTCCGGCCAGCTTATCCAGGAAAAGGTCGCTGGCGTCCACGATCTTCAGGTTCAACCCCAGGTTCCAGTCGAAGAGTTCCTTCACCTTCCGGGCTTCGTCCTTGCGCAGCAGGCCGTTGTCTACAAAGATGCTGGTCAGCTGCTTGCCCACGGCTCGGTGGAGGAGGACGGCGACCACCGAAGAGTCTACCCCTCCGCTCAAAGCGCAGAGGATTTTCTTTTGGCCGATCCGCTCCTTCATGAACTGGATGGTCTTGACCACGAAAGATCCCATGGTCCAGTCCGGAGGACACTGGCAGATGCGGAAGAGGAAATTGCGCAGGATCTCCTTCCCCAGGGGGGTGTGGACCACCTCCGGGTGGAATTGCACGCCGTAGGCCCGAAGGCTTGGATTGCGGATGGCCGCCACGGGGGAATTGGGCGAATGGGCGATCACCTGGAAACCTTCCGGGGGCACTTCGATCCGGTCCCCGTGGCTCATCCACACCTGGAGGGCTTTTCCCCCGTCCAGCCCCGCGAAGAGGTCCTTCTCGTCGTCCACCAGGAGTTCGCTCCGTCCGTATTCCCGCTTGCTCGAACCGGCGACCTTTCCGCCCAGCACGTGGGTCATGAGCTGCATGCCGTAGCAGATCCCCAGGGTAGGGATCCCCAAGCGGAAAAGGTCCGGAGGGTTGAGGGGTGCATCCTTCTGGTAGACGCTGGACGGTCCGCCGGAAAGGATCATCCCTTTGGGCTGAAAAGCCTGGATGGCTTCCAGGCTCATATGAAAGGGATGGATTTCGCAGTACACCTGCGCTTCCCGCACCCTTCGGGCGATCAGCTGGGTGTACTGGGACCCGTAGTCGAGGATCAGAATGCGTCCCTGAAAATCCTTCACCTGCATCGCGCTTATGGCTCCTTCCAGGAACTCTCTTCGCCCAAGCTGTAGTTGGGGGCTTCCTTGGTGATGATCACGTCGTGAACATGGCTCTCCCGTAAGCCCGACGAAGTGATCTTGGTGAAGCGGCCCTTTTCTTTCAGCTCCTTCAGAGTCCGGCACCCCACATATCCCATGCCGGAGCGCAACCCCCCCAGGAGCTGGTAGACGCTGGAAGAGATGGGGCCCTTGTAGGGCACGCGGCCTTCGATTCCTTCCGGCACGAGCTTCAGCTCCGACTCCACGTCATCCTGTCCGTACCGGTCCTTGCTCCCGCTTTTCATGGCCTCGATGGACCCCATGCCGCGGTACATCTTATAACTCCGTCCCTGGTACAGAACCATCTCGCCCGGGCTCTCGTCCGTACCGGCAAAGAGGCCTCCGATCATGACCGAATCGGCCCCCGCCGCCAGGGCCTTGGTAATATCCCCCGAAAATTTGATGCCCCCGTCGGCAATGAGCGGAATCCCGTGTCGCTGCGCCACCCGCGAGCTCTCCAGGACGGCCGTGATCTGCGGGACGCCGACTCCGGCGACGACCCGGGTGGTGCAGATCGATCCCGGGCCGACTCCGATTTTGAGGGCGTCCACTCCGGCCTGGATTAATGCTTCCGCCCCTTCCGCCGTGGCCACATTTCCGGCAGCGAGCTGACAGTCAGGGAAATTTTTCTTGATCGCCCGGACGGCCTCGACGACATTGCGCGAGTGGCCATGGGCCGTGTCCACCACGATCACATCCGCGCCCGCCTTGAGGAGCGCCTCCACCCGCGCGTCCCGGTCCGCCCCCGGGCCCACGGCCGCCCCCACCCGCAAGCGTCCCAGGTGGTCTTTGCAGGAATAGGGATACTTGATCGTCTTCTCGATATCCTTGATGGTAATGAGTCCCTTCAGGTTATTCTGCTCGTCCACTACCAGGAGTTTTTCGATGCGGTTCTTATGGAGCAGCCGTTTGGACTCTTCCAGGCTGATTCCCGGGGGGGCGGTTATCAGGTTCTCTTTGGTCATGACCGCGGAGATGGGCTGATCCAGCTGGGTTTCGAACCGCAGGTCCCGGTTGGTCAGGATTCCTACCAGCTTTCCCCGGCGGGTGATCGGCACTCCGGAGATGCGGTATTTCTTCATGACCTCCAAGGCCTCGTAAATCCTTTTGTCGGGGTCCATGGTGATCGGGTCGACGATCATTCCGCTCTCGGACTTCTTCACCTTGTCCACTTCCGCCGCCTGAACCGCCACCGGCAGGTTACGGTGGATGATCCCGATTCCCCCCTCCCTGGCCATGGCAATGGCCATCTGCGCTTCGGTGACCGTGTCCATGGCCGAACTCAGCAGGGGGATGTTCAGCCGGATGGTCCCGGTGAGCTGGGTGGAGACATCCACATCCCGGGGCAGGATGGAAGACTCCGCCGGAACCAGAAGAACGTCGTCAAAGGTGAGACTCTCAGTCATTTTTTCGGGAATCATGACGGGCTCCTGCATGAAGATATTAAATAAATTTATTATGCGGCTTCCTAGATGTCAAGGAAGGAAAACCCCGAATGCGGAACGCGGAATGGCGAATGCGGAATTTTTCTATTCTTCATTCCGAATTCGGAATTCCGCATTCCGCATCTTAGCCATTCCTTCCAGAAGGACTCCTTCCAGAAGCCCGGAATCGACCACCTCCAGGGTGGTTCGGTCAAAGACTTCCAGGAGGTTCACGAGGACCGCCGAGCCGGCCACGATCAAGTCCTCCCTCCCCTTCTCCAGCCCGACGATCTTTCGCCGCTTCTCCAGCGGCAGCGATAGGAGGCGGTGATAGAACCGGCGTAATCCTGGGAGGGAAATCAGGTGGCCGTTGATCTTCTGCGGGTCATAGAAGGGAAGAGCCAGATCCATCGCCGCCAGGGTGGTGGCCGTGCCCGCCGTACCGACCAGGTAGGGGTGCAGGTCTCGGGCCCGTTTCCCCTCCCTTTCCCACTCCCGGCGAAGGCTCAGGAACTCGGAACGAATCCGGGCGCTCAAACCCTGGACACCGGAATGGCTCGGCGGGTCTTCGGCCAGGAATCTTTCGGTCAAAGCGACGGCGCCCAACGCCAAGCTGGCGGTGTGCAAAGGTTTTCCGCCCTCCACCCAGAGAACCTCCGTGGACCACCCGCCCACATCCGTCACCAAACGGGGGGCCTCCCGGTCCTGCAGGACGCCCACGACCCCCCGGAGCATCAGTCGCCCTTCCTCTTCCCCCGTGAGAAGGCGAATGCTCAGACCGGTCTCTCTCTCCGCCGCTTCCATGAATGCCCGCCCGTTCCCGGCCTCCCGCAAGACCCCCGTCCCCACGGCAAAGACCCGTTCCGCCTTTTCTCTCTTCACGAGTTCCGCGAAGGAACGGAGAGCTTCCAACGTCCTCCCCATGGCGGCTTCATCCAGCTCCCGGCCGGGGGAGAATCCTCCCCCCAAACGAGTGATGATCCGCTCCACCCGCAAGGGTCGGAATTCCACCCCGGACAAAGGCTCGGCGATGAGGAGTCGTAGGGTGTTAGAGCCTATGTCTAAGGAAGCGATACGGGGCATGGGGGAAAAGGGCTTGCAGATTGCAGATTCAAGATTGCAGATTTAAAACCTCAGATCTAGCATCTGTGATCTCAGATTGTAGACTTCCAACGGATGGACCTGCTATTTCAATCCCCGATTGTAAATCTGGAATCTAAAATCTGAAATCTGAAATGCCCGGGGGGGGTTAACGATGGGGCCAGTAGTACAGAAAATTCATAGGAGGCGCGCTCTCTCTCAGGCCCTCCGCAATCTTGGAGACGGACTCTTGAAGCAAAAAGTCAAACAGGGAGAACCTCTTCTTCTCGGCGTAGATGACTTCCGGCTCCCCCCGGATGCCGGCCATCTTGGCCGCCAGGGCGATGGCTTCCTCCAGGTTTCCCAGCTCGTCGACGAGCCCCAGGTTCCGGGCCTGCTCGCCGGAGAAGATTCGCCCGTCCGCCAGCTCCCGGACCTTTTCCACCGGCAGCTTGCGCCCCTCGGCCACGGCCCGGATGAACTGGTCGTGAACGCTGTCCAGCACCCCCTGGAGGAGTTTCTTTTCCTCGTCGGTCATCGGGCGCAGGGGGGAACCCAGGTCCTTGTGTTTGCCGCTCTTCACCACCATGGAGCGCAGGCCGATTTTGTGCAGGAGCTCCTCCACGTTCAGGCTCTCCATGATGACCCCGATGGAGCCCGTGATGGTCCCCGGATTGGCCATGATCGTGTCGGCCGCGCAGGCGATATAGTACCCTCCCGAGGCGGCCACGGAACCCATGGAGACCAGGACCTTCTTCTCCTTCTGGGCCTTCTTCACCTCGGAGTATATCTCCTGCGCCGGACCGACCCCCCCGCCGGGGGAGTCGATCCGCAACACAATGGCCTTGACCTTTTCGTTTTTTCGGAGTTTGACCAGCTTTTCGACGACGGGCTGGGGGTCGAGGATGACCCCACGGAGCTCAATGACCGCTACCTTCTCTCCGCCCCAGAGGCTTTCTTCCCGATTGGTAAGGTAGGAAAGGGCGCAGATGCTGATTATAAAGAGGCCCATGAGGACCCCGAAGACCACGAGCCCTAGCAGTATGGGGTGCTTTTTCATCTACCGGTTAGGAATCCTGACCGCTGTTCGCTTCCCGGGCTCTTTTCTCCAGCCCTTCCTTCAGCATGCGGCCGAAGTCGGAGGTATCGTCCTCGTATGTCGTCGGGACGGCCTCTTTGCGGGCCTGCTGGGTCTGGTACCGGTCCACATCCTTGATGCTGAGGCCGATTTTGTGTCTCTTGGGATCTACGTTGATGACCGCCGTCTGGATTTCGTCCCCCATCTTGAGNNCCGGCTCCAGCTCCACGAACGCCCCGAATTTGGTCACGTTGGTGACCTTGCCTTTCACCAGCTGCCCCACCCGGTAGCGGTGATGGATATCGTCCCAGGGGTTCTTCTGAATCTGTTTGATGCCCAGGGAAAAGCGCTGGTTCTCTTTGTCGATGTTCAGGACGATGGCCTGAACTTCCTGGCCCTTTTTGAACATCTCCGAGGGATGTTTGAGGCGCTCCGTCCAGGAAACGTCGGAGATGTGGACCAGCCCGTCGATCCCTTCATCAATGCCGATGAAGACTCCGAAATCGGTGATGTTCTTGATGCGCCCCTGAATCTTGGTGCCCACGGGATACCGCTCGGCGATGGTATCCCACGGGTTCGCGCTCGTCTGCTTCAATCCCAGGGAGATCCGTTTCTGGTTCGGGTCCACGTCGAGGACCATGACCTCCACCTCATCCCCCACGGAGAGAATCTTGGAAGGATGCCGGACCCTTTTGGTCCAGGCCATCTCGGAGACGTGAACCAACCCCTCGACCCCGTCCAGGAGCTGGACAAAAGCCCCGTAATCGGTGATGGAGGTCACTTTCCCTTTGATCCGACTTCCCACGGCGAACTTCTGGGCGACATTTTCCCAGGGATCCGGGGTCGTCTGCTTGAGGCCCAGCGACACCCGCTGGCTCTCCCGGTCGAACTGGAGGACTTTGACTTTGATCGTCTGCCCGACCTTGAGGACGTCCGAGGGATNNTCGACGATCTTTCCTTCTTCCAGGTGCTCCAGCGTTTTCGTCCGTTGGGACTCCCGCTCCTTCTCCAAGAGGATGCGCCTGGAGAGAACGACGTTTCCACGCCGGCGGTTCAGCTTGATGATCTTGAATTTGGCGGTGGTGCCGATGAGCTTTTCCAGGTTGCGGATCGGACGGATGTCCACCTGGGACCCCGGCAGAAAGGCGAGAACACCGATGTCGACGTTGAGGCCGCCTTTGATACGGGAGATGATCTTTCCTTCAATCACCTGGTCTTCGTTCCAGGCCTTGCTGATCTCCTCCCAAAACCTGAACTTGTCGGCTTTTTCCTTGGAAAGATTCACGAGTCCGGTCTCGGACTCCTTGCGTTCCACCAGGACGTCGATTTCGTCCCCCACGTTTACCCGCAGGGTTCCGTCCTTCTGGAGAAATTCCCGAAGGGGAACCTGGCCTTCGGATTTGAAGCCCACGTCTACGGTCACGAATTCCGGGCCTACGTGGATGATCCGCCCGTGGACCACTTCACCTTCGCCGATTTCCTGGAGGCTCTCCTCATAAAGTTCCTGGAAGCTCTCCCCTTCCTCGGGTTTTCCCTTGCTTTCTACAGGCTCTTCCGCCCCTTCGGTTGGAGGCCCATCCTCCGCAATTTTGGCTGGTAAATCCACCTCGTTTTCAGACATTCATCTACCCCCCAGGACGTAATTCCTCTCTCGAAAAAAAATTATAGCATATAGGGAAAAAACCACAACCACTAAATAGTGTCAGTGTTAGTGTCAGGAAAGGGAAAAAGTCAATAACCGCCAGTTGCGGCTACGGAATAGGGAGCAAAAAAAACGAAAAATCAACCTTTTTTCATGACCGATAGCATCTTATCCACCACCTCTTCCGGGGTCAACCCGGTGGAGTCGACGAGGTGGGCATCCTCTGCGGGCCGCAGGGGGGCCAGTTCTCGGGAGGAGTCCTGAGCGTCCCTCTCCCGCACCTCGCGGCCGACCTCCTCCAACCCAAGCTCGAGGCCCTTCGCCTTTAGCTCCCGGTATCGCCGCAGCGCCCTTTCTTGCGGCTTCGCGTTTAGGAAGAATTTATACCTCGCCCGGGGGAAAACCACCGTTCCCGTGTCCCGACCTTCGGCCACGATCCTTCCCCGGGAACCCATCTTCCGTTGCAGCCTGGCCATGGCGTCCCGCACCGGCCGCCTCATGGAGACGGCCGAAGCCAGCTTCCCGATCTCCGGGTCGCGGATGGCTTCCGTCACGTCCTCTCCCTGGCAAAACAGGCGCNNATTCCTTCTTTTTGGACGCGAAGGGCCACGGCACGATACATGGCGCCCGTATCCAGATAAAAGTAACCCAGCCGGCGGGCCAACAACCTGCTCACAGTGCTTTTTCCCGCTCCAGCCGGGCCGTCGATGGTTACGATCTCCAAGGAGGCCCTCTTTCTCTCCAGGTCCCTCTCCTTCCACCAGATTTCAGTAATTATTCTCTTCTTTTTAGCCCATCCCCGCGTGAAAATCAACGGGATTTCCCTTTCCAAAGGGGGGGATGAAAAGCTATAATGACGACAGGAGTAAAACCCAGTTGTCAAGAGATGGAGGAGCGGATTGCGTGCCGGGGCAGGCCTTTTCCCTTGAGGCCTCAATCCCGACTTCGTCTTTCGTTTTAGTCAAATGAGCGGCTTGATCGACACCCACAACCGGCGGATTAACTACCTCCGCATTTCCATTACCGACCGTTGCAACCTCCGCTGCCGGTACTGCATGCCGAAGGAAGGGGTCTCGCAGTTCGGCCACTCGGAGATCCTTTCCTACGAGGAGATCCTCCGCGTAGCGGCACTGGCAGTGAAGCGGGGGATCAATAAGATCCGGATCACCGGAGGAGAGCCGCTGGTGCGTAAAGGCGTGGTCTCCCTGGTGGAGAGACTCGCCGGACTGGCCGGCGTCAATGACCTTTCCATGACCACCAACGCCCTTCTTCTCCGGGAGTTTTCTCCCGAACTCCACCGGGCGGGGTTGAAACGAGTCAATATCAGCATGGATTCCCTCGACCCGCAGAAATACCGGCAGATCACCCGCGGCGGAGACCTGCGGAAGGTCTGGGAAGGGATCGATGCGGCGTGGCGGGTGGGGATGTCCCCGATCAAGATCAACGTGGTGGCCATCGCCGGGTTCAACGACGGGGAGATCGAGGACTTTGCCCGCCTCACCCAGAAGGAACCCTTCCAGGTGCGTTTCATCGAATTCATGCCCATCGGCGAGG
>PMCE01000521.1 GCA_003154025.1 Syntrophaceae bacterium
AGGATCAGGTTGCCGGGCTTCAGCTTGCCGGCCCGGTTCATCTCGTCCAGGGCAATGGGAATGGTGGCCGAAGAAGTATTCCCGAAGCGCTCGATGTTCAGGTAGACCTTCTCCATCGGGAAGTTGATCAACCGGGCGGCTGCCTCGATGATGCGGGTGTTGGCCTGGTGGGGGATCATGTAATCGATGTCCTGGCTCTTCAGCCCGTTGAACTCCAGCGCCTCCTGCGACACCTCGGCCAGGGCCCGGACCGCCACCTTGAAGAGCTGATTTCCGGCCATCTTGATGCAGTGCAGGTTCTTGTCGACGGTTTCATGGGAAGAGGGATTGGCCGATCCCCCTCCGGGCAGGTAGAGAAGCTCCCAGAGAGAACCGTCGGAGTAGAGGTGGGTCGAAAGAATCCCCCGGTCCCCCTCCTCACCGGTCAGGATGACCGCCCCGGCTCCATCCCCGAAGAGAACGCAGGTCCCCCGGTCCTTCCAGTCGATCACTTTGGACATGATCTCGGCGCCCAGCACCATCACTTTGCGCCGCGGGTTTTCCTTGATGAACTTGTCCGCCAGGGAAAGGGTATGGATAAAGCTGGTGCACCCCGCCTGGATATCAAAGCCGGCCGCCTTCTTGGCCCCGATCTTGGACTGGATAAAGCAACTGGTGCAGGGGAAGGACATATCCGGGCTGTTGGTCCCGGTGATGATGAAATCCAGCTCCTCCGCCGACATGCCGGCCATCTCCAGGGCCTTCAGCGCCGCCTGGGTGCCCAGGTCCGAGGTGGCCACGTTCCGCTCCGCGATCCGGCGTTCCCGGATCCCGGAACGGGAGACGATCCATTCATCGGACGTATCCACCATCTTTTCCAAATCCAAATTGGTCAGAACCTTGGGAGGAACGTAATAGCCTGTGGCAATGATTCGCGACGTGATCATGGTTTTCTTTCTGCTCCCGTATGAACCCCCTTTCCCCCTTCTCCGTGCAGGGAAGACTCGAGAGGAGCTCCTTTGAAAGATCCTTTCAGCTGCTGATCTTTTCTTTGATCTGGTCCCAGACCTTGGCTAGGCCGCCCTGCGTTTGGGGTTCCTGGTTTTCCTCCAGGCTTTGGACGAGGAGCTTGGGAAGGCCGATCTGGGCAAATTCGTGCGCCAGCCGGACCGCGTTTTTGACGGCCTTGGCCGTAGAACGGCCGTGGCCGATGATCACCACACCGTCGACTCCCAGGAGGGGGGCCCCTCCGTATTCGGAGTAGTCCAGTTTTTTCTTGATATCGTTCACCGCCCCACGGGCGAGGAGGTAAGCCAGCTTGGCCATAAAGCTGCCTTCGACTTCCTGGCGGATCATGGCGCCGATGGCCTCGGCCATCCCCTCGCAGATCTTCAGGGCCGCATTTCCCACGAAGCCGTCGCAGACCACCACGTCGGCCCGCCCATTGAAGATATCCCGGCCTTCCGCCGGGCCCACATACCCGATGGAAGTCTTGCGGAGGAGGGCATTCGTTTCCCGGATCAGCTCGTTCCCTTTGGATTCCTCTTCGCCGTTGCTCAGCAGCCCCACCGCCGGCTTCTTGACCTTCAGGATATATTTGGCGTAGGCCTCACCCATGATGGCGAATTGAACGAGATGAAAAGCCTTGCAGTCGACGTTGGCGCCGGCGTCCAGGAGGAGGGTCCAACCCTTCAGCGTGGGGAAGATGGTTCCGATGGCGGGGCGGTCCACGCCCTTTAATTTCCCCAGCACGAAGACCGCCGTGGCCAGAACCGCGCCCGAATTACCGGCGCTGAAGAGAGCGCCGGCTTCTCCCTTCTTGACTAGGTCAAAGGCCACCTTGATCGAGGAGTCTTTCTTCCTGCGGATGGGGGTCATGGGGGACTCATCCATGCCCACCGCTTCGGAGGCATGGACGACGGTCAGGGGAAGCGAACCGCTGCCCGGATGACGGGCGAGCTCTTCCTGCACGACCTTCTGATCTCCCACCAGGACCACGGGAATCCCGTATTCGCGGGCTGCGAGGACCGCCCCTTCCACAATGTTCCGGGGGGCGAAGTCCCCGCCCATGGCATCCACGGCGATTTTCATCGGTCTGCGTTCCCTCAGGTCTCTTCGGTCTCGATCACGGTTCGGCCGCGGTAGCTGCCGCAGTGGGGACAGACCCGGTGAGGCACCTTGACTTCCCCGCAGGTCTGGCAGACGGAAAACTGGGGGGAAGCCAGACGATCATGGGTCCGTCGTTTGTCGCGTCTGGTTTTCGAATGTCTCTTCTTCGGATTGGGCATAAAGCACTCACCTCGCCATTAATGAACCAGGAATTTTTTCAGGGCTGCGAGCCGGGGATCGGCTTCCGTGGCCGGACATTGGCAACTCTCCCGATTCAAATTCTTTCCGCACCGCGGGCACAACCCGCGGCAATCTTCCCGGCAGATGACTTTAGGAGGAAGGGTCAGCAGAGCCTGATCCTGGATCAGGGGACTCAAATCGACTTCCTCCCCTTCATAATAATCCGTCTCCAAATCTTCCCGGGCAAGTTCAACCTCCTGGGGAGAAGCGAGATTTGGGTCGGGCCTGGGCTTCAAGCTAAACTGAATTTCAGAGGAGAGGGTCAGGGCGAAAGGGTCGAGACAACGGGCACAGGTGCATTTCACCCGAGCTTCGATCCGGCTCTTCACCAGGACCACCTTTCCCGAGCGGGAAAGGTTTACCCGGACCTGGACCGGGTCCGAAAATTGAAGACCCGAGCTGGTAGCTTCCCCTCCCAAGCGCTCATTCAGGGGTCCCTCGTCTTCCGGAAAGGACTCCTGCCTCCCCTGCGCGGGTATGTCTTCGACTCGAATGATCACAGCTCAAAAAGCTCCGAATCGAATATAAAAACCTTAATATATAATGAAATGTTTCTTTGTCAAGGAAAATATCTTCCGGAAAGCCTTGTCTTATCTCCTAGGTTATGGTAATAAATAATCATTTTTATATCCGTGCGGTGGAGGAAACGACCCTTGGAAATCAGAGAATTTCAGCGACTCATCGGGCAGATCTACCTGGACCGGGACCAAAGGCGCGGGGCGGACCGAACCTTCCTCTGGCTCCTGGAGGAAGTGGGCGAACTTACCCGGGCTTACCGCAGGAAAGAGGACAACCTGGGAAAGGAAATGGCCGACGTCTTGGCCTGGATGGTATCCGTAGCCAATCTTCTGGGCATCGATTTGGAGTCCGAAGTCCTTAAAAAATACCCCCGGGTGTGCCCCCTTTGCTCATCCATCCCCTGTTCCTGTCCCTTCCGGTAGAGGGGGTGCGAGGGGAAGATGGAGATCGAACAAATCCGAAATTCGAAACCAGAACGGAGAAAGGATCTCTATCCCTTGGACTTGTCATCCTGCCCGGACCGGAAAATTTCCTCCTCCAGCTCCCGGAGTTCCTCCTCGTCGAACCCGAAATAATGTCCGACCTCGTGGATCACCGTTTGCCGGATGTTTTCTTCCAGCTCCTGGAGGTTGGCGCTGATCCGTTCCAGGGGCCGCTGGTAAATGAGAATTCGGTCCGGCAGGGCGTTGCCGTACCAGAACCCCCGGCTCTTCCGCGAAACCCCGTGGTAGAGGCCGAGTAAGTTCCGGTCTTCCTCCTCCCATTCGTCGGGGAGGTCGGAGGGCTCGTCTTCGACGATGAAGGCCACGTTCTCCAGTTGTTCCTTCAACTCCTGGGGGATGGTCTCCAGGGCCCCCTTGACCATCTTTTCGAAGGCCCGCCTCCGGATGGAAAAACCCTCTTGGGAATCTTTCGTGGGCGCCATTCCTTCCCCTTTTCCGTTTCGCGGGGGTCTCTCCTCCCCCTCCCTGTTCATTACCGATCTTCTTCACCCTTCTCTTCAAAGGCCAAAGGATTCCAGGGGCAGAAGGGTTTTCCCGCCGATTTCGTTCTCCCGAGGGCGGTAAGCCCTGGCCTTGCCCCCGGGCGGCGAAAAAGGATATCTTTCCGAGGAAAGNNTAAACCGGCGGAACCCGCCAAGCCGGCAGAACCGGCCAAGCCTGGCGAAGTGGCCAAACCCGCCGAACCGGCCAAACCGGCCGAGGAAGTGAAAAAGGAAGAACCCAAGAAGGAAGCCCCGCCCAAACCCGTGATGTACCGCCTGGGGGGACAGGTTACGGCTGTCGATATGGTAGCCAAAAAGATCACTATCGCCCAGAGCGCGGTGAAGCAGCAGAAGAAAGTAAGCTTGAAGGTGGGAAAGAATGCTGCCGCCGGAATGTCGGGGATTAATGTGGGGGACGTGGTGAATGTCTGGGTCACCGACGGCACCGTCACCAGCCTAGCGAAAATCTTTTAAAGCCAAAGGGCCGTTCGACGTATATCCCTGGGGGCCTGCAGCGGCCACCTTGGACCCTAGGTAGAAATGTAAGGACCAAAAGAAGGCATCCGCGCGCGGGATGCCTTCTTTTTTTTAGGGGCCGTCGGGAGGAAGGAAATCCAGGATCGCCCAGCCTCTTTTCCGCGCCAGGCGCCTCAGCCTGGGGTCCGGGTTTACGACTCGGGGGTCCCGGACCCGTTCCAGGAGGGGAAGGTCGGTGATGCTGTCCGTGTAGAAGGTGCTCTGGCCCACATCCGTCCCTATCTCCCGGGCGAGCTTTTCCGCCCAGAACACTTTCCCCTGGCGAAAGCAGAGCGGTTTGATGTAATCCCCGGTGAAAACTCCCTGCCGGACTTCCAGTCGGGTGGCCAAAACATGGGGCACTCCCAGGTATTGAGCCAGAGGGGCCACGGCGTAAGAAATGGCGTTGGAGATGATGGCCACTCTCTGCCCTTGCCCCAAATGTTGGTGGACAGAATCCCTGGCCTGGGGATAGATCAAGGGAAGGACGGCATCTTCGAACCATTCCTGGCAGAATTGAACCAGTTCCTCCTCCCGAATGCCCACCAAGGGTCGTAGGGAATCCCGGTAGGCCACTTCCATGTTTAGGAGATCATAGCGGTAACGGACATAATCCACCATGGATTTGAGAACTTTCCAGCGGGTCGTCTTTCCCCGGCGGAGGGAATAGCGCATAAAAGAGACGCCGGAATTCCCGGAGATGAGAGTCTTGTCCATGTCAAAGAAACAGATCTGCTCCATAGGCCTCATGAAAGGAAAAGCGTTTCGGGAAAAATTCTTGCTTTGGCGCGGGGGTGGAAAAGAATGGAGGTATCCCCGCCACTCGACATCCTGCTATTTTAATCTTGCGGTTTAGAAATGAAAAGCATATAATTTACTCTTTACATAACCAAGCGGGTTCATCCGAGCGGTTCGAAGCAGGGATGAATCCCCCCGGCGGCCGGGGCCGATCGGTATAAAAATCAAATAGTCAGGAGTGCATGGGTGAAGAGAACGTTTCAGCCTAGCAATACTCGCCGGAAAAGAACCCACGGGTTCAGAAAGCGGATGTCTACCAAGGGCGGGCAGCTGGTCCTCAAGCGGAGGAGGGCGAAGGGAAGAAAGAGACTGATCGTCGAGGCGAGTGAGTCTTAAAACCCGATTCTCCACAGAAATCGGAGCCCGGGAAGATGGCCCAGTTTACCTTCCGCAGAGAGGACAGGATTCGCCGACGGGTCGACTTCCAGCGGATCTTCAGAGAAGGAACCAAATACCAGACGCCTCATTTTCGGGTTTCCATCCTTCCCAATGCTCTGTTCCATTCCCGGTTGGGGGTCACCGTGGGGAGAAGAATCGGGCCGGCGGTGGAGCGGAACCGCCTCAAGCGCCGGATTCGGGAGTTTTTCCGCCTGAACAAAGAATCTCTGCCGGGGTCTTCGGACCTGGTGGTTACGGCGCGGGAAGGTTCGGCCAGTCTGAATTATTGGCACGTATCCGAAGAGCTGAAAGGATTATTCAGGAGGCGTTAGCCTCCTCCCACAGGGATGTTGAGCAAAGTCATTCTGGGTCTCATTCGATTTTATCGGTATTTTCTCTCTCCGCTGACCTTTTCCTCTTGCCGCTTTGTGCCTTCCTGCTCTGCCTACGCCATGGAAGCCGTGGAGCGGTTCGGCCCGGTCAAGGGGCTACTCCTGGCAGCCTGGAGAATCCTGAGGTGCCATCCCTTCCACCCTGGCGGCTACGATCCGGTGGTGAAACCCCCGGACCGGACAGCCCGGAGTTAAGCCCACGGAGGTAATCTATGCAGATTCGGGCCCTATTGGCAGTCATTATTTCCCTGGTTATCCTGGTCGTCTACCAGGCCTTTTTCTCTCCTGCTCCCCCGGAGAAGCCCGCTGCGGAAAAAGCCCAGACGGCAACCCCCGCCAAAGAGGAACCGGCCAAGGCGGTCAGTGCCGCGGAGAAGATCCCCGGAGTCGCCCCCGTGCCCCAGGCCCGCGGCGCCGCAACCATCCAAACCGAGCCCGGTAAGGACATCACCATCGAAACCCCCCTGTATACGGCGGTCTTAAACACCCGCGGGGCGAAATTGAAGGATTTCCGGGTCAAGAAATACCTGGATAAAATCGGGGAGGGAGCCAAGCCGATCGACCTGGCCACCGAGAACCTGGGGAACGGATATCCCCTGGGCCTGGAAGTGGCCCTCACGAATTTTCCCTTCCCTGCGGACGCGGTCTTCCAGGTGAATGCGGAAGCCCTCAACCTGGGTCCGGACCGGAATGAGGGAGAAGTGGTCTTCTCCTGGAGTTCTCCGGAAGGAATCAAACTGACCCAGCAGATGGTCTTTCATGCCGACTCCTACCGCATCGATATCAACGTCCAGATGGCCAACCTTTCATCCCAGCTGGTCGAAGGGCGGCCGACCCTGGTCTGGACCGGCAAGCTGCATCCTCCCGCCAGCGGAGGGGGAATGGCCTGCATCCCCGGTTCGGGCGGAAGCTCATCCGCTTCCGTTCCTCCCTTCACCGCCCTGATCAAGAAAGAGTTCCATGAAGTGGACCAAAGCGATCTAAAGGGGGGGGAGAAACGGTTCACCGAGAACGTCCAGTGGGGTGGTTTCCAGGATCAGTATTTCCTGGCCGCCTTCATTCCCCAGAAGTCGGAAGGGACCGAACTGGTTCTGAAAAAAGTCTCCGACCAGGCCGCCGAGCTGCGCATGGCCGGCCCCAAGGTTTCGCTTCCCCCAGGGACCCAGCTCGCCCAGTCTTATCTCCTTTTCCTGGGCCCCAAGGATCTGGATACGCTCAAAGCCTTCGGTCACGACCTGGACAAAGCGCTGGACTTCGGCTGGTTCGACATCGTGGCCAAGCCCATGCTCTGGGCCATGAAATTCTTCTACCAGTACGTGGGAAATTACGGACTGGCCATCATCTTCCTCACGATCATCATTAAAATCATCTTTCTTTACCCGACCCAGATCAGCATGAGATCCATGTCCGAGATGAAAAAACTGCAGCCCGAGATGGCTAAGCTCCGGGAAAAATTCAAGGACGACAAGGAAAAAATGAACAAAGAGCTCATGGAGCTCTACCGCCGTTACAAGGTGAATCCCATGAGCGGATGCCTGCCCATGGCCATCCAGATCCCGGTCTTCTTCGCCCTTTACAAAGTCCTCCTTTACACCATCGAGCTGCGGCATGCCCCCTTCTACTGGTGGATCCAGGACCTCGCCGCCGCGGACCCTTACTACATCTCTCCCATCCTGATGGGGGGCTCCATGTTCGCCCAGCAGTGGCTCACCCCCACCACCGGCGATCCGACCCAGGCCAAGATGATGCTCATCATGCCCGTCGTCTTTACTTTCATGTTCTTATCCTTTCCGACGGGGCTGGTCATTTATTGGTTCTTTAGCAACCTGCTCTCCATCGGGCAGCAGCTCTATATGAATCGGCAAATCAGATAAGTGTGAGGAATACCATGAAGTCGGTAGAAATCGAGGCCAAAACCGCCGAGGAAGCCATCCAGAAAGCGTGCCAGGAATTGGGGGTTTCCCGTGAAGAGTTAGAGGTGGAAGTCCTCTCCAGCGGTTCCAGCGGATTCCTGGGGCTGGGGGCTAAGAATGCCAAGGTCCGCGCCACGGTGAAGGAAAAACCCGCCCCGCGGCCCCCCGCGGCCCATGCCCCCGCCGCGCCCTCCGACAACCAAGTGGCGGAGACCGCCAAAAAAATCCTCCAGGACCTTCTGCGTCTTCTGGAGGTGGAAGCGACCGTCGACCTCAAGGAGGATTCCGAACGCATTCTTTTGAACATCGGGGGAGACGGCAGCGGGCTTCTGATCGGGCGCAAGGGGCAGACCCTGGATGCCATCGAGTACCTGATCAACAAGATCGTCCACAAGGATGCGGAGGACAAAAAGCGGATCGTGGTGGACACGGAGAATTACCGTTTCCGCCGGGAGGATTCCCTGGTCAAGCTGGCCCAACGCCTGGGAGAAAAGGCCAAACATCTGGGCCGCCCGGTTACCATCAGCCCCATGAGCGCCCATGACCGGCGCATCGTTCATCTGGCCCTGCAGGAAGACAAGAGCCTGCGTACCTGGTCCACCGGAACCGGACTTTACCGGAAGGTGATCATCAGCCCCGAGAAAAAATCTTCATGAACTCCGAGGACACGATTGCGGCGATCTCCACCCCCCTGGGGGTCGGGGGGATCGGCATCGTGCGCCTCAGCGGCCCTCAAGCGCGGGAGATTCTCGATCGGATCTTCCGCCGCCGGGGAGGGGAAGGGCCGCTCCGGTCCCATCGTTTCTACCTAGGAGAAATCCTCCGGCCCCAAGACCGGTCGGTGATCGACGAAGTCCTGGCGGTCTTCATGGCCCAACCCAAGACCTACACCCGGGAGGATGTGGCCGAGATCCAGGCCCACAGCGGGGTCCTCGTTCTCCAGGAAATCCTGGAAGCGGCGCTCCGTTGCGGGGCCCGTCTGGCCGAGCCGGGGGAGTTCACCCGCCGGGCCTTTCTCAACGGAAGGATCGACCTTACCCAGGCCGAGGCGGTCATCGACCTGATCCAATCCAAAACCCGCCGCTCCCTGGAACTGGCCAACCTGCACCGTCAGGGCCGGCTGGGCAGGGAGGTCAAGGAGATCCGCGAAGATCTGGCCGACCTCCTGGCCTTGCTGGAAGCCGGGATCGATTTTCCGGAGGAAGAGGTCCCCGGGCTTTCGGGGGAAGAAGCCCATCGCCGTCTGCGGGCGGCCGGGGAAAAGTTGGACTCCTTTTTGCGGACCTATGATGAGGGGAAGATTTACCGCCAGGGGATTGCGGCGGTCATCATCGGGCGGCCCAATGTGGGAAAGTCGAGCCTCCTCAATTCCCTTCTTCGGGAAGACCGCGCCATCGTGACTCCCGTCCCCGGAACCACCCGCGATGTCATCGAAGAGGTGGTGAACGTCCGGGGGATTCCCCTGAAGATCATGGACACGGCCGGGCTTCGGCACACCAAGGATGCGGTGGAGATGGAAGGGGTGAAGCGCACGCGGGACCGCCTGGCTCAGGCGGACCTGGTCATCTGGGTGGTGGATGGCTCCGAGCCCTTGACCGCCGAAGACCGCGACATCCTGCCGGAGGTCCGGGGAAAGAAGAGCGTGGTGGCCATCAACAAGAACGACCTGCCTCCACGCCTGAACCCGCAAGATCTAACCGGTCCCCTCCCCGGCGTGCCGCTCATCCCCGTATCCGCTCTCCACCATTCGGGGATCGACCTGCTGGAGGGGGCGATACGGGAAACCGTCTTGAACGGCAAAGAGGATTCCTCCTC